>NZ_JARANU010000003.1:0-177991 GCF_029889855.1 Halopenitus sp. POP-27 | reverse complement strand
TTGAACGTGTCTTTCGTGAGGTAAAACGCAGAACTACCAGTTTCTCAAACTGTTTCAGCAACGCCGACGCAGAAACAGCAAACGAGTGGCTCAGATCGTTCGCCTTCGCATGGAATCAGCTTATCTGAACACTACCCGCTCGCCCGGCACAAGAGCCAAGACGATACCGGCCGAACCGGACGTATGGATACCTCCATCGACGTCGATCCGCCAGCCGAGGGCACCGACGAACGGGGGACGGCGGGCGGCCGGTCCCGGATCGGAATGCGCGGCCGGCTGTTCGGCGTGCGTGCCTTCGCGGTCGCCGCGCTCGCCCTTGCGGTCGGCGGGTTCCTCGGAGGGATGGTTCCGATCGTCGGCGGGACGCTGGGCCGGGCGGTCGGGATCGCCGGCACGGCGTTCCTGCTCGGCGCGGTCCTCGCCGACCGACGGTACCTGGAGACGGGGCTGGCTGGGCTCCTCATCGGCGCGGCCACGGCCCTTCTCGGGCTCCTCACCGTCGGGTTTCTCCCGGTCGGGGTCCGATTTCTGGGGGAGTACGGCGTCGGCGTGGCCGGATTCGGTGCGGTTCTCGGCGCAGTCCTGTCGATCGGCGGGTACTACTTCGGCCGCGATCTCCGCGACGGACTCACACGCGATATCGGCGCGTGATCGATCACCGGACGGAGTGAGCACCGGACGGAGCGATCACCGAACCGAGAACCGATCGCCGTCACGCGAGAGCAGCCCGGCGCCGTGGAGCCGGGAGAGGACGTCGTCGATCACGTCCGTCGAGGTCCCGACCTCGGAAGCGACCGCCTCCGGCGTCCCGTCGGTCTCGATCACCGCAGCGATGACCTCGACGTAGAACTGGCTGTCGGCATCGAGACCGAACCGGTCGTCGATCCGCGAGAGAACGGCCTCGATCCGGCCGTGAACCCATCGTTGTGCCAGCGAGAGTTCCCGGTCGAGATCCCGAAGCCGGTCGTATTCCATCGCGAGGTCGGCCAAGTCGGCCGACTCCTCGATGGTCGTGGGATCCGTCGCTCCGTCCTCCGACGCCGCCGGCTCCGTGGGATCGATCTCGATCGAGAGGTGGGGACACCGGCCCGACATGTCCAGCCCGGGGCTCGCCGGATAGGCGCTCTTGGCGCCGAACCCGTACGGTGAGACGTTGACCTCGAGCCGGAGGCTGCGGGAGATGTGGAAGTACTTGCGGCGTTTCTCGTCGGTCGTCGACTCGATGAGGCCGGCCTCCTCCAGCTTCCGGAGGTGGTCGATCACGGCCTTCGGGCTGACGCCCAGATATTCGGAGATCTCCGTCACGTAACAGGACTTCTTCGAAAGCAGGCGGAGGATGCGTCGACGGTTCTCGTTGCCGAGGAGATCGAGCAACACCGCGGAGTCCATTGACGTGAGGTTAGTGATCGTCGTATATAAGCACACGCATCGGAATCCGGATCGTCGATCAGCCGGTTACCGTCTCGTCCGCTCGCCGTCGGTTACCGTTCTGTTGGTTCGCCATCGGTCACCGTTCCGTTCGCTCGCCGTCGGTCGCCGCGATCGGCTCCAGATCCGTCCGGTCGTCGACGTACGCCGCCACGTCGCGGGCGATTTCCTCGTTCATCGGGGGCCGGTCGTAGGACTCCTGCAGCGTCCGGACCCGATCGGTCGCGGACTCGAACGCCGTCCGCGCCCCGTCGTCGGCCCACGCCTCGTGGGACCGCTTGTCGACGACGGCGGACCGATGAAATCGCGGATTCGCCGCCGACTCGGGCTCGAGGTCCTCAAGGAAGTGTCCCCCGGGCTCGACCGCGGCGAGCCGGTCGAGCGAGAGCGTCTCCGCGTCGACTCTGATCCCCTCTCGAAGCCGGTCGATCGCCCGGATCGTCTCGCAATCGAGGACGAACTTCTCCGGGGAGACGGCCGAGTAGGACTCGAGGATGCCCGCCGCGTTGAGGACGAAGTCGACCCCGCCGAGCGCGGTTGCGGCGCCGACGAGGGTCGACTCGAAGCCGCTCTGGTGGCCGACCCGCTTGGCGTCCGAGAGGCTTCCGCCGCCGCGGGAGGGCAGCCCGTAACGGGCCGCCATCCGGCCGGCAAAGGCGGCGAACAGCGCGGACTCGGGGCCGCCGATCGACAGCGATCCGTACCGGTCGTCGACGACCGCCGACGGAACGCCGTAGACGACCGGCGTTCCCGGTGCCACCAGCTGCGCCAGCGTGATCGCCGCGAGGTTCTCCGCGTTCGCCTGCGCCATCGCGGCCGCCAGCGTCGGCGGGCCGGAGGCACCGGCCATCGTGAACGAGGAGACCACGAGCGGCTGTCGACGGTCCGCGTAGGCCAACAACCCCGCGAGCATATCCGTCCCGATGCGTCGCGGCGGCACCGTGTTGATCAGCCCGGCGACCACCGGTCGCGACAGGTCCGGATCGTCGGTCGCGATCCCCACGAGTTCGAGCCCCTCGCGGGCACGCTCGGCGCCGTACGTCGGCCCGAGAACGGGCTTGTCCGACAGCGTCAGCGACCGCTCGAGCATCGCGAGGTGGCGATCGCTGCGGTCGACGTCGGCGGGTTGACAGAGGTGATACCCCGCACAGGTGATGACGTCGGTCGCCTGCGCGAGCCGCGTGAGCCGTTCGTAGTCGGCGAGGCGGGCGTCGCGTCGCCCGTCGGCCGCCGTGTGGATCGTCGCGGGACCGTAGCTCGGAGCCCGGACCGGCGGTCCCTCGCCGCCCACGACGACGTCGTGGTCCGGGTTCCGGGCGTGGAGCGTGAACGATGCCGGCGCTTGCTCGACCGCCTCGGCCACGAGATCCCGCGGGATCCGGACGACGTCGTCCGCGGTGACCGCGGCCCCGTGGTCGCGCAGCATCGCACGGGCCCGCTCGTGGTCCAGTTGGATGCCGAGCTCCTCGAGGACGCGGATCGACGCCTCGTGAACGGCCTCGATCCCCGCCTCGCCGAACGGGTCGATCGACATCCCGGACGACGGCCCGTTGTGGAAACTCGACACTGTCAACGTGTTTTCAACAGCGACTTATAAGGGTTTACGCCATCGCGTCGGTTCGCTCCGAAATCCCAGACGAACACGTTGCAGTCCGTCGATATTTGTCCATCCTCCGTCGAATCGAACGTTGAAAACCGTCGTTCAACGAAATAATAACATATTGATAGGTTGTGGATTTCCATCGAGCGTGGGGCGGGCTCGCGGCGAGCGAACGGTACGTATTTGCACCGGGAGGTTCGATCCGGGAGCGTATGAAGCGACTCGTCAGCACCGACGACGCCGCCGCCGCGGTCGGCGCGTATAGCCAGGCGACGACGAACGGCGACCTCCTGTTCACGGCCGGCCAGCTCCCCCTGACGTCGGATGGCGAGCTGTTGGACGACGAGCCGGTCTCGGTCCAGACCGAGCGCTGTCTCGCCAACGTCGAGGCGATCCTCGAGTCCGAGGGACTCGGCCTCGAGGACGTGCTCAAGACGACGATCTACCTCGGCGACATCGACGACTTCGAGGAGATGAACGAGACTTACGGCGCCCACTTCGAGGAGGAGCCACCGGCCCGAAGCGCGGTCGAGGTCGGTGCCGTTCCGAAGGGAGCAGCCCTGGAGATCGAGGTCGTCGCCGACGCGAGCTGATCGCGCGACGACGATCGTCGGGTGACCGTCGTCAGCGAGGGGGCAACGACGAGCGGAGCGGAACCCACTCGACACGGTTTTTAAGGGAGTGCGCGATGGAGGCCAACGCGCTATGTCCCTCGCCCTCCCCCTGATCGGGGTTCCGATCGACGGTCAGGACGTGATCGACGCGGTCGTTCTCCTCGTCGCCGCGGCCGCCGGTTTCCTCTCGGCGGGCGTCATCGGCCTGCTCATCGGGCTCGGTGCCGGCTTCGCCTTCATCGAGATCACCGACGAACTGGCGCGGATCGACGACGCGCTCACGCGCCTCGCCCGCGAGAACGAGACCCTCCGGAACCGGGTCGAGTCGCTCGAGGGAACGGTCGCGGAGCTCGAGGACGCGCTCGAGACCGCCGACGACCCGAACCGTTCGGATTCGGACTGACGCGGGAGACGATCGCCCGGTCGCGGCCGCCTGGCTCAGAACAGCCCCGAGATCGTGCCGTCCTCGTCGATGTCCATGCCGGCGGCCGCGGGCTCGGCCGGCAGGCCGGGCAGCGTGAGGACGTCGCCGGTGAGCACGACGAGGAACCCGGCGCCGGTCGACGGATAGACCTCCGTCACCTCCAGGGTCCAGTCCTCGGGCGCACCCTTGCGGCTCGGGTCGTCGCTGAGCGAGTGGAACGTCTTGGACATACAGACCGGCATGTCGTCGAACCCGAGGTCGGTGAGTCGTTCGATGTCCTCCTCGGCGTCACCGTGGTACTCCACGCCGTCGGCACCGTAGATCTCCGTGGCGATGGTCTCGATCTTCTCCGTGATCGGGACATCGGCCTCATAGAGGTACTCGAACTCGGAGTCCGACTCGGCCGCGTCCACGAGCTTCTCGGCGAGGTCCTCCCCGCCCGCGCCGCCGTCGCTGAAGACGGTCGACTCCGAGACGCGGACCCCCAGATCCTCCTCGCAGTGGTCGATCACCGCCTGTACCTCGGCGTCGGTGTCGCCGGGGAACCGGTTTATCGCCACGACGACCGGGACGCCGAACTGCTGGAGGTTCCGAACGTGTTTGTCGAGGTTCTCGAAGCCGCGCTCGACCGCCGCGACGTCCTCGTCCTCGAGCTCGTCGAGTTCGGGCGGCCACATATCCTGTCCGTGATACTTCAGCGCCCGGACGGAGGCCACGAGGGTGACCGCGTCCGGCTCCATGTCGCCGAACCGGCAGACGATGTTCATGAACTTCTCGGCGCCGAGGTCGGACCCGAAGCCCGCCTCGGTCACGAGGTACTCCGAGAGGTGCGAGGCGAGTCGGTCGGCCATCAGGGAGTTGGTGCCGTGGGCGATGTTGGCGAAGGGGCCGCCGTGAACGAACGCGGGCGTTCCCTCGATCGTCTGGACGACGTTCGGCTTGATCGCGTCCTTGAGGAGGATCGTGACCGCCCCCGTGGCGTCGATGTCGTCGACGGTGATCGGGTCGCCGTCGCCGTCGTAGGCGACGATGATCCGGGCCACGCGCTCCTTGAGGTCCGCGAGGCTGTCGGCCAGACACAACACGGCCATCAGCTCCGAGGCGGCCGTGAGGATGAACCCGTCCTCGCGGGGGACGCCGGTCACGTCGCCGCCGAGGCCGATCACCGTCTCGCGCAGGACGCGGTCGTTCATGTCCATCGCACGCGGCCAGTTGACCCAGTTGACCGCGACGTCGAGCTCGTTGCCCTGCTTGATGTGGTTGTCAAGCATCGTCGAGATGAGGTTGTGTGCGGCCGTGAGCGCGTGGAGGTCGCCGGTGAAGTGGAGGTTGATGTCCTCCATCGGGAGCACCTGCGAGTACCCGCCGCCGGCGGCGCCGCCCTTGACGCCGAAGACCGGTCCGAGCGAGGGCTCGCGGATCGCCACCAGCGCGTCCGTGCCGATCCGGTTGAAGGCCTGTCCGAGCCCGACCGTCGTGACGGTCTTGCCCTCCCCGAGCGGCGTCGGCGTCATACCGGTGACGAGCACGAGCTTGCCGTCCGCGTCGTGCTCGGCGACGGTCTCCTCGATCGCGTCAAGGCGTACCTTCGCTTTGTCCTCCCCGTGGAGCTCGAGATCCTCCCGGTCGAGCCCGAACGGTTCGACGACGTCGGCGATGTGTTCGGTCTCGGCCGCGTCGGCGATCTCGTAGTCGGTCGGAAACGACGCGTCGTCCTCGGCGTCCGTGTCAGGTGCCATCGTGTTCGAATCGTTCCGGCGTCCGCGTTATCAATACTTCCCATACGTATCAGAACTTCCCATACATATCAGAAATATCAGCAGTCATAGTTACCGGCGCGTTCGAAACGCACCGATTCCGGCTCGATCGGATCCATACGTGACGTCACCCCGATGATCCGTCCCCGATCGTTCCGTACGACGACCGAATCGAAGCCACACAAACCATATAACTGACACGTTGTGCTCCGGCTCGGTGGAACGGCCGCGCGGCGGAGTCTTTACTGGCGACCGCACGGACCGCTCCCGTATGGAGTACCACGAGGCGGTCGCCGCCCTGGAGGAACTGCCGCATCTTCGCCCCGACCTGGGGACGGATGCGACCGCCTCCCTGCTGGCGCGACTCGGCGACCCCCAAACGGCGGTCCCGGCCGTGCAGGTCGCCGGCTCGAACGGCAAGGGCAGCACCGCGCGCGTCCTGGCCCGCGTTCTCCGGGAGGCTGGCGCCGACGTCGGGCTGTACACCTCACCCGACCTGAACGACCTCCGGGACCGGATCCGGGTGAACGGGCGACGGATCCCGGAGCGGGAGATCGCCCGATTCGTCGCCGACAAGTGGGCGGACGCGGTCGCGGCCGCACCGGACGGCACCGAGCCGACGTTCTTCGAGGCGTTCACCGGGCTCGCTCTGTGGCATTTCGCCCGGCGTGAGGTCGACGTCGCGGTGCTCGAGGTCGGCATCGGCGGGCGCTACGACGCCACGAGCGTCGTCGACCCGGTCGCGGCAGCGGTCACGTCCGTGAGCCACGAGCACACCGACGTGCTGGGCGAAGACCTGCCGACGATCGCCCGCGACCTCGCGCAGGTCGCGCCCGCCGACGTACCGCTGGTCACCGGTGCGACCGGGGACGCTCTCGCCGCGATCCGCGAGGAAACCGACGTCGTGACCGTCGGCCGGGGCGCCGGGACGGACGCGGAGGCAGCCGACGTTCGCGTGACCGAGACGGCGACGTCCGACCGCCGCCCGCCCGCGTCCGTCGTCTCGATCGAGGGACCGGATCTCGACGTGCAACCGAGAACACGACTGATCGGCGCCCATCAAGCGGTCAACGCCGGAATTGCCGCGACCCTCGCGGTCCAACTCGGCCGCGAACCGGCGCTTGCCGACGTCGAGCCGACCGCGGCGAACGTCGTCGCGGGGATCCGGAACACGACCGTCCCGGGCCGCTTCGAGGTGTGTTCCGCCGAGCCGCTCGTGGTGCTGGACGGGGCGCACAACCCCGCCGCCTGCGCGACGGTTGCCGACACTCTCGACCGATTCGACTACGACGACCTCCACCTCGTCCTCGGCGCGGTGCGCGAGAAGGACCACGTCGGAATGGGTCGGTCGCTGCCCCACGCCGACCGGGTCCACCTGACTGCGCCCGCGGTCGAGCGCGCCGCCGACGTCGAAACGCTCGAGGCAGCCCTCGAGCAGGCGGCCGGGACCGATCGCGCGGCGAGCGCGCTCACTGCCGTAGAACGCCACGAGTCGGTCCTCGACGCGGTCGAGCGCGCGCTTGCGGAGGCCGACTCGGATGACTGCGTGCTGATCACGGGATCGCTGTACGTCGTCGCGGAGGCCCGCGATCGGTGGACGCGTGCGCCACGCGTCGTGCGCGCCGACACTCCCACCCGCGCTCGGTCGGTGATGCGAAGCGCGAACGTCCCGAAGTCGGCTCGCGAGCGTCACGTCGACCGGTTCTCCGGCGTGACGGTTCGCGTCCACGTCCGGCTGGGGACGGCACGCGACCTGGTCGACGCGATGGACGACCTCGGCGGAACCGGCGTCGTCTCCGGCCTCGACGCACCGGACCGACACGTCGAAGTCGTGCTCTCGGGAACGCGAGCCCGGTTCGACGCGCTTCTGACCCGGCTTCGCGAGTCCTCCCCCGCGGACCGCCGGCTCGCGTCGGAGATCTCGACCGCGGTGGATCGCGATCGAAACGGGACAGTCGGTGACGATGGATCGTCGATCGCGTCAACGCGATCGGACGCGGGCACCGATGCCGACGGCACGGCAGTGATGGGGATCCTCAACGTCACGCCGGACTCCTTCCACGACGGCGGCGAGTATCGGCGCGTTCCCGCGGCGGTCGAACGCGGCCGCGAACTGGTCGCGGCCGGGGCGGACGTCCTCGACGTCGGCGGTGAGTCCACGCGTCCCGGCGCAGACCCCGTTTCCGCGGCGATCGAGCGCGACCGCGTCGTCCCGGTGATCGAGCGCCTCGCCGATCTCGACGTCGCGGTGTCGGTCGACACCCGGAAACCGTCGGTCGCCCGCGCGGCCCTCGAAGCGGGCGCGGACGTGGTGAACGACGTCACCGGGTTGGCCGACGCCCGGATGCGGGCGGTCGTCGCCGAGGCCGGCTGTCCGGTCGTCGTGATGCACAGCCTCTCGGCGCCGGTCGATCCCGCGGAGCGATATCCCTACGACGACGTCGTCGACGAGGTGTTCGACGACCTCCGCGAACGCCTCCTGCTCGCCGAACGGGCGGGAATCGACCGCGGGAACGTGATCGTCGATCCCGGCCTCGGGTTCGGGAAGCGCCCGAGCGAGAGCTTCCAACTGCTCGACCGGATCGGGGAGTTCCGGGCGCTGAATACCTCCGTGCTCGTCGGCCACTCCCACAAGTCGATGTTCGACGGAGTGGGGTCGAGAGCCGGCTCGGAGACGGCCGGTGACGGGGATGCTCCCGACCGTCTCGCGGCGACGGTGTCGGCGACGGCCCTGGCCGCCGAACGGGGTGCCGACCTGGTGCGGGTCCACGACGTCGCCGAGAACGTCGCGGCGGTCGGGGCTGCCGTGGCCACCGCGGCATCGATCGACGGCTCGTGATCGGCGATCGGATCGCCGACACGCGGCACGTCCGACGTGACGCGTCCGAAGTGATGCGACACGTCCGACGTGACGGGATACATCCGACATGGAAAGACGAGACGGATGAACCGGAAACACGAAATATACGAAAAGTGATGGATTGTGTGGTCGATGCCGGCGATCGCGGGACCGATCCCGAAGGAGGCGGTCTTTTAATGTCGTCCGGGGATCGATCCTCGAACGAGTATGACATCGACAGCCAATGACATAGACCTCGACGCGGGATCGATCCGTCGATCGACGACCCATCGATACCGGTCGACCCATCGATATCGGTCGACGACCCACCGATCGACGATCCGGACGGGTGAGCGTCGATGAGCGAGAGCGACCTGCCCGGGAGCGCGGAGACGGTCATCCTCGGCGCCGGGATCGTCGGGAACAGCCTGTCGTATCATCTCGCCAGGTACGGTCGGGAGGACATCGTCCTCATCGACAAGGGGCCGCTGCCGGACCCCGGCGGATCGACGGGCCACGCGTCGAACTTCCTGATGCCCGTCGAGCACTCCAAGGAGATGACCCACCTCACTCGACGAAGCATCGAGCAGTACAAGGACTTCGACACGTTCACCAACAGCGGCGGGATCGAGGTCGCTCGCACCGACGAGCGCGTCGAGGAGCTGAAACGCCGCGTCCAGTCGGCGAAGTCCTGGGGCGAGCCGGGGGAGCTGCTCACGCCCGAGGAGATCGAGGATATGGTGCCGTACGTCAACACCGATCTCATCAAGGCCGGCTTCTACAGCCCCGGTGCGGGGACGTGTGATCCGCTTCGGGCCGGCGAGGTGATGCGGGCACGGGCCGACGCGATCGCGGCCGGCGAAGTCGACCCGGCCGACGCCGGCGACCTCGATCCTGACGAGGACGTGGTCCCCGCCGCGGAACGCAGCGGCGACGGCGGGCTCCATCTCTCGCCGAACACCGAGGTCCTCGACCTCCACGTCGAGGGCGGGGAGATCACGGCGGTCGAGACCGACCGCGGGACGATCGAGGCCGACGAGGTCGTCATCGCCGCCGGGCTCTGGAGCCCGAAGCTCGCGAAGATGGCCGGCGTCGAGATCCCGCTGACGCCCGCGGTCCACCAGATGGTGAGCGTCGGACCGATCTCCTTCTTCGAGGATTATGAGGGGGAGATCTCCTTCCCGGTCGTCCGCGACATGGACACCCAGATGTACGAGCGCCAGCACGGCAACGACCTCGAGGTCGGCTCCTACCAGCACCGGCCGATCCTCTGGGACGTCGAGGACGTGCCGTCGATCGAGGAGTCGCCGCTGTCGCCGACCCAGCCCCCGCTCACCGACGACGCCTTCGAGCAGTCGATGGCGGACGCGCTCGAGATCGTTCCCGAGCTGCTCGACGACCCCGAGGCCGGTGTGCGCCACGAGATCGACGGCCTGCTCTCACAGACCCCCGACGGGGCGCCGCTGCTCGGGGAGTTACAGGACGTCGACGGGCTCTGGTCCGCGGCGGCGATCTGGATCAAGGAGGCACCGGCGATCGGCGAGGCGATGGCCCAGCGGATGACCCGCGGCTGGACCGACATCGACATCCACGGGTCCGACGTCAACCGGTTCTACGAGTACGGCACCTCTCGCGAGTTCGTGAAGAACCGGGCACACGAGGGGTTCCAGAAGATCTACGGGATCGTCCACCCGTCCGAGCAGTGGCAGTCCTCTCGCCCGCTCCGGACGAGCCCCTTCCACGACCGCCAGGAGGACCTCGACGCCAACTTCTTCGAGGCGGCCGGCTGGGAGCGCCCCCAGTGGTTCGAGTCGAACCGGGACCTGCTGACCCGATACAACGAGGAACTCTCGGGACTCACCCGTCCCAACGAGTGGGACTCGCGGTGGTGGTCGCCGATCATCCTCGCCGAGCACCTGCACATGCGCGACAAGGTGGCGATGGTCGGGGACATGGGCTTCACCATCTTCGACCTCGTGGGCCCCGGCGCGACCGAGTTCGCCGAGCGGATGGCGGTCGGCCGGATGGACGTCGACGTCGGGCAGTCGGTGTACACGCCGGTCCTCGCGGAGAACGGCGGCTTCGTCTCCGACCTGTCGATCGTCCGGGTCGGGGAGAACCGCTACCGCGTCATCACCGGCGGCGGAATGGGTGGAGCCGACAAGGCCTGGTTCCGGGACCACCTGCCCGAGGACGGATCGGTCCAGCTCGTCGATCAAACCTCCTCGCTGTGTACCCTCGGCGTCTGGGGACCGGACGCCCGGAACCTGGTCGATTCGGTGGCCGAGGAGGACATGTCCCACGAGGCGTTCCCGCCCTACACCGCCCGGGAGATCACGATCGGCGAGGTCGACGCGTGGGCGCTGCGCATCTCCTACGTCGGCGAGCGCGGCTGGGAGATCTACGCCCCCAGCGAGCAGGGCGGCCGGCTCTGGGACACCCTCTGGGAGGCCGGCCAGGAGTACGACGTCCGCCCGGTCGGGATGGGCGTCTACGGGACCACCGGCCGGATGGAGAAGGGCTACCGCCTCTACGGCCACGAGCTGGAACTCGAGTACACCCCCGCCGAGGCCGGGCTGACCTTCCACGGCGTCAAGGACGCCGACTTCATCGGCAAGGAGGCGTACGCGAAGGCGATCGAGGAGGAGAACGCGGCGACGCTGTGTACCCTCTCGGTCGACGATCACCTCTCCGAGGAGGGCGAGCGCCGGTTCATGCTCGGCAACGAGCCCGTGCTCGACCCCGACGGCGAGGTGATCGTCGACGAGGAGGGGCGCGAATCGTACGTCACGAGCGCCGGGACCGCTCCGAGCCTCGGGAAGCACCTACTGATGGCGTACCTCCCGCCGGAGTACGCCGAGGAGGGACAGCAGCTGTCCGTCGAGTACTTCGGGGAGCAGTATCCGGTCACCGTCGAGGTCGCCGGCAGCCGGCCGCTGTTCGACCCCGACAACGAGCGTATCCGGAGCTAGCGAAGCTGCGGGATCGGGTCAGTCCGGCCGGACGCAGTCATCCCGGCCGGACACAGTCATCCCGGCCGGACACAGTACCCTGGCCGGACGCGGTCACCCCGGCCGAACCCCGCCTCGATCGACCGCTCCGCCGACCATCCACGGCTACCACACACGACCACCATCACACCCACCACGCATGAACACACTCGCCTGCGTCAAGCGCGTGCCGGACACCGGCGCGAAGATCGTACTGACCGACGACCAGCGGGGGATCGACACGAGCACCCTCGGGTTCACGATGAGCCCGCACGAGGAGTGCGCCCTCGAGGAGGCAGTCCGGATCGCGGAGGACCGCGACGGGACCGCGACCGCCCTGACCCTCGGCCCCGAGGCGGCCGATGAACAGCTCCGGACGGCCCTCGCGATGGGGGCCGACGAGGCCACCCTGCTCGAGACCGGCGACGGGGAGTGGGGTCCCGTCGACACCGCGACCGCGATCGCGGACTACGTCGCCGACGCGGAGACCGACTTCGACCTCCTGCTGGTCGGCAACGAGTCGGCCGACGCCGCGAACTACCAGGTCGGCACCCACCTGGCCAGCCGGCTCGACCGCCCGTTCGTGGCCGGGATCAAGTCGCTGGACGTCGAGGACGGCACCGCGATCGCCAAGCGCGAGGTGGCGGGCGGCGAGGAGGTTTACGAGGTCGACCTCCCGGCGGTGATCGCCGTCAAGGAGGGGCTCAACGAGCCGCGGTACCCCTCGATGCGCTCGAAGATGCGGGCCCGCAAGCAGGAGGTCGCGTCGGCGACTCCCGAGCCCGCCGGCGCCGACTGCCTCGAGATGGTCCGGCTGGAATCGCCCGACGACGACGAGGGCGCCGCGGAGATACTCGGCGAGAGTGCGGACGCGGCCGACGACGTGCTCGAGGTGCTGCGGGACGACGTGGAGGTGCTGTAGATGGTCCTCGCGATCGTCGAGGCCGACGGCGGCGCCCCCGCCGAGTCCTCGCTGGAGGCGGTCACGCTCGCGCGGGACGTTGCGGAGCGGACCGACGAACCGCTCGAGGCGGTCGTCTTCGACGTGGCCGGCCCGGGCGAAGACGACGCCGGCGGAGGAGTCGGCGACGCCCTCGCCGACGATCTCGGCGAATACGGCGTGACCGACGTCCACGTCGTCTCCCACGACCGGCTCGACGCCTACGCGCCCGAAGCGTACGCCGCGGGGGTTGAGGCGGTCGTCGCGGACCGCGATCCGGACGCGGTCGTGGCGCCCGGCAGCGACCGCGGCCAGGAGGTTCTCTCCCGGGTCGCCGCAGGCGGCGGGCAGTCGATGGCGGCCAACTGTCTGGCCGTCGAGTCCGTCGACGCGGACGCCGACGTCGGCAGCGACGCGGTCGAACTCCCGGACGCGGACGGCAGCTACGCGCTCACCCGCCAGCGATGGGGTGGCACGCTCATCGAGGAGGCGCTCCTCGGCGGCGATCCGAAGCTGCTCACCGCGGCCGAACACGAGGTCGGCTTCGAGCCGGCTGCCGACCCCGCCGACCCGTCCGTCCACGCGGTCACGCCCGACCTCGCGGACGCGCACTTCCGCGTGCAGGTGGACCGCTACGAGGAGTCCGACGAGGAGGGCGTCCCGCTGGGCGAGGCCCGGGTCGTCGTGAGCGGCGGCCGCGGCGTCGGGGGGCCCGACGGCTACGACGAACTCGAGGAGCTCGCCGACCTCCTCGGCGGGGCGGTCGGCGCCTCGCGCGCCGCCGTCAACGAGGGGTGGCGCCCGCACGACGACCAGGTCGGCCAGACCGGCGCGAAGATCTCGCCCACCCTCTACATCGCCTGCGGGATCAGCGGCGCGGTGCAGCACATGGTCGGCTGCAAGGGGGCCGACACCATCCTCGCGATCAACACCGACCCCGAGGCCGCGATCATCCAGAAGGCCGAATACGCCGTTATCGCCGACCTCCACGAGGTCGTGCCGGCGCTCAACGAGGCGATCCGCGACGCGCAGTGACCGGCGTGGTCGAGTTCCCCGTCCCGATCGTCATCCGCGGTCGGACCGATCGCGTTCCGCGTCCACACCCTCGTCCTCCACGCCGTCGGTTTCACCATCGGTTCCATCAGTTCCATCAGCGCTTGCGGGCTCCGATCGATCGCGTCCGGAGGGGCCGGGCGGATCCATATCGTGTAGGTCCGGACGTTCGGGGACGAGCTCGATCTCCCGGCGCTCGAGCGCGTGGCGAAGCTCGCCGATCGCCGACCGGTGGCCGCGCTCGTCGCGGCGGAAGGTCGCCGCCAGACCGCCCATCGCGGCGATCGCGAGGACCGCGACGGGAGCGCCCGCCAGCACCGCAACGTCCTGCAGCGCCTGGGCGTTGCCGAGCAGGAGGACCGCGGCGGCGACGACGCCCTGGATGACCCCCCACAGGACGATGCTCCCGGTCGTGGGCGCGTGCCCCCGCTTCGTCGCAAGCACCGAGACGACGAGCGTGGAGACGGCCGCCGAGGTCGCGATGAAGACGACGATCAGCGCCAGGAACGCCAACAGCAGCAGCCGACTCATCGGGAGCGCGGCGAGGACCGGGAACCCGGCGACCGCCTCGGAGCCGCCGTAGGCGTCGACGGCGTTGAGGACGTTCGCGCGCCCGGCGTGCTGGAGCGCGAGGGTGGTGCCGCCCATCACGAGGAACCAGGTCATCGAGGCGAGCGCGGTCGCGCCGACCGCGGTGACGGTGACCGTTCGGACCGTCCGTCCCCGCGAGACGGCCGCGAGGAAGAGGCCGGCGAAGGGGGCCCACGAGAACCACCACGCCCAGTTCCAGACCGTCCAGTCGACGACCCAGCCGCCGTCCCGGAACAGGCTCAGTGGGACGAACTCGACGACGTAGATCCCGAGCGCCCGGCCGCCCCGTTCGAGCACGAACGACCGGGGCCCCACCGCCAGGAGCACGAGAACGAACGCGGCAAAGAGGGCGATCGTTACTCCCGAGAGCCGACGGATCCCGCGGTGCACGCCGGTCGCGGCCGCGATCACGGCGGTCGCGGTCAGCCCGACGACCAGCGCGATCGGCCCGAACGCGCCCGTGATGACGTCCCACTGGTACTCGATCCCGACCAGGAACTGTCGGCCGACGAACGCGATCGACGTGCCGACGCCGCCGACGGTGGCGAAGACGGCGAGGACGTCGACGGCGCGGGCCCACCACGAGTCGAGCCGGTCGATCCCCACGAACGGCGCGAGAACCGTCGAGACGCGCAGCGGCGCGCCCCGGTCGTGGACGAAGTACGCGATCGGGAGCCCGACCACGAGGTAGGTGCTCCAGGCCGAAACGCCCCAGTGGAACAGCGCGTACGCGAGCGCGCCGTCGATGGCCGCGGCCGACAGCGGCGCCGCGTCGAAGTACGGCGGCGGCGTCCGGTAGTGGAACAGCGACTCGGCGGGGCCCCAGAAGACGATCCCGGCCGCGATCCCCGCGGCGAAAAACAGCGCGAAGTACGTCGGATAGGTGTAGGAGGGCTCGGCGTCGGCGCCCCCGAGCCGAACGCTCCCCCAGGGTCCGACGACGAGAGCCGCACAGAACAGGACGGACAGAAGGACCGTCGCGAGAAAGAGCCACGCCAGGTCCGTGAACACGAACCCGGTCACGGCCTCGACCGCCGCGCCGGTCGCGTTCGGGGCCCCGATCCAGGCCAGAAAGAAGGCGAGCGTCCCGATGATCGGGACCCAAAAGACGATCCGGTCCTGTCGCTCGACGAACGGGAGGAAGACCGGGCGGAACCGGCCGTGGCGGATGTACAGAAGCCGACGCACGGTGGGGTCCTGCGCGCCGGCGGCGTCCGCTTCCGGACCGTCGGCCGCCCGTGCCGGCAGCAGCGCGAGCCAGGAGAGACCGGTTCCGAAGAAGACCAACGCGACGACGACCCAGCCCCGCCCGGACACCACCGATCCGACGACCCACGGAAAGAAGAACCCGGAGACGACGACGATCCCCGAGAGCACGAAGACGGGGACCAGCATCGCGCGAAGGGCACGCTCGACGGGTGTGTCCCTCGTTGACATAGTACGATGTACGCGCCCCGCGGTAAAGGCGTATCGTCGATCCCGGGCGTATCGGTGGCTGGAAGCGTATCGCCGATTCCGAGCACATCGTCGGACCCGGTCAGCGGGGGCGGCGTCCGTGACGGGACCGGCGCCGACGTCGGGAACGGCGACGATCTGGACGCCGAACGAGCGGACGCGATTGTCAAATAGTGGCATACCCTTTTATTCCGAACGCCCGTATCGGCGTTCGTGTCGGGTGACCAACGCGATCGGCGGCCCGAGCCCGCGGTCGACGAGCTGTTCGAGCATCCCGAGCGAGTCCGGCTGGTCGAGTGGGCGGCCGCCTCGGGCCCGAAGACGTCGGTCGTGCTGTCGGCAGCGGTCGCGGTCCTCGCCTTCATCACCGGGCTGTCGGACCTGAGCGCGACGACGGTCACGCTGGCGGGGCCGCTCGGCGGCCTTTTCCCCGGTGCGACCGGGCTCGTCCGGCTCTACGGCGTCTTCTTCGCCTTCCTGATCGGGGCCGTGACCGTGGGGCTCCGGCGGCGCCTCCGGCTCGCGTGGTACGGTGCGGTCCTCGCGCTCCCGCTCGCGGCGCTGTTGCCGCTGTTGACGGCCGACCCGACCGACGTCCCGCTGTTCGCGGCGGCCACGATCGCGGTCAGTCACGTGCTCGTGAACCGCGAGGAGTTCGACCGTGCGCTCGACCTCACCGCGTTCCAGACCGCGGCGCTGGTGGCGTTCCTGGCCGTCCAGGTCTACGGCACCGTCGGGACCTACGCGCTGCGCGAGGAGTTCATGGGCGTCGAGTCGACCACCGACGCCGTCTACTACATCGTCGTCACCGGAACCACCGTCGGCTACGGCGACGCGACGCCGACGACCCAGCTCACCAAGCTGTTCACGCTGTCGGTCATCGTGCTCGGGACCGGCTCGTTCACCGTCGCGACGGGATCGCTGCTCATCCCGGCGATCGAATCGCGGATATCGAGCGCATTCGGAAACATGAACGCATCCGAACTCTCGTTGCTCGAGGACCACGTGTTGGTCCTCGGCCACGGCGACGTCACTGAACCGCTCCTGGAGGAACTTCACGGCACGACCGACCTCGTGGTGGTGACGGCCGACACGGAGACGGCCGCCGGGCTCCGCGAGGACGGGATCAACGTGGTGACCGCGGACCCGACCGACGCCGAGGCGCTTCGCGGCGCCCGGATCGCCGATGCCGCCGGCGTCGTCGTCGCCACGGAGGACGACGCCAGCGACGTGTTGGCCGTCCTCGCGGCCCGACAGGCGAATCCCGACGTCCGGATCGTCGCGGCGGCGACCGACCGCCGACACGTCGACAAGCTCGAAAGCGTGGGGGCCGACCGCGTCATCACGCCGACCGTCATCGGCGGTCGACTGCTCGGACGGACCGTGATCGACGGGGACGTCGACCCGGTTTCGGACCTCCTCGCCGACGCAACCGGGGCGGAGGCCACAAGGGACCCCGCCGACGAGACGTGATGTCGCCGACGAAGCCTGGCGCCGCCGGATATCCGCTGCCTCCATCCACAACGTATCGAGAATGTGTTATTTTTTGCTTCGAAACGGCTCGTCCGTGCCGCCCCCGGGTGATGGGATGACCCTGCAGTCCCCCCATTCCGATCGATTCGGCGGCGTATTGGCTTTCGCCGGCGTTCGACACCGGTCGAGGATCCGACCATCGCCGCGTCCCCCCAAAGTTATTTTTACGTGATATGTGTATCGGTAACGAGGGACGCTTATGTACGACACCATCCTGATCCCCTACGACGGGAGCGACGAAGCACGGCGCGGCGCCGAGCATGGACTCGACCTCGCGGCCGCCCTCGGGGCGTCGGTCCACGCGCTGTACGTGATCGATCTACCGGGCGCGCCGCGGACGATCTACATCCGCGACGACGAGGAGCAGATCCGCGAGGAACACCACGACTACGGCGAGAAGGTGACCGAGGAGCTGTGTGAGATGGCCGGAGAGCGGGGCGTCGAGTGCACCACCGCCATCCGGTCGGGGGCGCCGGCGGAGGAGATCATCGAGTACGCCGAGGAGAGCGGGATGGACGTCATCGTTCTCGGGAGCGCGTATCAGGGCAAGTTCCGTGCGATACTCGGCGGCATCTCGGACAAGGTCGTCCGCACCTCCCCGGTTCCGGTGATAACCGATCGGATGTCCGTCGACGACTGACCGGGAGTCAGTCCGCTGCCCGTCGATCGGCGACTCGGCTCTCCCGGAGATAGATGACGAGGCTCGCGGCCAGAAAGCTCATTCCCGCGGCAGTCAGGCGGTCGGTCGACATCGCGATCAGCGCGACCGCGAACAGGCCGACCGCCGCCGCCGCCAGCGCGGTCGCGACCGGGTCGCGTGTCGTGAGGGGATCCATTGTCGCTCGTTCCACCAACGGGGCGTGGCCCCGAATACGTTTCCCCGCGGATCACCAGTGTTAGTAGGAGTGTCTGAACTCCCAGTGGTACCGACAGGCGTCGCAGGTCGCCCACTCGGGGAACCCGAACCGCTCCGGATGTCGCGTGCCGTGTCGCATCTCGGTGCGACAGACCGGACACTCGAAGGCGATCAGCTCGAGGTCGTCGAACTCGTCGCCGTCGAACGTCGCGCGACACCGCGGACAGTCGATGGCCTCGTGGGCGCGTCGCTGGTAGATCTCGCTGTCGCACTGCGGACACACGAGCGTCGCCGGCGGTCGGTTGCGCCATCCCACGGACCCGTCGATGGTCGTGGTCGCCGTATCGACGCTCGAGAGCCGGAACTTGTTCGGTCCCTCGCCGCGGCGCAGCGGCGCGACCAGTCGCTCCCCGACCCACTTTAGACCGGCGAGGAGGGCGTGTAACGCGCCCGTCACGTGGTACCGTTTGTCATACATAGACATAAATCGCTCGTCCAGCCGACAGCTTTTCGGCCCCGACTCCCCACCACGAGGTATGTGTTCACCCCACGCAGCAGTATCCCACGCGGCGCGAGCGGTCGGCGTCCTGATCGCGCTCGCGGCTGTGCCGGGCGTCGCCGCCGCACGGCCGGTCACGCCGGCGGGGATCGATCCCTCGGCGGTCGCTCTGGCGGGGATCGCTCCGACGGGGATCGCTCCGGCGACGATCGCTCCGGCGTTCGTCGACCCCTCGTCGCCGGTCGTCAGGGCTGCCGTGTCGTTCCTCCTGGTTGTGGCGTTCGGTGGGGGGATCATCGTTCGTCGCCGCGGCCTCCTCGATCGGGCGATCGCGGACACGATGGCCCGACCGGCAGCCGCGGTTCCGTACGGGCTGGCGGCGTACGGGCTCGCCGCGTTCGCGGGACTGTACGCCAACGACCTGTTGACGCGGCTCGGACTCGCCGGCCCACCGATGGGGTACCTCGCCGCCGCCGTCCTCGTCGTCGGACTCTCGTTTTTGGGCGGTCTCGGCTTCCTGGTCGTCGGGACGATCGTGACCGACCTGTTCGGCGGTCGGCGCGCCCGCAGCGGACTGCTGGTCGGCGCGACGCTCAGCGCGGTCGGCTGGCTGGTCCTCCCGACCGTGGGCGCCGTGCTCGTCTGGGTCGCGGTCGCGGCCGTCGGCGTCGGCGGTCGAACCCGAACCTGGGTCCACAGCTCGCGGACGGTCCCCGCCGACGTCGAGGGGTGAAGTCGGCGTGATCCTCGAGTGGGCCGGACAGGCGGCCGCGATCGCCGGCACGCTGCTTTTGGTCCTGTTCCTCGTGGCGCTCGGCGGGATCGCGTACAAACACCTGCGCGGCGACGGGATCGAGTGGCCCGACGACCGTGTCGGCAAGCGGGATGTCGGCGAGGGGGATGTCGGCGAGGGGGATGTTGGCGTCGACGACGAGCCTGATGGGAAGGACGGCGCCGACGACGAGCCTGATGGGAAGGACGGCGCCGACGACGAGCCGACGCTGCGACGGGGAAGCGAGGACGACGAGTGGACATACTACTGACGCATCGGGAGCGGGGAACGGCGGGAAAAAACGAATCGGTTCGTGAGCGGGACCACACCGGCTTTCCGGACTGCTCGTGGCGGGAACCGCCTCAGTCACCCCCCACGGCCTCGTCGTCGTCGGCCGAGACGTCGGTCACCATCTGGTCGCCGGTCGTGACGACGTCCACGTCCTCGTCGTCGGTGAGTTCCTCGATCGTCTCGGCGAACTCCTCGGACTCGAGGATCTCGTACTCGTTGCTGAGTCCGAGATAGACGGTGTAACACATCAGACAGAGGATGAACGCGAACGGCAGGCCGGTCGTGATCGCCGCCGTCTGCAGCGCGCTCAGGCCGCCGCCCCACAACAGGATCGCGGCGACGACACCCTCGGTGACCGCCCAGAAGACGCGCTGAACTCGCGGCACGTCGTGTTTGCCGCCGGAGGTCAGGTGGTCGATGACGAGCGACCCGGAGTCCGAGGACGTCACGAAGAACGTCACCACGAGCAGCGTCGCGAGGATTCCGGTCACGGCGCCAAGCGGGAACTGCTCCAGCATCGCGAACATCGCGACCGTCTGGCCGAGCTCGTTGTACGTCGCCATCGCCGCACCGCTCCCCTCGAGGGTGTTGAACAGCGCGCTTCCGCCGAAGGTCGACAGCCAGAGGGTCGAGAACAACGCCGGCAGGAACAGCACGCCGAGGACGAACTCCCGGACGGTCCGACCCCGCGAAATGCGCGCGATGAACATCCCGACGAACGGCGACCACGCGATCCACCAGCCCCAGTAGAAGACGGTCCAGGCGGTGACCGTCGAGCCGCCCTCGCCGAGCGTCCCTGTAAAGAAGCTGAGCGCCAGGATGTTGCCGAAGTAGGCGCCGAGCCCCTCGACCCACGTTCCGAAGATGTAGACCGTGGGACCGACGATCAGCAGGAACCCGAGCAGGACGAGCATCAGGTAGAGGTTGATCGTGCTCAGCCGCTTGACGCCGCCCTCGAGCCCGGCAGCGACCGACAGCGTCGCGATCCCGGTGATGACCGCGATGAGCGCGATCTGAGGGAACGTTCCCGTCGGGATGGCGAACAGGCCGAGCATGTCGCCGCCGACGTAGGACATCCCCGTGTTGACCTGTGCCACGCCGAGCCCGAGCGACGTCGCCAGGCCGAACAGCGTCGCGAACACCGTCACGAGGTCGATGACGTGGCCGGGCCAGCCGTAGATCCGCTCGCCGAGCAGCGGCCAGAAGATCGACCGGAACGTCAGCGGGAGCCCGCGGTTGAACGAGAAGAACGCCAACCCGAGGCCGACGAGGCCGTAGATCGCCCAGGGATGGAAGCCCCAGTGGAAGAACGTCTGGGCCATCGCGGCCGAGGCGGCGGCCCCGGTTTCGGCCTCGGCGCCGAAGAAGCCGGGCACCGTCTGGAGGTAATACAGCGGCTCGGAGACGCTGAAGAACATCAGTCCGATCCCCATCCCGGCGCTGAACAGCATCGCCATCCAGGCGAAGTCGCTGAACTCCTTTTCGGCCTCGACGCCGCCGATCTTGATGTTTCCGTACTTACTGAACGCGAAGAACAGCAGCACGACGATGAAGATGTTCACCGCGAGCAGATAGAACCAACCGAAGTTCTCCCCGATGAAGTTGAACAGCCACGTGTATGCGGCCGAAGCCTGATCGCCGAGCCCGATCGTCAATACGATGAACGCGGCGATGATCAACAGCGCGACCGGGAACACGACCGGGTGGATGTCGAACCCGAACTTCTGGATGTTGGTGTCGCCCGGTTCCCGGTCGGAGTCGGGATGGAACAGCTCGACCTGCAGCCCGTCGGACATCTCGCCGACGGCCTCCTCCTCGCCGTCGCTCATACGGTCACCCCCTGACGAGCGGGTCGACGGGCGGTCGATGCACGATACCTCGCTCCGCTCGGTGGCGCCTCCGCCGGAGCCTCCGTGTTGATAGGTACCATATGACAGCGCCTCGATGAATATACGGACAGTATCCTTAATAAACGTTCATCCGCAATTATGGCGGTCTTTAAATGCACACCGCCGAACGGCTCGGCTGCTGCCGTCGTTTCACTCGCGCCGGGACCGAAAAACGACGGCGGGCTCACTCGCGTTCGGCGTCCGTGGCGAGCACGGTGACATCGGGATGGTTGATGACGTCGACCGGGTAGCCGCTGTCGGCGATCGCGTCGACGATCCGGCGGGCGTGTTGGGCGCCGCTCGTTTCCACCTGGAAGATGAGGTAGGCCTCGCCGACGTCGAGGTCCTCGAGGGCACGGTCGTGTCGCACCGTCTGGATGTTCGCGTCGTGGTCGGCGATCAGGCTGGATATCTCGGCCATCTTGCCGGGTCGATCCTCGATGTGGACCCGCACCCGGAGGATCTGCCGGCGTCGCGTCAGCGCGTGGACCAGGACGGTCCGCAGCATCGTCATGTCGAGGTTCCCGCCGCAAAGCAGCGGCATCACCGTCTCGCCGGCGACGTCGAGGTCGTCGCTCCGGATCGCCGCGACCGAGGCCGCGCCGGCGCCCTCGACCACCTGCTTGGCTCGCTCCATCAACAGCAGGATCGCGTCCGCGATCTCGCCGTTCGTCACCGTGACGATCTCGTCGACGTGGCGCTCGATGATCGACAGCGTCAGCTCCGAGATGCCACCCGTCGCGATCCCGTCGGCGATCGTGTCGACGGACTCGAGGGTCTGGGGGATCCCCTTCTCGAGGCTGTCGGGGACCGTGGCGGCGCCCGTGGCCTGCACGCCGACGACGCGCGTCTCGGGGCTCAACGCCGCGACGGCGGTGGCGATCCCCGAGATCAGCCCGCCGCCGCCGATCGGGACGACGATCGTGTCGGCGTCGGGGACGTTCTCGCACATCTCGACGCCGAGGGTCCCCTGGCCGGCAACGATCTCCGGGTCGTCGAACGCGTGGACGAACTCGGCGTCGGTCTCGGCCACGAGCTCCTGGGCGTACCGCATCGCTTCCTGGAAGTCCTGTCCGACCAGTTCGACGCTCGCGCCGTACCCACGGGTTGCGTCCACCTTCGTCTGCGGTGCCGTCGTCGGCATCACGATCGTGGCATCCACGCCGAGGGTCGTGGCCGCGAGCGCAACGCCCTGCGCGTGGTTGCCCGCGCTCGCGGCCACGACGTGGTCCGGATCCCCCGTCTCGAGGCTCGCGCGGATCTTGTTGTACGCGCCGCGCGTCTTGAACGATCCCGTCCACTGGAGATGCTCGAGCTTCAGCATCACCCGATCCGCACCGGTCATCCCCTCCAACGCGGTGCTGCGCTCCACGGGCGTGGGCTTGACGACCGTCGGGTCGTCGATCCGCTCGGCTGCCGCCTCGACGTCCGCGAACGTGACCGTCTCGGTCCCGCCGTCGGTCACGAACGATCACCGACCGAGCTCCATCGTGGGACGTTCGACCGACCGGTACATTGAGTCGTGTGAACAGTGAACATTGTCCGTCCGAAAAACGGGGTTCCGACCGTCATCAAGATGGCGCCGATCGTCGCAATCGGTGTCGTGGCGAGCGAATCGGGGGCGTCCCGTCCACATCACGTCAGATACCCGTGAGGTGTTGCCGCCGAGTCGGCCGACTCCACGGCCGGGAAAGACCTAATGACGGTGTCGACCCTTGTCGTACCCAGTCGGTTCGATGCGCCGTGCCGGGAACCGGCCCCGAGGATCCACAATGTCACTCGAGACACCTTCGACGACGAACGACGGGGCGGCGACGCTGCTCACCGATCCCCGATTCGAGTTGATGCCGTTCGACAGCTTCGGCGAACAGATGGCCCACCTCCCCGACGGGGCAGCGATCGCGGTCACGACGTCGCCGACGCTCGGGATCGACGCCACCGTCGAGTGGACCGAAACCGCAAGCGAGGCGGGCTATGAGGTCATCCCGCACGTCGCAGCCCGGTACGTCCGGGACCGGGACCACCTGGATGCGATCGCCGGGCGGCTCCGGGAGGCCGGCGTCACCGACGTTTTCGTCCCCGGCGGCGACCGGGAGGAGCCCGCGGGCGAGTTCGAGTCCGCCCACGACCTGCTCGTGGCGCTCGAGAACCTCGAGTACGAGTTCGAGGAGGTCGGCATCACCGGCTATCCGGAGGGCCACGACTTCCTGAGCGAGGAGACCCTCGCCGAGGCGATGGACCGGAAAGCGCCGTACGCCAGCTACCTCGTCACGCAGTTGTGTTACGACCCCGAGACGATCCTCGAGTGGATCGACACGATCCGGGACCGCGGCGTCGACCTCCCCGTCGAGGTCGGCATCCCCGGCGTGATGAACTACCAGCGACTGCTCGGCATCTCCAAGAAGGTCGGCGTCGGCGATTCGGTTCGGTTCCTCCGGAAGACCAGCGGCGTCCTCGGATTCATTAAGGAACTCGTCGGCTCGCGCGGCCAGTACGCCCCCGACGAGCTGATCGACGGGCTCGCGCCACACGCCGCCGATCCGCACTACGGCATCCGCGGCGTCCACATCTATACGTTCAATCAGGTACCGGACACCGAATCCTGGCGGCTCGGCCGGCTCGAGGAGTAAGATCTCGATCCGCGTGAGGCGTCTCCGAATTTCCTACCGACGGCGGTAGACCACGCGGAGGCCGCCGCGGCGGCGGAACAGCCGCGTCAGGAACCGCTCGACGCGACCCGGTTCGGTCGACAGTCGAGGGGTTGCGGGCAGGTACTGCTCGAACGGAACGGACTCGTCGGTTCGCGATGCATCGCCGTCGGACGCGGGATCGGCCCCGGTCGTGGACTCGTTCGACATACGTGCCGTTGGTACCCGACCCGTGAAAGTATTCCGAAATCGACCGTATTGGATGGTATACTGCCGCATAGCGTCGATAGGGAGGTGATCGGATCGCCCCCGGTGACGGTGCAGTCCGCGGCGATCACGGCGGCGGTTGAACCGCGTTGGATCCGAAACCACAAACAATATTGGATTTGATATATAGTGGTTCCCGAATCCACACCTGTGCGATCGATTCGAATCGTGTCGATAGGCCGATTCAGCCATATTCGTACGTGATAGCCCCTCTATACCGAGATCATCTAATCGAATCCGGTTCCGGACACGTTGGGATCTCGAAAGTGACGCCTTTCTTTTATAGTGGTTGGGTGAGGATACCAAGTACCGATGTCACAAGACGACCATCCGAACCATCCGAGCGTCGACCAGTCCGACCGTGTCCTTCCCAGGAACCTCCGACAGACGGGTGATCCGGGCATCGAGATGCTCGTGTCCACGCGCGTCCGCAAGTCGCCCTTCTTCCACAAGTCGTTCAACGAGGAGGGCGCCTGGCGATGTACGGTCTACAACCGGATCTATCACCCCCGCGGACTCGTCGATCCCGAGGACGGCGGCGCGATGGCCGAGTACGAGGCGCTGACGAACAGCGTCACCCTCTGGGACGTCGCCGTCGAGCGTCAGATCCGGGTCAAAGGGCCCGACGCCGAGGCACTGACCGACTACCTCATCACGCGCGACGCCACCGACATCGAATCGATGCACGGCCGGTACGTCATCCTCTGTAACGAGGACGGCGGGATCCTCAACGACCCCGTCCTGCTGCGGGTCGCCGAGGACGAGTTCTGGTTCTCCATCTCCGACTCCACGCTGATGCAGTGGATCCAGGGCGTCAACGTGGGGATGGACTTCGACGTCGAGGTCGACGAGATCGACGTCGCGCCGATGCAGATTCAGGGACCGCTCTCGGAGGACGTGCTGGTCGAGGTGGTCGGCGAGGAGGTCTCGGAGATCCCCTACTACGGCCTGATGGAGGCGGAGATCAACGGCGCGGACGTGCTGGTGAGCCAGACCGGCTTCTCCGGCGAGAAGGGCTTCGAGATCTACGTCAAGGACGCGACCAAACACGCCGAGCGCGTCTGGGACCCGGTTCTCGACACCGTCAAGGACCACGGCGGGATGCAGATCGCGCCGGGCCACCATCGACGGATCGCGGCCGGCATCCTCTCGTGGGGCCAGGACATGGACCACGAGACCTCGCCGTTCCAGGTCAACCTCGGCTACCACGTCCCCGACGACAAGGAGGGCGAGTACATCGGCAAGGAGGCGCTGGAGCGACAGAAGGCGCAGATCGAGGACGGCGACTATCCGTTCAACCACAAGCTCGTCGGGCTGAAGCTGGCCGGCGAGCCGATCCGCGATTACGCGTCCGACTTCTGGCTGATCTCCGATCCCGAGACGGGCGAGGAGTGCGGCTACGTCACCTCGCCGTGGTGGAGTCCGGACCTCGAGACCAACATCGCGCTCGGGTTCGTCCCGGCCGAGAAGCTCGAGGCGCCGCTCGACGACCGCGTCTACGACGCCGACCTCGACACCGAGTTCCGCGTCCACCTCCCCGACGAGTACGCCGAGGAGCCCGGCGAGCCGGTGTTTGCGACCGTCGCGAAGGTGCCCTTCAAGGAGTCCGTCAACCCGAGCGCCCGCGAGCAAGCCAAGCTGAGCGCCAAACAGGAGGCCGAGGAGTAGGACCCCCCTCAGTGCGGGCTCAGTCCCAGTGCGGGCTCAGCCCCGTCGGCGGCCACGCTCGCGGTGGACCGGCCGGAGATCGGTGACGTCCTTGTCGTACCCGAGCCAGACGCTCAACGCGGACGCCACGAACACGAGATACACCGGGAAGCAGGCAACCAAGAGGAAGCCGACGAGGAGCAGCGAGGCCTCGCCCGCCGCGTAGAGGCCGGCCATCGCGACCACGCCGAGGAGGGCGGCCGCGATGAGTCCCAACCGGAACGCGTGGGCGGCGTCCGGACCCGGCGTGGTCTTCACCCGTTCCATTGCGTTACGGTCCGTAACGCGGGAATAAAACGGTATCACTTCGCCGGCTCCGCTGCTGCGTGTCACCGAGTGACGGTCTCTCTCGGGCCGCCACGCCCCACCCCCCGCGACGTCGTCAGTTCACACTCCCACGGAACCGCCAATCCACGCTCTCGCGACGTCGCCGTCCCACCACACACGCCGCCGCGGCGGATCCGCCCGACGGCGACCGTCTTAAAAACCTTCATAATTCATCGTGTGTCTTCATGCGGTCGTGGATCGATGGATCGATGTACCATGGGCATCGGTAACCGACTCCAGGATCTGGGCCGGTTCCTCGACGAGTGTGAGCGTCGCGGCGAGGCCGTCGACGACGTCGACGTGGCGGCGATCACCGGCGTCGAGGCGGACCGGCTCACGGCGGACCTCGAAGTGACGCTGTCGATCGATCCGACCGCGGACCGGACCGCCCTTCGGGACCCGCGGGTCGGCCCCGACGGAACCGTGCGGTTCGCGCTCGCGTCGACGACCGGTCTGATGCCCGCGGCCGACCACGACGTCGCGGCGCGTCCGACCGGCGCCGACCTCGACGTGGACGGGACGGTCACGGTGACGTTCGCGGCGACGGTCCCGGCGGACGAGGCGAGGGCCGACGGAACCGGCCCGGACGTGGAAGCGGACGCTGACGCCGAGATCGACGGCGACGCTGACGCGGAACCGTCGGCGTCGACGTCGACCGACGGCGATCATCCGACGCCAAGCGATGCCCGAACGGAACCGGATAGTCGCGAGACGACGACCGCGTTCACCTCCGACCGCGACGTGCCGCCGTTTAAGGATCCCGACCTGCTGGCGGAGGTTTACGAGGCCTGTGAGACGTTCGCCGAGATGGCCGCTGCCCTGGAGATGGACGTCACCGGCGAGACGGTTCGTCGGTACATGATCGACTACGACATCCACGAGCCGAACACCTACCGGACCGGCAATACGACGGACGACGCCGACGACCGACAGGAGGACCCGGAATCGTCGACCGATCCGTCGACGGCGACCGACCGCCCCGCGTCGAAACCTGACGGACCCGCATCGACACCTGACGGACCCGTATCGACACCTGACGGACCCGCATCGAAACCCGAGAGCGAGGGACCCGCGTCAAAGCCTGACCGGCCCGCGTCGGAGACCGAGTCCCGCGACACCGGTCACCCGGCTCCATCTCCCGACGGTGCCGACGTCGACCAGCCCGTCGTCCTCTCGGACGGGATCGGTCTCCCGGAGGACGTGGCCGTCGACGCGCTCATCGAGACGGTGATGCGGTCGAACACGATCTACGAGGTCAAACGTGACGTCGACGTCGACCGGGAGGACGCCCTCGAGCTGCTCAAGGAGCTGAACCTCCTGGAGTTCGTCGTCGGCCAGCTCGCGACCGAGGGGGAACGCGAGACGACCCGCGAGGACATCATCGCGTGCCTGCGTGAATCCCCGGCCGCACGGTGACTCGCCGTTGGCTGGTCTCTGCTCCTCCGGTCGCAGGACCCGATCGGCATCGGTACTGCCGGTGGTATTTTGCCGGACGAGTGCGTCCCTCCGATCGGACACTCCGTCGATGACCACCTTTGCCGAGGTACGGTTCGCCCACGAGGACGGCGCGCTCGCGGACACCTTCGCGTCAACCCCGGAGTTGGACGTTCGCATCCTTCCGGAAACGAGCACGGACCCCGAACGCGAGATCTACGTGCTCAAGTGTGACGCCGTGGCTCCCGACGTGGTCGCCGAGGCCCTCGAGCGTGACCGCACGGTCGAGACGGTGCACCCGATGCCGGAGTTCGACCGACGAAACCTCTGGGGAGTCACCTTCGCGGAGACCGCGGTCCTGCTCGGGCCACAGGTCACGCGCCACGGCGGGTTCGTGATCGACGCCCGAAGCGCAGCGTCGGGACTCGAGGCCGCGCCTCGGGGATGGCACGAGCAGTGGCTGCTCCCCGACCGGGAGGCCCTTCACGACGTCTGGGAGCACGCCCGCGAGGCGGGCTTCACCTTCGAGGTCGTCGACGTCCGGCAGCTTCCGAGCGCCGACGCGGAGTATCCGGTCCGTGATGCGCTCACGGAGAAGCAGCGGGAGGCGCTCGTCGTCGCGTACGAACTCGGCTACTTCGCGGACCCTCGCGAGGCCTCCCTGGCGGAGGTCGCCGCGGAACTCGGCTACTCCGCCTCGGCGGTCGGCGGCCGCCTCAAACGTGGGATCCGCGCACTGATCGAGCGGACGCTCCTCGTCGATCGTTCGGATCGACCGCACCGGTGACTCGAAAGTTCCGAACCGGATCGTCCCTCGAGTTCTCCCCGTGCGGTTCCGGCTCGTGTTCGGGCCGTTCCGGGCAAACGTTTTATGTCGGATCGACGAAGGGGACGCATCCGACGATCCGTGATCACTGATACCACCGCGGTGAGTGGCCGACGCAGATGCGACCGACGTCCCGCAATCGTCCGACGTCCCGCAGCCGTCCGACGTCCCGCAACCGTCCGGCAACCGCCCGCCGCTCGACGCCCAGCGATCGCCCGACGACCCCCCGGTGACTGCCACGCAACGGTCGCCCGTGGTCGGCTGACGGGCCCGACACAGTCACACCGACACACACGATGATCGTCTCGACCAGCGTCTACGTGGCCCATTCCGATCTCGCGCTCGCGCCCACGATCCGAGCGCTCCCGGGCGCGGAGATCGGCGTCGTCTCCGACACCGGAACGGACCCGGTCAACGACGGGCACTTCTTTTGGGTCGAAGCCGCCGACTTCGAGGCGTTCGAGGAGGCGTTGGCGGCGGATCACACCGTCGCGTCCTTCACGCCGGTCACCGAGGCTGACCCGCGTCGCACCTATCGGATCGAGTACACCGACGCCGCGACGCTGATCACGCCGCCGGTCTCGGCGGCCGGCGGGCTCGTCCTCGAGTCGCGGAGCCACCGCGACGGCTGGAAGCTGCGCCTGGAGCTGCAGGATCACGAGACGATGGAGGAGCTGAGCGCCTTCGCCGAACGGAACGGGATCCGTTTCACCGTTCTCGAGCTCCGGCAGACCGAGGACGCGGCCGAGGAATCCGGGTTCGGGCTGACCGAACCACAGATCGAGGCGCTGGTCAACGCCTACCGCAACGGCTACTACGACGACCCCCGTGAGATCACCCTCGAGGGGCTCTCGGAGCTGCTCGAGATCTCCCGAACGGCCGTCAGCGGTCGGATCCGTCGCGGGTCGGCCCGGCTGATCGAGGACGTCCTCATCGACGAGGAGTCGATCGACGAAGAGTGACTCCCGTACTTTCAATACCCGTCCGGCTCTAGGTTCGGCTTGGACCATGAATATTGCTGATATCGCGGTGCCGGAATACGTCGAGGTCGACGTCGACGAGCGTCTCGCCAAGGTCCGATCCCTGTTCGATCGGGAGAATCCGAAAGGAATCATCGTTACCGAGGACGGCGATTACGCCGGCGTCGTCGGTGAAAAACAGCTGATCCGCTCGCGGATGGGGGACGACACGAAGGTCTCGGCGGTGATGAAACCCGCTCCCGAGATCGCGCTCCGCGAGGACATCCGGGAGGCCGCCCGGCTGCTCATCGAGGGGAACGTCAAGATCGCACCCGTCTACGACGGTGAGAAGCTGGACGGGATCATCACCGAGGACGCGATCCTCGAGGCCGTCATCGACAGCTTCGACGCCAACACCGTCGAGCAGGTGTACACCGCCGACGTCGTCACGATCGGCGAGAAGGAACACGTCGGGCAGGCGATCAACCGGCTCCGTAAACACGGCATCTCGCGGCTGCCGGTGCTCAACGAGAACGGGAGCCTCACCGGCGTCGTGACCACCAACGACATCGTCGACTTCGTCGTCCGCGACCAGGACCGACAAGGGAGCGGCGACCGGGCGGGTGACATCGACCGGATGCTCGATCTCCCCGTCTACGACCTGATGTCGAGCCCGGCGCTCACCGCCCGCACCGACGAGACCACCAAGGCCGCCCTGGAGCGAATGTTCGACAACAATGTCGCCGGACTCGTCGTCACGCCGGACGACGAGGATACCGTCACCGGGATCATCACCAAAACCGACATCCTTCGGTCGCTCACCTTCACCGAGGAGGAGTCGATGGACGTCCAGATCACCAACATCGAGCTCCTCGATACGATCTCCCGTGACCACGTCATCGAGTCGATCCAGGACGTGACGAACAAATACGGGAAGATGCAGGTGTTCCACGCGCACGTCCGCCTGCAGGAACACAAGGAGAAGCTCCGCGGCACGCCGCTCATCCAGTGTCAGATCCGGCTCCGGACGAGCAAGGGACAGGTCATCGGGACCGGTGAGGGCTACGGCGCCGAACACGGCTTCCACGTCGCCCTCGACAAGCTCGAACGGAACGTCCTCGAACTCAAGGGCGTCAACGCCGACGAGAAGTACCGCGGGCAGCTGCTCCGCAAGATCGGGGAACTGTAAGCGGACCATCCCCGGACGAGGATCGCCCGGCTCAGAACGGGTCGACCCCGTCCGAGGAACCAGCGGGTTCGATCCCGCCCCCGGTGAGTTGGAACGTCGCGTGGCTGCCGGTTTCCGTCGATCGATGCTTCTCCAGGGTCGCCCGCCGATTGCCGCCGCGGAAGCGGTCGACGCGAACGACCGCGCCGGTCCAGTGTTCGAGGGTGTGACCGCCCAGCGGCCGAGCACGGTCGCTCTCGGGATCGGTGAACACCTGGTTGGTGACGACGACCGCCAGGTCGTGGCGCCGGGCCAGCGAGAGGAGGTGGGTGACCTGATCGGCGACCTTCCGGAGCGACTCCCCGCCCTCGGTGTCGGTGGTTCGCTCCAGCCGGTAGAAGCCGGTCGCGGAGTCGAGAACGATGAGGTCGACCTCCGGGGCGAACTCGGCGGCGTCCCGAACCGCCTCCTGCTGGTCGTCGAAGTCGTACGCTTCGGTGATGATCAGTCGGGAGGCAACCGACTCGACGTCGTCGTCGGTTCTCGCCTCGGCAATCTGTCGAAACCGGTCGATAGAGAGCCCCTCGGTGTCGATATAGAGAACGCTTCCACCCTCGGCGGCCACCTCGACGGCGGCCGACAGCGCGAGGTTCGTCTTGCCCGCCGCGGGCGGCCCGTAGACCTGGGTGACCACGCCGCGTTCGAACCCGCCGCCGAGCAGATCGTCGAGCGGGTCACAGCCGAGTGAAACGGGATCGCTCACCCATAACCGTAGATGGGGCGTCGAGAAAAGCGACGTGGATCGAATCCCCGCATCGACCCGTGACGTTTTGGCTCGTGAACCCGACCACGTCCGTATGGACGGCCGCGACGCACGGCGACGGGCACGGCGGTACTACGAGGCGATCGACGAGGCTCGCTATGAGGACCTTCGGACGCTTCTGGACGCCGAGTTCGTTCACGACCGACCCGACCGAACGCTCCGGGGACGCGACCGGTTCGTCGAGTTCATGCGCGAGGACCGTCCCAGAACCGATACCTCACACGCGATCGACGACGTCTACGCTAACGGCGACGACGTCGCCGTCCACGGCCGGCTACTGGCGGCGTCGGGCGAGCCGCTTTTCGCCTTCGTGGACGTCTTCGAGACCGCCGAGAACGGACGCGGTTTCGCGTCGCTGCGGACGTACACGCGGTGACGACCGCCCCGCGGCGCCCGTGACGGTTGCGACCCCCGAGTTTTTAACCGATCACGACACCATCGGGGAGTGTGCGACTCGTACAGGTCATGATCCCGGCCGGTAAGCGCGCGGCGATCCTCGACGCGCTCGACGAGGAGGGGATCGACTACGTGGTGACCGACGAGACGAGCGGGCGAAAGTACACGGGCGTCGTCTCGTTCCCGCTTCCAACCGCGGCCGTCGAACCGGTACTCGACCGGCTCCGGGAGGCCGGGATCGACGAGGAGACCTACACCGTCATCGTCGACGCCGAGACGGTCATCTCCCGGCGCTTCGAGCAGCTCGAGGAGCGGTACGCCGAGGAATCGGACCACAGCGAGGACCGGATCGCCAAGGAGGAGCTGCAGACGAAGGCGACGGGTCTCGTCTCGGGCATCCGGACGTACGTCCTGATGACGGTCATCTCGGCGGTCATCGCCACCGCGGGACTGCTGCTCGACTCGCCGGCGACGGTCGTGGGATCGATGGTGATCGCGCCCCTCATCGGCCCGGCGATGTCGGCCGCCGTCGGAACCGTCGTCGACGACGACGAGCTGTTCGGACGCGGCGTCCGGCTCCAGATACTCGGCGTCCTCCTCGCGGTCGGGTCCGCCGCGGTCTTCGCCGCGGGGCTCCGCACGCTCAACCTGGTTCCGCCCGGCCTCGACCCGCTCGCGCTCGCGGAGGTCTCCGAGCGGCTCGCTCCGAACGTGCTCGTCCTCGCGGTGGCACTCGGAGCCGGGATCGCCGGGGTTCTCTCGCTGATGACCGGCGTCTCATCCGCGCTCGTGGGCGTGATGATCGCCGTTGCGTTGATCCCGCCGGCCGCAGCGGTCGGGATCGGGATCGCCTTCGGGATTCCCCGGCTCGCGCTGGGGGCGGGCGTGCTCGTACTCGTCAACGTGCTCTCGATCAATCTCGCGGCACTCGTCGTCCTGTGGTATGAAGGCTATCGACCGGACTCGTGGTTCCGCGAGGCGGAGGCGAAATCGGCGCTTCTCAAGCGGGCGACGGCGCTTCTGGCGGCCATCGCGATCCTGTCGATCTTCCTCGGCGGCGTTACCTACGACACCTACGTCGCGACCACGACCGAACAGGACGTTCGGGAGGCGGTCGAGTCGGAGCTGGAGCTGGCGGAGGCGCAGCTGGACCTGATCGACCTCGAGATGCATCGAACCGGCAGCATACCACCGTTACGGACCGAACGCGTGGTGATCACGGTCGGGTCCGAGCCGGGAACCACCGTCTCCGGGCTCGCCGCACGTCTCGATGACCGCATCGAACCGGTCGTCGACGGACAGATCGCCGTCGAGGTACGCGTACTGACGGTCGATCGCTCCGGGTGACCGCCGATCGCTCCGGGTGACCGCCGATCCGACCGGTCGACCACCGGCCGTCGATCGCTTCGACCGAGGCCATCGCCGCCGACTCCGGTCGAGCGCCGTGCTGGGACAAAGCGTTCTTTGTGTCATCGCTGGCTTAAGGCCCGTTCCCGACACAGTGACGGTATGGACAGACGACTGATCGGTGCGCTGGCGCTGGCCGCGACCCTCCTCCTGGCGGGCTGTGCGGGCGTCGCCGGCGACGCCACGCCGACGGATGACGGCGAACCGGATCGAACGATCGAGGTGACTGCGGACGGCGAGGCGACCGCCGAGCCCGACCGGGCGACGATCACCGTGGCCGTTGAGGCGCGGGGTAACTCCTCGTCGGCCGTCCGCGAGGAGATCGCCGCCGACGAGGAATCACTTCGGTCGGCCCTCCAAGACTGGGGGATCGAGGACGACCAGATCCGGACGACACGCTACGACATTCGGGAGCGTCGTCCGCGCTCCGAGCCGGAGCGTGAGGACGTGGAACCGGAGTACGTCGGCGTTCACCGGTACGAGATCGAGGTCCACGACGTGGAGGCGGTCGGCGAGGTCATCGACGTCGCGGTCGATTCCGGCGCCGACAGCGTCAACCGCGTGCAGTTCGGGCTGAGCGACGAGCGCGAGGAGGACCTGCGAACCACGGCCTTCGAGAACGCCGTCGAGAACGCGGACGGGCGTGCCCGGATGCTCGCGAACAACACCGGACTCGAGGTCGTCGACGTCTACACCATCTCGACGATGGACGACCGCGTCTCGCCGTACCGCGCCGAGCCGACGGCGGTCGCCGAGGACGCCGCGGGCAACGGCGGGTCCGCGACGTCCATCGAGACGGGCGAGGTGAGCGTCGACGTACAGGTCCACGTCGTCTTCGAGGCCGAGACGACCGAGTGAGCCGTGCTCGTTCCGCCCCATCCGACCGAATGGCGAACGTATTCGGCATAACGGGAAGGGGCGTCGAGCGCGAACGGAACGATATGCAGACGACGACCGAGGCCACCGAGGCTGACGCCGCGGCGGCGACGCCGTCGAACCGGGAGGGTGAGACGACCGTTACGGTCCGGTGTACCGGCCACGTTCGAACTGCGCTCGGCCGGTCGGAGTTCGAATACCGGTTCGAGGGTGACACCCTCCGGGAGTTCCTCGACGCCCTGTTCGAGGAGTATCCGGAGCTCCAGGAGCTGCTCATCGCCGAATCGGAGTCGGAGTCGACCGCGCACGGCTGGGCACCCACACCCGAGGAACTGCCCGGCACGTGGCGGAAGAATCCCGTCGGCGAACAGACGGTCGCGTACGCCCGCGTGCTCGTGAACGGACGGTTCAACGAGAACCAGCAGGGGTTCGACACGACGCTTACGGACGGCGACCGCGTCGCGCTCGTTTACCCGTTCATCTTCTGCTGTTGAGTGCCGAACACACGATCGGGGTACGCTGATCCCGGATGATCCGGGCCGATCATCACTCCCGCGACGGGAGGTCCGGTTCGTACCCGACGGCTTCGACCGCCATATCGAGGACGCCCTCGACGTTCTCGTCCTCGGTGACGCTCATATAGGCGTCCGCATCCACGTCGGTCGACCGGTCCTGCTTGTTGCAGACGGTGAGCAGGGGGACGTCCGCGCCGAACAGCGAGTCGACTTCCTCCAGGAGCGCCAGCTGGACCTCGAGCGGGTAGCCGCAGTCGCCGGAGGCATCGACGACGAAGAGGACACAGTCGGCGAGGTGCTCGAGGGCGGAGACGGCCTGGCGCTCGATGTCGTTGCGTTCCTCGAGGGGGCGATCGAGTAGCCCCGGCGTGTCGATTATCTGATACCTAATGTGGTCGCGGTCGAAGTGACCGATCTGCACGCCGCGGGTCGTGAAGGGGTATTCCGCGATCTCGTTGGAGGCACGGGTAACCCGGTTGACGAACGAGGACTTGCCGACGTTCGGGTAGCCCGCGACGACGATCGCGGGTTCGTCGGTCCGGATGTCGGGGAGCGTCTTCAGATCGTCGCGGGCGTCGCCGATCAGACGGAGGTCGTCGGCGACCTCCTCGGTGATGTCGGCCATCCGGGCGAACGCCTGCTTGCGGTGTTTCCGAGCGGTATCGACGTCGCTACGGCGCAGCTTCGTCGTGTACTCGTCGCGGATCGACTCGATCTGCCGGCTCGCCCACATCACCTCAGAGAGCGACTGCCGGAGTTCGTCGACGTCGACGATCGCGTCCGCGAGCTCGTGGTAGAACGGATCGACGTCGTACTCGAAATCGGGCCAGGAGGTGACCACGTTCGAGAGGTTATCGGAGAGCACGTTGCCGGCGGTTCGAAGCATCGACTCCTGGGCCTCGTGGCCGGATTTGGCCCGCCCTGCGCGTGCGGCCCGCGAGAACGCCTTGTCGATGAGTTCCTCCGCGCGCGGCGTCGTCTGGAGGTCCTCGAATATCATACGTGCGATTGCGCGTGAACGCGTATAAGGGCGTTCGTTCGGGCGGAACGGGCGTACGGTCCGGAGATCGACCGCGAGACGGACCGGAGCGACGCCGTCGCTCGGCGGGGATGACGGACTGAGGGGAGTAAGCCCCCTTCTGTTCGGCTCGACATTCGGCTGAGCGTCCACGCCGTGGCCGGACTACCTATCGGCGTGGACTTGCACCGGCGAGGATTCGCCGTTCCATCCGTTCCTGCCCGTCGACGACGCAACGCGCCGCAGCTCTCGCGGCGAGGCCGTTCGAGCGTTCCGCGGCGCGGGGCGTCGCGTGCCCCTCGGCGGGTTGGCTCCCTTCCCTTGCGGGTCGGTTCGCACGCCTCATCGGTCGGGGCAGGGGGTCTCGTTTCTGTTCCAGCGCCAGCCGTCTCCGACTCCGGGCTTGCGCCCGGTCGCCCGTCCGGCCGGTGGGGGGACTTTCCTCATGCGTTGGGCGGTGGAACCGCCCGCGGCACGGGGGTCGAGCTCCCTCTGTCCAAACGGCGATAGACGATCGCTGGGGATAAGGATTCCGTCGCTGCAGCCGAATCGGCCGCGTCGCGCCCTGGTCGTCGCATCCAACTCGTCACGACCGTGTCGCCGCGACCGCGTCACCGCGTCGGTCCGGCCTCGCTTTGAACCGCCCAGCCCCCCTCGACATCGCCCTCGCGGTCGACGTATTCGATCGTCGTGTCGTCGTCGACGATGGCCGACTCGACGGTCTTCGGTTCTCCATCCGTGGGTCCGTCGTCAGCTCCGCCGTCGCCGACCTCGATACGTTCCACGCGAAACGGGACGTCGAGATTGCTCCCGCAGCAACCGACGTCGACGAACTCCTCGGTCACCTCGCCGACGGCGACGTCGCCGAGCGTCCGTCGGAAGTAGCCCCGATACCGGTCGGTATCGATCTGCGAGCGGACCCAATCACTCACGCCCGCCGGCATCGAGAGGACGACCCGCGTCGCGGTCGGCCGCGTCGATGTGGTGGTTGAGGTCCGGTCGGTCGGATCGGGCTGTGACATACCTACCCATACGCGACGGCGGGAGTAACGCCTTTCGGCGCCCGCGATGGCGCCGATCGAATCGATCGACGACGCGTCTGCTCCCGGGTCGACCGACGCCGTGGCTGGCGATAAGAAAGCTTATTCGGCGCGCAGCCGGACCCCGGAGACATATGGTAGCGATCGAGGTACCGGAGGTCGAGTATACGGACTACACCAACCGCCAGCTGATCGCGATTCCGCTTGCGATCCTGGCGGTGGCGCTTGTGATCCTCGGCGGGTGGTACCTCGCGACGGGTGCCCCGGCGGATCTGGGCGTCGAGTTCACGGGCGGCGCTGAGCTGCGGTTGTCGGCGTCAGAAACGTCGGATCTCGAGATGGGAACCCCCGAGGCACGCGCGGCGCTCGAGGATCCGAACACCTTCTCGATCGAGCCCTCCTCGATCCAGTACGCGCCGGGCGATGAGACCTACATCGTGACGTTCCGGCCGGAAGACCTTCCTGAGGGTGCCGGAAGCGGTGACTTCGGCGACATCGCGGGCGAGGCCGAGGCGGCCGGCTTCGCGGTCACCGGCGAGGACATCGTCTCCGCGAGCTTCGGCAGCGGCGTACAGACGCAGGCGCTCGGCGGGGTCGTGATCGCGTTCCTCGGAATGAGCGTGCTCGTCTTCGCGATGTTCCGCACGTTCGTGCCGTCGATCGCGGTCGTCATCTCGGCGTTCTCGGATATCGTCATCCCCGTCGCCGTGATGAACCTCCTCGGAATCGAGATGACGCTCGGGACGGTCGCGGCGCTGCTGATGATCATCGGGTACTCGGTCGACTCGGACATCCTGTTGAACAACTCCGTGTTGCGCCGGACCGGCGGCTTCTACGAGTCCGTCCAGCGCGCGATGCGCACCGGCGTGACGATGACGATCACGTCCATCGCCGCGATGATCGTGATGACGATCGTCGCGTGGGTCTTCGGGATCGACCTGCTTCGAGACATCGGCGTCATCCTCGCGGTCGGACTGTGTGCCGACCTGATGAACACGTACCTGCTCAACGTCTCGCTGCTTCGCTGGTACTCCTTCGAGGGGGTGAGCCGGTAGATGATCGACGCGATCAAACGCAACTGGCGCGTCGGGCTCCTCGTGGTCGCCGTGCTGGGCGCCACGATCGTCCTCTTCACCCCGATGTTCGCACCCGACCCCGGGGCGGAGGGGATCGGAAACGGGACGGATACCGGCAGTGCAGACGGGATCACGAACCTCCAGTTCGGCCTCGATCTCGACGGCGGAACCCGCATCCGTGCGCCGTTGGTCGGGTATACGGCCACCGATGTCGGCTTCCAGGGGGATGATCCAGCGACCGTCGCGAGCAACGTGGCCGGCGAGCTACCGAACACGACGAGCACGAGCGTCAACGCCGAGTTGCGCGATCCGGCCGAGGGCGGCACCGGCGCCGTCGAGGTGACCGATGCCAACGTCTCCGAGACGGAGTTCACGGCGGCGATCGAGGCCGCCGGCTACGCCTATGACGGCGTCCGGCCGGGCGTCACCGAGGAGACCCTCGAGGCGACCATCGAGGTCATCGAGGGGAAGATCAACGAGGCCGGGCTCTCGGGCGGGAGCGTCCGCGAGATCGTCGACGCGAACGGGCGCTCGTTCGTCCTGATCGAGGTCCCGGGCGAGGACCGCAATGACGTCGAGGAGCTGATCGCCGAACGCGGCACCGTCCGGATCGACATCTTCATCCCGAACGACGGGAACGGAACCCGCAACCGCGCCGTAGTCACTCAGGATGACTTCGAGAACGTCGGGACCGCGAGCCGGTCCGATGGCGGCGGCTCGTACGTTCCGGTCTCGATCGTCGATACCGCACCGGCGGGGGAACCCACGCCGGCCCAGCAGCTTCAGCAAGCGATCAGTCAGGCGAACCAACAGGCGGGGAACCCGGGAACTGACGGCTGGAAGTGCGCCGCGAATCCGGCCGATCGAGGAAAGTGCATCGACGACTACACGCAGTCGGAGGAACCGCGGCTGCTACTCGTCGTCAACGACCGGGTCGTCAACGACTTCGGGATGGACGGCGGCCTCCTCCAGTCGATGGTCCAGGGAACGTGGGCGAACGACCCCGGGTTCCGGCTGACGACCGGTGCCGGCGAGGATTCCTTCCAGCGCGCCCAGCAGATCTCGATCAATCTGCGTGCCGGCGCGCTCCCGGCCGAACTGGGCGACGGCTCCTCCTCGTACATCTCCCCGACCCAGGGTGAGCAGTTCAAGACCTACTCGCTCATCACCGGGATCCTCTCCGTGTTCGCGGTGGCCGGAATGGTCTTCCTCCGATATCGCGAACCGAAGGTCGCGTTGCCGATGGTCGTCACCGCGCTGACGGAGGTCTACACCCTCCTCGGGTTCGCCGCGCTCCTCGGATACCCGCTCGATCTCGCGGTCATCGCCGGATTCATCGCGGTGGTCGGGACCGGCGTCGACGACCTCGTGATCATCGCCGACGAGGTGATGAGCGAGGGCGACGTCAGCTCGAAGACGGTCTTCGACTCCCGGTTCCGCCGGGCGTTCTGGGTGATCGGCGCCGCGGCGGCGACGACGATCATCGCGATGTCGCCGCTGATGGTGTTGAGTCTCGGTGACCTCTCCGGGTTCGCCATCTTCACGATCCTCGGGGTCCTCATCGGCGTCCTCGTCACGCGACCGGCCTACGGGGACATCCTCCGGATGCTGCTGACCGACCGCTGACGGACGAGCGTCGGCAGTCCCGGCTTCGAGTTTTAAAACTCCCCAAGCCCCGACTGCTCGTGGCGCGCGAGCAGCCGTTCACACGTCCGCCAGGATCGGCGCGCACAGTCGGGAACGTCGCCGGTGTCGTCCACGTACGCCTCGAGAAACGCCGTCGTCGTGGGGTCGCTCGGGTAGCCGCTGCCGACGCCGTCGTAGTCGGGATGTCGCTTGTCGATCGCCGCCATCCGGCGATCGCGTTCGACCTTGGCCACGATCGATGCCGCACCCACGAGCGGCGAGTCGGCATCAGCTCCGTGTCTGGCGGTGATGGAGACGTTCGGTGAGGTGTCACAGCCGGTTTCCCGGGGCAGCGCCGCCTCCACGGCCTCCCGAACCCGCCGGCCGAACCGCTCTTCGGAGACGTCTCCCGCGTCGACGAGCAGGCTGATCGACCGATCGGACGTCGTCGAGGAGGCGCCGGGGGTAGTCGATGGGTCGTCGGGAGCGGTCCCGGTGGCTTCAGAATCGGTCGCGGGGGGTTCAGAATCCGTCACGGGAGCTTCGGAATCGGCCGGTGATCCACTCGCCGCGAGCAGGTCCACCACCGCACGGGCCTGTGCCGCGACGGTGAGGGCGTTCATATCGGTCTCGGGATCGTCGATCTCCGTGGGCTCGACGGCGGCGACGCCGACGTCGATGGCCGGATGCGCCCGCAGCCGTTCATCGAGGGCGTCGCGACGCGCCGGGGCGATGCGCTTCGAGTCGTCGATGCCGTCGGGGAGGGCCGCCGGGGCCGCCCGGACGGCGGCGGCGATCATCGGCCCCAGAACCGGCCCCTTGCCCGCCTCGTCGACGCCGATCCGTGTCATCCGAACTCACTCCAGTTTGCCGAGCGCCTCGAAGAAGTCCGAGCGCGGGCCGGCGATCCGCATCGGAACCGAGGCTTTGGAGACGGTTACCGTGACCGGCGGGTCGAACGTGGTCGGCCGTCGGCCGTCGCTGATGACGGCCACGGAGCCGGTCCGGGAGTCCGTCACCGTGACAGCCAGATCGACGTCGGGATCGAGCGCGAGCGGCGCCATCCCCGCCTCCGCGCACATCTCGGTGAGAACGATCGCGTTCACGCCGGGGTGGACGATCGGCCCGCCCTCGGAGAGGTTGTACGCGGTCGATCCGGTCTGGGTCGCCACGATCACGCCGTCGGCGTGGGTCTCCGAATACGGCGATCCATCGATACTGACCGTGTAGTCGAGACCACCCCCGTGGCCACGGCGGTCTCCCTGTATCGTCACCTCGTTTGCCGCCGGGGTCGACCGCCAGTCGTCGACGGCTGCCACGAGCCGCGGGACCTCGCGGACGTTCATGGTCCCCTCACGGAACGCGGCGACCTCCGAAAGGACCGCATCCTCCGCGTTCGCGGGTGCGACCGCGTTGAGAAACCCGACCTCTCCGAGATTGACGCCGAGGATCGGCGTTCCGTCGGCGTTGCGCGCGGCGAACAGGAACGTCCCGTCGCCGCCGATCGCCACGACGATATCACAGGTGTCGAACGTCGAAACGGGCGTTCCCGACGCCGAAAGCGCGTCAGCGGTCAGTTCGTCGATCCGGACGGTCACCCCGCGGTCGGCGAGCGCGTCCGCAAGCGAATCGACGAGCGCTGCCGCGCGAGGGTTCTCCTTTTGTGCGACGATCCCGACGTCCATACCGCCGAGTTCGGCGCCGCAATCAAAAACCACACGTAAAGTTTCAAGCCGTGACCCGCCCATCGATCGGATATGGGACGTCGTCGGGGGAAAACACGGGCACACGAGCACCGAAACGATCGGTTTCGGCGATCGCACCGACGATCGGACATCGTCGATGCCGATCGGTCCGGGGGTGCCCGATGACCGAAGACGACGGGAGCGGTGAACGCGATCGGTCGGACGAGGAGGGGACACCCGACGACGAGACGGTCGACGACGAGGCGGAGGAGGAAGACTGGTTCGAACGGGCACGCCGGGAACTCTCGGAGGCGAACGCGGCCGGAGGCGGAGCCGATACCACCGGTTCGGGTCGTGCCGGCGGGGAGGAACCAACCGACGGAGCCGACCCAGCAGGAGGAGCCGACCCAGCAGGAGGAGCCGACCCAGCAGGAGGAGCCGACCCAGCAGGAGGGACCGACCCCGAGCCGGCATCAGCCAGCGGCTCGTCGTCCGAGGCGGATCCGGACTCGCCGCGACCCCGTGATACGTCCACCGTCGGCGACCGTGATGACAACGGCGGATTCGGAGATGGTGACGACGGCGAGTTCGGAGATGGTGACGACGGCGAGTTCGGAGATGTCGACGACGGCGATGAGTCGGGCGACGTCGGTTTCCCCACGGAAACCGAACCGGAAACGACTCCCGACTTCGACGCCGGTCCCGGAGGCGGACCCGGCGGCGGGTCCGACGGCGAGTTCGGCTTCGCGTCGTTCGGCGACGACGGCGACGCGGGACCCCCTCCGACGTCGGGCGGTACTGACTTCGAGGACGCCGAACTCGAATCCGATATCGAACGGATGGACCTGGGGATCGAGGGACTCGACAAGATGATCCTCGGCGGGGTCCCGCGACGGTCGCTCATCACGACGATCGGGTCAGCCGGAACCGGAAAGACGACCTTCGGGCTGCAATTCATCCACAAAGCGCTCACGAACGGCAATCGCGGAGTCTATATCACCCTCGAGGAGAGCCGGGAGGCGATCCTCTCGACGGCCGAGGAGAAGGGATACGGCTTCCGTGAGTACGAATCCGATGGAATGCTCTCGGTCGTCTCCATCGACCCGATCGAGATGGCCAACTCACTGGCCTCGATCGGCAACGAACTCGGCCGGCTCATCCGCGAGTTCGACGCCGAGCGGCTGGTGTTGGACTCGGTGTCGCTGCTCGAGATGATGTACGACCACCCGGCCAAGCGCCGGTCGGAGATCTTCGATTTTACCAGGTCACTCAAACAGGCCGGCGTGACGACGATGCTCATCTCGGAGGCCAGCGAGTCGAACTCCTACGCCTCCAGGCACGGGATCGTCGAGTACCTCACCGACGCCGTCTTCATCCTTCAGTACGTCCGTCCGTCCGATTTCCGCGAAACCCGGCTGGCGATCGAGATCCAGAAGATCCGCAACGCGAACCACTCGCGGGAGACGAAACCCTACGAGATCACGAGCGAGGGGATCTCGGTCTACCAGCAGGCGAACATCTTCTGAACGCGGACCGTCATCTGAACGCGGACCGCCGCCCCGTGAATCACCGAACCACGGTGACCGGCACGGACGCCTTCCGGACCACTCCCTCGGCGACGCTGCCGAGAAGGACGCGGGAGACGCCGGTGCGACCGTGGCTGCCGATGACGATCGCGTCGACGTCCTCGGCCTCGGCGACGTCCCGGATCGTGTTCCCCGGACGGCCCACCTCGGTGAGCATCTCGACGTCGCGGTCGACGGTCGCGGCGGCGTTCGAAAGCACCGTCTCCGAGCGCGTCGTCGCGTTCTCGTACCACTGCTCGACCGCGCCGGGAACGCCCAGCTCCGAGCCGGCCGACGACCGGGCGGGATTGATCACGTGAAGCAGCACCAATTCCGCCTCGGGCCACTCCTCGGCGGCGAACTGGAGCGCGTCGTTCGAGCAGTCGGAACCGTCGACGGGGACGAGTATCCGTTTCACCATAGGATAGGTTCACGCCCCCCTAGCAAAAGCGTCGTGGCCGTCACGGGATCGACGGGCCGACCAAAAGTCACCGAACCGTGCTCAGGATCCGTGACGGGTGAGACATCGCGGGAGCCCGCTGAGCTCGACCGGCTCGGAGTTATCGGGCGAGTAGACGACCATCTGTCCGGTCTCCATATACGGCACCTTTCCGGCGAGTTCGGTCGGGATGTTGACGCTCGCGATGGCGTCCTCGTCGCCGAGGTTCAACACGATCTTGGTGTTGATCTGCTTGAAGACGGACTCGGCGATGTCCTGCGGATCCTGGGTGATGAGGAACAGCCCGAGCCGCTCCTTGCGGCCCTGTTTGGCCGCCTCGGTGAACTTCCCGATGACCTTCCGCGCCTGGACGGTGTCGGCATCCGCGAGGAAGTTGTGCGCCTCGTCCATCCCGATCGTCAGCGGCGTCTCCTTGATCCGGTCGCTCGTCGGGTCGTTCGAGAGCTTGTCGTCGATCAGATACGACGAGACGGCGAGGACGAACATCTCCTTTTGCCGCGAGGTCGGCAGGTGATACGTCGGGATCACGGTGAGCCCGCCCGGGCGAACGAGGGTGTGATCGAGTTCGGTGATCGGGCGGGCGTCGCCGTCGAAGACGCCGCCCGGAACGCCACGAACGCGCCGTTTGACCGCGTCGAAGGTCGCCTCGTGAACGCGGCCAGACTCGTGGAGCTCCTCCTTGAGCGCCGGGTCGTCGAGGGAGGTGACGAACTGGTCGTAGGTCCCATCGTCGCCGTAATCCCGGAAGAACCGCTTGAGGAGCGTTACCAGCCCCGCGTACTGGTTGTCGTTGAGACTCGATCCCGCCACGAGCCACGGGCGATCGCGGACCAGCGAGAAGGGGATCGTGAACGCGACGCGCTCGGCGCGATGTCCCTCGCCCGGGTACGTCGCGGTCGGCGTGGTCGGCACCAGCGCGACGGTGTCATCGTGGCCGCCGTGGGCGATCCCCTCCCGTTCGAGCCGGCGCGCGTACGCGTCGTCGATCTCCGGGTTGTCGTCGTGCATCTGGGCGTACTCGTCCTGCGGGTCGAACTGGACCACCGCCATCCGGGCAGCCCGTCCGTCGTCCATCTCGTAGGTTCGGTCGGCATCGAGGTACTGCCGGAGGACGTTCTTCGAGGCGTGGGTCTTGCCGGATCCGGTCCCGCCGGCCACGAGGGTGTGCCGGAAGACGAGCGGGTCGCCGTTCTCGTCGTCGTCGTTCAGCCGGTAGTCGACGGTCGGTGGGCTGGCCGCGGTCGTGACGGTCTCGCCGCCGACCGAGAGGTGGCCGAGGAAGACGCCGTCCGCGGGGATCTTCAACCCGGTCTTGATCTCCGCGGCGTCGGCCGCTTCCTCGACGACCGCTCCCGGCTTCGGAACGCGGTCGGTCATCCGCCGCTTGCTGCCGTCACCGCCGTCTCCGTCGCCGTCTCCGTCGCCGTCGTCGTAGACGACCGACATCGGCTCCAGTTCGGCCACGAACTTGTAGTCGCGCTCGGAGAACTCGTCGCGGCGCATCTGCCGACGGGCGTGGATCTCGGTGGCGTCGTCGGATCGGAACTCCTGGGCGTATTCGAGGCCGGTGATACGACAGAAGAGACGCTCACCGTCCGGGTACGGGACGATCAGGTACTTCCCGAGCCGGACCGACTCGCGGTTGCCGGTCGTCACGAACGCGCGCAGCGTCGTCTCCTCGGCGTCCTCGGCGACGCGAAGCCCCTGTGAGACCGAGATCACGCCGAGGCCGTCGTCCTCGCCGGCCGCCTCGACGGCGTATCGTTCGAAGGCGCCGGAGCTGGACGGCGACTCCGTCTCGACCGAGTCCGCCTGCTCCGCGACACCGTCGGACGCGACACCATCGGTCGTGGCGTCGCTGGCCGCGGGATCGCCGGCCGTGGTACCGTCGGCCGTGGGATCATCGGCCGCGGCGTCGTCGTCATCGGCGGAGAACTCGGTGAAGTCCTCGAGGGTCATACCTACCACACGCCGGGGCAGGGGCAAATCGCTTTCCCCCGAGACGTCGTGGATCGTCAGTCGGATGGGGTCAGTCGGATTGATTCGATCGGGGCCGATTCGGGAAGACCCGGTCGGTTCCGATTCGGTGCCGATGGGATCGGATCCAGACGGCTAACCGTGTCGGGACCGTAGCCGATCGTATGTTGCTCGTGACCGGACGCGGCGGCGGGACGGCGTTGACCGGAACCGTCTTCGAGCGGGGCGAGAAGCCACCGAGCTACGCGGGCGCGCCAGAGGAGGACGCGCCGTACGTCTGGATCTGTGACGCCTTCTACGAGGTCGACAGCGGCGGGGCCGCCCTAACCGTCGACGGCGAGGAGATCCGGGTCGCCTTCGAGGAGCCGGCCCCGCGCGGGTTCGAGTCCCGCGATCGGGCGATCGCGGCGGCCGAGGAGCACGTCCGAACGCAGTTCGCTCGGATCGGGATCGATCCCGACGACGTCGAGGTCGAGATCGAGGAGACGGATCCGGGTGCGGACGCGGGTGTCGGGCGGAACGCGGTCTGAGTCGGGTTCGGTGGGTGTCTCGGTAGGGACTGAGCCGCCTCAGTCCGCTCGGTCCGTGCTCGAGGCGATGGGACGATCAGCCGACGCCCGAAGCAGGAGGTAGATCACGATCACCAACAGGAACACGTCGATCCCCAGGAACACGGTCAACGGGGTCCCGAACCCCCACTGCCAGGACCACTCGCTGCCGCGATCCCGGGCGTCGACGTAGAGCCATCGCCCGACCGTGACGTACAGGATCGCGAGGCCAAGGAGGGCGAAAACGCCGGCGGGCGTGGTGAACTCGACCGGGACGAGGTCGGACATCGCTTGGGCAGGCATCGACCGGGAAGGAACCGCTCGAAGCGGATCCGAAGGGAGGACCATCGACGGGAGTTCCCGCCGAAAGCCCATAAACGCGGGGGAGAGGATGTCGACCCGGCGGTCCGTGACCGGGTCGCGACCGCCGGCGTTCGCGAACCTTTTCCCCGATGCGGGCCGCAGTGGCACCCAATGCCCGCCGAGGACGACATCTCGATCGAGGAGAAACGGGTGTACGCCGGGTCAGCCGGTCGGACCGACGTGTACCTCGCCAGCGCCGACGGACTCGTCCGGGTCGCCGTCTCGGGAGACAAGATCGGGGAGTTCGGAATGGTCGCGGACGTCGCGGCTCGGGACGTCGCGATCCACGAGCGACCGGACGCTCCGGCCCTCCTCGCCGTTGCGACCCCAGAGGACCTCCTGGTGGGCGTGGTTGGAGAGCTGGATGACGGCCGCGACGGCCTCGAGGCGGCCGACATCGGTCCGACCGCCGCGGTCGGGCTCGCGAACGCGACGCGAGGTCGAGGAGTCGGTGACGGATCCGATGACGGCACCGGTGGCGTCCCCCGTGACGACGCCGACGGAACCTCCGGGTCCGGCGGGAGCGACCGGTTCCTCGCGGCGACGGCCGACGGGGCCGTCGTCGACGTCCGGTTCGGTCGACCGGACGGAGAGGCGACGCGAAAGACGATCGAGACGACCACCATCGGGTCCGTCGAGGAGCCGCACGCGGTCGATTCCGGGCTGGTCGCGGCCGACGACGGCGTCCACCGGGCGGCGAGCAGCGGCGGGGCGATGGGGGGATCCGGCGGCTCGGACGGACGATCCGGTCTCGAACACGTCGGACTGCGTCACGTCCGTGACGTGGCCGGCACCGGAGTGCCGCTTGCGGCGGCCGATGATGGACTCTACTGGCTCGCGAACGGCTGGATGTCGGCGATCGAGGCGGCAACGGGACACGTGGCCGCCGACGGGGACGGCCACGCCCTCGCTGCCACCGGTGAGGGACTCTTCGCGCACGCGGGCACCGACTGGAGCCGGGAGGCCTGGGAGCACCGATCGCTTCCGGCAGCGGGGAACGTGACGGCGCTCGCGTACGGGCCGGGGATCGCGCTCGCGGCGACGGACGCCGGCGCGCTGTGCGTCGACGCCGGGGACGGCTGGCGCCACCAGATCCTCGGCGTTCGCGAGGTCGGCGGGATCGCGACGCACGCGGTGGCGTGAGGGATCACCGGGACCGGTGGCGGCCCGAGCCGGTACCGGCTGGAATCGGCAGCGACCCGAACGAAAACGGGTTTAACCCGCTTCGAGAAACGGGCGGATATGATCGTCCCGACTTCCGGCACGCAGACGCTGGCCGCCGCCCTCGCCGAGGAGACCGGATCACCGCTTGCGACGCCGACGTTCGAGCGCTTTGCGGACGGCGAACGGCTCGCGGCCATCCCCGAGTTCACGGGTGAAACCGCGACGGTCGTCGCCTCGACGGTCGCCGACGGCGACTGGATCGAACTCCTCCAACTGCAGGACGCCGTCCGGGAGGCCGGCGCGAGCGAGGTGACGACGGTGATCCCGTATCTGGGCTACGCGCGACAGGACCAGTCGTTCAAGCCGGGGCAGCCGGTCTCGGCGCGGGCGATGGCGCGGGCGGTCTCGACCGGAACCGACCGGGTCGTCCTCGTCAACCCCCACGAGACGGCGGTTCGGGAGTTCTTCTCTGTCCCCGTCGCGATCGTCGACGCCGCCGCCACGTTGGCGGAGCCGCTCCCGGACCTGCGTGACCCGCTCTTCCTCTCGCCGGACGCTGGCGCGATCGGGATCGCCGAGACGGTTCGGGACGCCTACGGCTCGGGAGCGACCGACTACTTCGAGAAACACCGCGACCGCGAGGACGGCTCCGTCGAGATCACCCCGTCCGACGCGTCGGTCGCCGACCGGGACGTGGTCGTCGTCGACGACATCATCGCGACGGGGTCGACAATGAGCAAATCGGTCGCAGTCCTCCAGGAGCGCGGCGCCGACCGCGTGGTCGCCGCCTGCGTGCACCCGGTGTTGGCGAGCAACGCCGTGAGCAAACTCCGCGCGGCCGGCGTCGAGCGGATCCTCGGGACCGACACGGTCGAGCGCGCCTGCAGCGACGTCTCGGTCGCGCCGGCGATCGCGGCGCGTTTATAACTGGTTAGGCGGCGTCGCCGTTCGACGATCCGTCGCCAAACAGGCGTGGGCGAAGGGTTTCATAGCCGAGCAGGTAGACGCCGATGTACAGCGCGACGAGCCCCATCCCAAGGAACCAGGCGCCAAGTTTGAGCTCGCCGCCGGTGACGGCCGTGAGGCCGAGGTCCTCCAGGTAGATGCCGGTCGAGGAGACCAGGCCGGTGCCAAGCGTCAGCCCGAGGAGTTCGACGGCTTCGATGAGCTCGGGCGCGGCGAGTTTCGACATACCGTCGCGTCGGCGCCCGAGCGACGTGAACCTTTTGAGTCGAACGTGACGTTGTGTCGGCCGCGATCCGAACCGTCTTCCCCAGGGACGGACCCGCCACAAGTCCGGACCCACCGTCGAGTCCGGAACCAAAACGCGTATAGCACCGTCGATCGGATATGGTCGGTATGGCCGGGCGATACGGCGAGATGGATTACGGATCGTTGACGAAAGGCGGCGTCGCCGTCGGCGCGATGCTGTTCGCGATCGGCGCGGTCGCGGAGCTGACCGTCGGTGCCGGCGGCGGGATCTCCCCGACGCTCGATGCCGCGTTCCTCACGATGGAGTTCTTCGGCCCCCTCGTTGCCCTCCTGTCGGTGCTCGTGTTCGGGATCGCGATGCCGCTGACCGAGTGAGGTGACGGGCGAACCGAATGGACGAGACTGCGACGGACTGAATGGACGAGACTGTGACCGACGAGTCGAACGAGGATCCGGACTTCCCCACGCGGAGACACGTCCTCGAACCGGATTGCTCCCGCTGTGACCGCCTTCCCGCGGACCGAACGTGCATCAGCTGGGGAACCGGACCCCTCGACGCCGCCGTGATGGTGATCGGCGAGGCGCCTGCCGCCGGGGATCCGGACGCGGAGCGGTGGCGCGGCGGGAACCTGACCGGGAAGGCTTACACGGCGAGTCACTCCGGGCGACGCATCCGGCGGCTGTTCGAATCGATCGGCTACGGCGGTCGGACCTACTACACGAACGCGGTGAAATGCTTCCCGCGGGACCGGGAGGCCGACGAGCCGACACACCGGGAGCCGACCGCGGCGGAGCTGTCGACCTGTCGACGCCATCTCCGAGCCGAACTCGAGCGCGTCGAACCGGACGTCGTCTGTCCGACCGGCAAACACGCGACGACGTCCGTCCTCGCGATCGGGACCGACGGCGCCGGCGGCTCTGAGGATGACGACGGCGCCGGGACGGAGCTTGACGGCTTCCTCGACGCGGTCCTGGAACCGATCGACGCGGGGATCGGGTCGCCGGTCGTGCCGCTGCTCCACCCCGCCTACCAGGACGTCTGGCGGGCGCGTCTCGGCTACGAGGCCGCCGAGTATCGGACGGCGATCGCCGAGACGCTCGCGACGGTGAGGTAGACGATCGGCTCCACCTCATCGTCGACCGACTACTTCTCGTCGTCGACCCGCTGCTGCCACTCCTGAACCCGCGTCGCGAGCTCCAGCGGCGGCGTCTCGGTGACGTCGACGTCGGTGAGCTCCGCGATCACGGCTTCGATATCGGGATCGAGAGCGTGGTCGGAACCACGATCGGCCGTGCGATCGTGGTCACCACGGCCGTCGCTTGCGACCGGGCGGTCAGCGTCGCTGGACGCATCGGTGTCCGGGGCACCACTCCCGGCGTCGGGCTCGTCCGCGAACGATCCGGCCGAGAGGTCGAAGACCGCCTGGGTCGTGCCGCCCCCCGATCCGCCGCTCGCCCCGCCCTCGCCGCCACGCGCCTCGATCGCCTTCTCCTCGCGGAGGCGGTCGAGGACCTCTCCGGCCCGGTCAACGACCGGATCCGGAACGCCGGCGATATCGGCGACGTGGACGCCGTAGGACCGGTCGGTCGGTCCCTCGCGAACGGTCCACAGGAAGGTGACGTCGCCGGCGTCCGCGTCGGCGTCGGTTCCGCCGTCGTCGACCGCGACGTGGACGTTCTCGACGCGCGGAAGGTGGTCGGCCAGCGTGGTGAGCTCGTGGTAATGGGTCGCAAACAGCGTCCGGGCGCGCACCCGGTTGTGGAGGTACTCGGTGGCCGCCCAGGCGATCGAGATCCCGTCGTAGGTCGCCGTTCCGCGGCCGACCTCATCGAGGATGACCAGCGACTCCTCGGTGGCCGAATGGAGGATGTTCGACAGCTCCTGCATCTCGACCATAAACGTCGACCGGCCCTGGGCCAGCTCGTCGAGCGCGCCGACGCGCGTGTAGATCCCGTCCACGAGGCCGATCCGGGCGGACCGGGCCGGGACGAAGCTTCCGATCTGCGCGAGCAGCGTGATGAGCGCGGCCTGGCGCATATACGTCGACTTGCCGCTCATGTTGGGCCCGGTGACGATCAGGAAGCCGCGGTCCTCGTCGAGCCGGAGATCGTTGGGGACGAAGTCGGTCGTTCGCTCGACGACGGGGTGACGGCCCGCCTCGATGTCGAGCGTGCCGGGCTCGGCGATCGTCGGCCGCGTCCAGTCGTTCGCCGCGGCGTGCTCCGCCAGCGAGCAGAGGACGTCGATCTCGGCCAGCGTTCGGCCGACCGACTGCAACAGCCCGGACCGGGCGGCAACACGCTCGCGCAGCTCGCCGAACAGCTCGGCCTCGCGCTCCTCGCGCGCCTCCTCGATCCGGAGTATCTCCCGCTCGCGCTCGCGCAGCTCCTCGGTGACGAACCGCTTGGAGTTCTTGAGCGTCTTGATCTCCCGGTAGGCGTCGGGGACGCCGTCGGCTGCGGACTTGCCGACCTGGATGTAGTAGCCGTCAGTCTTGTTGCGGTCCACGGTGACGTGCGAGAGGTCGTGCCGACGCTTCTCGCGGTCGGCCAGGCCGTCGAGCCACTCGTTCGCCGCCTCGTGGCGCTCGATCAGCTCGTCGACCTCGGCGTCGTACCCCCGCGCGATGACGCCCTGGCCCGCCGAACTCGGGGGGTCGTCCGCGAGCGCGTCGGCGAGCTCCGATCGAAGCTCGCTCGCGGCCTCGCGGTCGAGGGTTTCGAGTACGGTCGCGAACGGCGAGTCCGCGAGCGGCGTTCCGTCGACCGCCTCCGCGAGGCGCGGCAGGACCGCGAGCGTATCGCGGACCGACAGCAGCTGTCGCGGACCCGCGCTGCCCGAGGTGGCCCGGGCGGCCAGCCGTTCGAGGTCGTAAGCCCCCTCGAGGACGTCCCGAAGTTCGTCGCGGGCGAGCGCGGCGCCGGCAAGCGCCTCGACGGCGTCGTGGCGGCGCCGGAGCTCGGCTGCGTCCCGGTGCGGGCGCGTGATCCACTCGCGGAGCAGCCGACCGCCGGCGCTCGTGACGGTGTGGTCGACCGTCTCGAACAGCGAGCCGTCCGACGTGCCGCGGATCGTCTCGGTCAGCTCGAGGTTGCGCTGGGTCGTCGCGTCGAGCGCGACCCGGTCGGCGTCGCCGTCGGTCCGCAGTCGAGTGATCGACGCCAGGACGCCGGCGCCCGTGTCCGCGACGTATGCGAGCGCGGCGCCGGCGGCGCGGATCGGGAGGTCGGACTCCAGGCCGACGCCCTCGAGGGCGCCCTCGCCGAACTGGTCGCGGACCGTCCGTCGCGCCCGACCCGGGGCGAACGCCTCGCTCGTGTGGAGCGAGAGCGTGGTCTCGACCGCCTCGCGGATCCCCTCGAGCAGCGCGTCGTCCTCACGCACCGCGGGTCCGGGAACGATCTCCGCCGGGTCGTGTCGGTACAGCTCCGCCCGAAGCTCGGCGGCGTCGGCCGCGGTCGTCACCCGGAACCGCCCGGTCGTCACGTCGACGAACGCGAGCCCGAAGGGGCCGTCCGGGTCGTCCCGGTCGCCTCGCCCGTCGCCTGCGTCTGCTGCTTTCCCGTCGCCTCGTCCGCCGGTCCGCCCATCCGTCGACGGACCGTCCCCACGAACGATCGTCGCGAGGTACTGTGCCTCGGCGTCGGTCGTCTCGAGGAAGGTCCCCGGCGTAACGATCCGGGTGATCTCGCGGGCGTGGCCGTCGTCCGTCTCGTACTGGTCGGCGACGGCGACGCGGTAGCCCCGATCGACGAGCGCGCGGACGTAGGGCGTCAGGTCGTCGATCGGGACGCCCGCCATCGGGTAGGAGGACCCGTGGGAGGACTTCTGGGAGACCTTGAGGTCGAGCTCCTCGCCGACGGTTTCGGCGTCCTCGGCGAAGAACTCGTAGAAGTCGCCACACTGCATCGTCAGGAGGTCGGCATCCGTCTCGGCTTTCAACGCGAGGAACTCCTCGACGATCCCGGTAGCCATATACCCTCCCTCCGGCGGTCGAAAGGTAAAACGCTGCGGTCGTCGCGGTCGGTGCGGTCAGTGCAGTCAGTCGGTCATCCGCGACGACGCCGGCGACGCCGGCGACGATGGCCGCCGACGCGGAGAGCCGACGGCCGACGACGACGCTCCGAGGGCCGACGACCGGCGGCCTACGCGGACGCGTCGGCGCCCTCGATGAGGCGTTCGAGGTGCTCCGGCGGGACCGCGCCGCGGGCGGCGTGATCGCCGTAGATCCAGGTCGGCACGCCGGAGACACCGAACTCGCGGGCGTCGTCGAAGGCGGCACGGAGCCGGTCGTCCCACTCCCCGTCATCGGTCGCAGCTGATCGGACGGCGTCGGCATCGAGCCCAACGTCGTCGGCGACGTCGGCGATCACGTCGAGATCGCCGATGTCCCGGCCGTCGCGCCAGAGCGCGTCGAAGAGCGCCTCGTCGAACTCCCGCCACGTCTCGGGCGCGGTCTCGCGGACGTACAGGGAGGCCTGTTGGGTCGGCCAGGAGTCGACGTCCCGACGGAGCGTCTGGGCCATCTCGGCGCCGTACCGCTCCTGCAGCTTGCGGACGTTCGCCTCGGCCTGCTCGTAGTAGTCGTCGTCCTTGCCGTCCTCGACGTCGGTCCGGATCTCCCCGTCAGGGGTGCGTTTGTGGCCCCGGAGGTCGAACGGGCGCCATTCGAGCTCGACGGACGACCCGCGGTCGTCCTCGTAGCGCTCGAGGGCGACGCGGCCGAGGTAGCAGAACGGGCAGACGTAGTCGGAGTACACGACGAGCGGTCGGTCAGTCATACTCACGATTGGGTGCCGGCGGGCAAAAGGGCGGCGTCACGGGGGTCGAGGAACGTCGGCAACGTGTCGCGGGGGCGGGAGACCGCACCGACGTGTCGAAAGGAACGTGCCCGTCGCTACAGTCCGGCGACGTCCTCGATCGCGTCGGTGAGTGTCTCGATGCTCTCGACGGTGTGTTCGCCCATATGGCCGATCCGGAACGTCCGCTCGCCCAGCGTCGAGCCGTAGCCGTTCGAGAAGACCATGTCGTACTCCGCGGAGACGGTCTCTATCGTCTCGGCGACGTCGATGTCACGGGTGTTCTCGATGCAGCTCACGGTCTGGGACTCGTAGCCCTCCTCGGGGAACATATCGAAGTGGTCCCGGGCCCACTCACGGGTGTACTCCGCCATCTCGCGGTGTCGCTGATCACGCTCGTGATGGCCCTCATCGAGCATGTGCTTCATCTGTGTGCGGTACGCGAGTATGACCGGAATCGCGGGCGTGGAGTGGGTCTGCCCCTTGCGGTCGTAGTAGTCGAGCGAGCGCTGGAAGCCGCCGTACCACGAGGCCGACTCGGCGGCGATCTCCCGCTCGTAGGCGTCGTCGCTGACGACACAGACCGCCAGCCCGGGCGGCATCGCGAACGCCTTCTGGACCGAGGTGAAGAGCACGTCGATGCCGTGGTCGTCGATGTCGACGAAGTCGCCGCCGAGCGCCGAGACGGCGTCGACGACGAACAGCGTGTCCGGATAGTCGGCGAGGACGTCGCCGATCTCCTCGATGGGGTTGCGAACGCCGGTCGAGCTCTCGTTCATCACGCAGGTGACGGCGTCGTAGTCGGTGTCCGACTTCTCGAGGGTCGCGCGCACGTCCTCGGGCTTGACGGCCTGCCCCCACTCGTACTCGAGGGTGTCGACGTCCTTGCCGAGTCGCTCGGCGACGTTGGCCTGGCGCTCGCTGAAGCTGCCACAGGTCGTCACGAGGACGTCCTCGTCGACGAGGTTGAGGATCGCGCTCTCCATAAACTCGGTCCCCGAGGCTGTGAGCACGATGACGTCGTTGTCGGTCCCGAGGAACGTCTTCGTGTCCTCGACGATCGTCGTATACAGGTCGGTCATCCGGTCCATCCGGTGGCCGAACATCGGCTCGGCCATCGCCTCGATGACGTCCTCGCGCACCTCGGTGGGGCCCGGGATGTACAGCGTCTTGTCCGCGTAGTCGCCGGTGTACTCGCGTTTCTCGGTCATTGGCAGGGCTGGTACCGGTCCGTTGCCGGCAAGGTGGGATGGGTGTTTCGATACCGTCACCAGCAACCCATCGACGGCAGGCACCGGATGAGCGGCCGACCGCTTTTGGTCCCCGGCGACGAGACGGGAGTATGCAGCGGTCGACAGTCGGGATCGCCGTCCTGCTCGTCGCGGTCGCGATCGGGCTCGCCGTCTCCGGTGTGGTCCCCGAGCCGGGCGTCGAACCCGACCAGGGGGCCGAGCCGGAGCCCCCATCGGTGCCGGAGGGCTCGCTCATCCCCGTCGACGGGGACTACGCGATGTGGCCCTACACGAGCCGTGAGCGATCGGCCGAGGGGCGGACGCTGGCGATCAACGTGGTCTTCCGGGACGATCCGGCGACGGTGACCGAGGCGCTCCGGGACGGGCCCGGAACCGATTGGGAGGAGCCGCCGGACGCCGACGTCGAGGACGCCGACGTCGGCGAGGCACTCGAGAACGCAAGCGACGCGAACGCGACCACGGACGCCGTCGCGGACGCCGGCCAGGAGGTCATCGAGGACGCCGTCACCACGGACTGGCAGCGGGCACACGGCTCGACGCGCTACACCTACTTCGAACACGAAGGGGGGCACGGAACGTGGGTCACGGAAACCGCCCAACTACATACGGGGACGTACCTCGGGACGCGAACCCACATCCGCGTCTACGGGTCCCCCGATGGCGCCTATACCACCCTCCAGGCCCACGGCGAGTACTACGACTGGTTCCGACTCCGTCACACGGTGACCCACGTCTCCGAGTCGCCACGGACGATCGAGGACGACTTCATCGAGTCGGGAGCCGAGGTCACCCGCGAATACCGGGGGATCGAGGGCGGACGGAGCGACGGTTGGGTGACGGTGATCGACCTCGGAGCGGTCCTCCCGTTCATCGCGGTGCTCCTCCGGCGGCAGACGCGACGATCGCTCCGGCGAGCCGGAACGCAACTCCGCGCTGCGGTCGTTCGGCACCGACACGTGGGTACCCTGATCGTCGGACTCACAGCGATCGTGCTCGGGGTTCGGGCGGCAGGGATCGCCTTTGAGGCGGCGTATCCGGGCGTTTCGCCGAAGATCGCCGCTGCCCCGTTGTATCTAACGCTCGTGGTCGGGCTCCCGGCGATCGTCTGGATGCTCGCCGATCGGTGTGATGCCGATGCGGCGGTCGCCGGGACCGCGATCGGTCTGGGTGGCGGGTTCCTTCTGGACGTCGCGTTCCTGGGCGTGGCCGTTCCACCGTCCCTGATCGCACACCGAACCGCCGTCGTCGCGGCGGCGGGACTGATCGCGTTCGGACGGGCAGATACGGTGGCGGGCCGACGACGTTCGATCGTCGTGCTGGGCCTGATCTCGTGGGTGCTCGTGCTCGCGTTACCCCTGGCGGACGTCATCTAGCGGCGGACGTCATCGAGCGTACGGGGGATCCATCCGGCGACGAACCCGAACGATGCACGACGCTGACCGCAGGACTGTTATACGATCCGCGTCGAACTGCGATGAACGAATGGGATCCACCCCCACGATGACGCGCCGACGGGCACTGGCCAGCGTTGCCGCCAGCGTCAGCGCCGGCGCTAGCGTCGGCGTTTCGGGGTGTCTCGGCCGGGCCAAAAACGTCGCGGGGCGGACACAGCCGAGTCGGGTACAGCTTCGGATAACGACCCGACCGACGGACAGCGATCCCCACGCGATCCGGATCGCGCGCCATCTCGCCGACCACCTCGAGGCGGTTGGGATAGCGCCGCGGATACGGACGGTCGACGACGCCGGCCTCTATCGGGAGGTGCTGATCAACCACGACTTCGACGTCTACGTCGGACAGTTCCCCCACGTCGAGCCGATCGATCCCGACGCCCTCCATCCCCTGTTGCACTCCTCGTTCACGGCGGAGCCGGGGTGGCAGAACCCCTTCGGACTCACCGATCCGAACCTGGACACGCTCCTCGAGCGACAGCGGGAGACGGACGGCGAGGATCGCCGAGACGCGGTCGACGACCTCCAGCGTGAACTCGCCCGCCAACATCCGTTCACCGTCGTCGCGTTTCCCGACGCGCTGACGGCCGTCGGCGGGGATCGGTTCGTCGGCTGGGACCGTGCGCGGACGGTCACGCCGGGCGGGATCCTGCTGCTTTCGGCCGCCGAGGGCGGCGAGAACGGTGAAATCGAGAGGAACGGAGACGGGACCGACGACCCCGATGAGACGGTGCTCCGACTCGTGAGCACGGACGCGCGGATCACGACCAACCTGAACCCGATCGCCCCGGAATACCGTCGCCACGGAACGTTCACCGGGCTCGTGTATGACCCGCTGATCCGGCGGATCGACGGAACCGACCACCGCTGGATGGCTCGATCGGTCGACCGAACCGGCGACCGGACGATCCGCGTCACGCTCCGGGAGGGCCGCTGGCACGACGGCCAGGATCTCACGGCCGCCGACGTCGCGTTCACCTACGAGTTCCTCGATGATACGTCGCTTGGGACGGCCGAGACGCCGATCCCGTCGTCCCGGTTTCGCGGCCGATCGACGCTGGTCGAGTCCGTCTCCGTGGTCGATTCGGAGACGGCCGATATCCGGTTCTCGACCGGCGTCGACTCGCTTCAGCGGCGGGCGCTGACGGTCCCGATCCTGCCCGAACACGTCTGGGAGTCCCGAACCGACGTGGTCGAGATCCCCGGCGGGATCGAGATCGACGGGATGACCACCGCGGCACAGGTGTGGGAGACCTCCGAGCCGATCGGCAGCGGACCGCTTCGGGTCCGGAGCGCCGAGGCGGACGAACGGATCGTCTTCGAACGGAACCCGGACCACCCGATCGGAACCACCCCGGAGGCGTTCCCGGAGCGGCTCCGCGGAAAGCCGGCCTTCGACGCGTTGGAGCTCCGGGTCGTTCCTTCGGACGTCGCCGCCGTCACCCAGGTCGGCGACGGGCTCGCCGACGCGACCACGTCGACCCTCGGACCGGACGCGGTTCCCCGGATCGGACGCAACGCGAACGCGCGACTCGTCGGACAACGCTCGGGGGCGTTCTACCACGTCGGATACAACACCCGAAGCGAGCCGCTGTCCAACCCGTATTTCCGTCGAACGGTCGGTCGGCTCATCGACGCCGCCGCGCTCGTCGAGTCGGCGTTCAACGGCTATGCGCGTCCCGCCGCCTCCCCGCTGGCGCTCTCGCCGTCCTGGTTGCTGGCGGAGCATCGCTGGGCGGACGGCGACCCGGTGACGCCGTTCGTCGGGTCCGACGGCGATCTCGACGTCGAGGCCGCGATGGAGGCGTTCTCGGAGATCGGCTACCACTACGACGATGACGGTGCCCTCCTCGTCCGTGACCCATGACGATGAGCGTTCTCCTCTCCGTCCTGACGTATCTGGCGGCGATCGTCGCGTCGACGTGTCTGATCGTGGGGATGGCGATCCTGGACCGGCGGCGGATATACCGGATCGGCACGAACGCCGGCCCGTATCTGTGGTCCGCACGACGACAGTTGGCCGGGCTGGTGGCCGTGCTACTCGTGAGTTCGGTCGGCCGGAGCGGGCTCCAGGCAGTCTCCGAGGTCTACGGATGGCGCGCGACAGGGACGATATTCGCCCTCGAAGACGGGTTCGTCGCGTGGGTGCAGGGAACGCTTATGTCGCCGTACGCGACCCTCTACTTCTCGTGGATCTACATCTACGCGTACGCCTTCCTGCTGGTGTTTCCCGTCCTCATCTACCTCGGCCGCTCAACGTCGACGACGTTCAAACGGCTGATCGTGGCCTACACGCTCAACTACGGGATCGGCCTGATCGTCTACACGATCGTGTTCGCACACGGGCCGCGAAACGTCGACCTCGTTTCCGGATTGTTGTTCACGTTCAACCCGGATTTCCAGGAGCTCGCCGCTCGAGTCAACGAGAACGCGAACGTCTTCCCGTCGTTGCACACCTCCCTGTCGATGACCGTCGCCGCGTTCGCCTATCGGACCCGCGAGGCGTTCCCCGCCTGGACGGTCCTTTCGGGCTGGCTCGCAGTCTCGGTGTGGATCGCGACGATGTATCTGGGCATCCACTGGTTGATCGACGTTCTCGGCGGGATCGTGCTGGCGCTGGGGTGTGTGGCGGCGTCGGTTCGGATCGTGGATCCGGACGATCGGGACGGCGCGGACGATGCCGAGGGGTCGGCGGAGCGGACCGATCCGTGACCGCCACGATGACGACGATCGCTCGGTCGACGACCCGTCTCAGGCGAGGAAGACGTGTCGCGGCCGGTCCGCGAGAACTTCCCGACCCCACTTGACGGTCTCCGAGAACTCCTCGGAGCGGAAGAACGCCATCGCGTCCTCCTTCGCGCGCCACTGGCTGGCGATGAACATGTCGTTCTCGTCCTCGACGTTGGCCAGCAGGTCGGTCTCGAGGTGGCCGTCCATCCCGTCGAGCAGGTCGGCGACGTCGTCGAAGGTGTCGACGAAGTCCGCCCGATGGTCGGGGACGACGGTGTAGAACATCCCCATCGTCCCGAAGCCGGACTCCTCGCCCGCACGGGCGACGATTCCCGGCAGCTCCGAGAGGAATCCGGCCGCGGTTTCGGCGGCCGAGGCGGTGTCCCAGATGGAGACGACCGCGGCGCGGTCGGTCGCGCGTCCCTCGTAGACCGCCGTCTTCACGTGCGTGTCGTAGTGGTCGAAGTTGCCGCGGAGCCCGTCGACCTCCTCGAAGAGGCCGTCGAGGTCGGCCTCACTGTAGAGGACCGTGGCGTAGACGTCCTCACCGTGGGGCTGGCCGGCATAGATGTCGAGGTCCTCGAGTTCACCACGGATCGAGTCCGCATCGGGCTCGTCTCCGCCGGCGTCCGCGTCCGCGTCCTCGGTGCCGGCGTCGCCGTCGTGGTGATGGCCATTCCCACCGTCACCGCCGTGATGGTGGCCGTCGGCGTCGCCGTGGTGATGGCCGTCTCCGCCGTCTCCGCCGTCTCCGTCGCCGTGGTGATGGCCCTCATCGCCGCCGTGGGGGTGTCCACCCGCTCCGCCGCCGTACTCGCTCGTCGGGACCTTCGCGCCGTCGAGGTACGCGCCGAGGTCGGCCGGCGGGAACCGGCGGCCGACGAGGAAGTCGCCGAACTCGCCGTACCGCGAGGAGGCGGGGTCAAAGCGCATCTCGTAGACGATGTCCTTGAGGTCCGTTGGGTCGGCCCCGAAGAGGGTAACGCCCCACTCGTGGTCGTCGAAGCCGACCGAGGAGGCGATCACCTGCTTGATGCGGCCGGCGTACTCCCGGCCCACCTCGCCGTGGCCCGCCATCAGATCGGCGCGCTCCTCGAAGGAGAGGTCGTACCAGTTGTACTCCTCGCCGCGGCGCTTGCTCATCGGGTAGAAGGAGACGTACTCGTCGTCGGGGATGTCGGGTTTGAGCTTCCCCTCGATGTAGCGGCGCAGCCCCTCGTCGATCTCCTCCTCGTTCCCCTCGAAGTAGTCGTCGGAGACGTATCCCGAGACCTCGGTGACCGTGACGTAGGAGGTCTCCCGCTCGGTGAACGCGGCGAAGGCGGTGTCCTCGAACCGGCGCTCGATCGCCGAGAGGTCGTCGAGTTCGGGGCGGAAATGGAGGAACAGCAGGTCGCCCTTGTGCCCGAGGATCGAGAAGACCGCGGAATCGCCCGCCTCGGCGTCGGCGAGCGACTCGCGGGCCGACAGGAAGCGCCGGCCCTCCTCGATCGCCCGCTCGCGTTCGTGTTCGGGTGCCGCCCGCCAGGCGTCCCAGTCGATCGACCGGACGTCGTGGAGGGCGAACCATCCTTCGTCGGTTTGTGGCGCCTCGACCATACCCGAGATTCGTGCGCCGGGACTTAGGGGTTTGCGAGTCGTCGCCGTCGCTGGACACACCGCGATCGATCCGACACGTCCGCCGCGGAAACGACAACCGTTTGTAAGCCGCTCGAGTGAGTGTGGATATGTTACTGACCGTCTCCGGCCCGCCGGGAAGCGGGAAGAGTACCACGGCCGTCGGACTCGCGGAGGCGCTCGACCTCGAGCACGTCAGCGGCGGCGACATCTTCCGCGAAATGGCCGCCGAGAACGACATGACGCCGGTCGAGTTCAACGAACACGCCGAGACCGACGACCGGATCGACCGCGACCTCGACCGCCGCCTCCGGGAGATCGCGACGACGCAGGACGACGTGGTTCTCGAGTCCCGGCTGGCCGGGTGGCTGGCCGGCGACCACGCCGACGTTCGGATCTGGCTCGACGCCCCCCTCGACGTCCGCGCGGCCCGGATCGCCGACCGCGAGGGCAAGGCCGTCGATCGGGCCCGCGAGGAGACGCGCCGGCGCGAGGAGAGCGAGGCGAAACGCTACCGGGAGTACTACGACATCGACATCGACGATCTCTCCATCTACGACATCGTCTACAACACGTCCCGCTGGGGGCCCGACGCCGTCCTCGAGTCGATCGTCACGACCGTGGAGGCCCACGAGCCCGCGCTCGACGAGGGCAAACACCCCGTCGAGGGCGTCCGGTACGACTTTTAAGCGACGGGACGGAACGAACACGGGAACGCATCGAATGGTCGACGACACCGACGCCGACGAACGCAGCACACACGACGCCCACGGTCACGAGCACGACGACGCACGCGACCCTGACGAGCACGACGCACACGGGACTGGGTCGGATCCTGGATCCCCGGCCGACCGCCTCCGGCCGGCTCCCGAGGACCGGTCGCCGGCCGAGCTGTTGCGGTTCGGCGTGGTCAACCTGGACAAGCCGGCCGGCCCCTCCTCCCACCAGGTGTCCGCCTGGGTACGGGACGGGATCAACGACGCCCTCGCCGACCTCGACCCGGACGGCCCCGAGATCGACGGGGTCGCCCACTCGGGGACGCTCGACCCGAAGGTGACGGGCTGTCTCCCGACGCTCACCGGGACGGCGACGCGTGCGGCCCAGGTGTTCCTCGAGGGGCACAAGGAGTACGTCGCCGAGCTGGAGCTGCACGCGTCCGCGCCGTCGGATCTGGAAGCCGTCGTCGCCGAGTTCGAGGGCGAGATCTACCAGAAACCCCCGCGAAAGAGCGCCGTGACCCGGCGACTCCGGACGCGAACGATCCACGAGGTGGACGTCCTCGAGGTCGCGGACCGGCGCGCGCTGCTCCGGATCCGGTGTGAGTCGGGAACCTACGTGCGCAAGCTGTGTCACGACCTCGGGCTCGCGCTGGGCACGGGCGCCCATATGGGCGCGCTGCGTCGGTCCGCGACCGACCCCTTCGACGACGCCGACCTCCACACGCTGCAGGACCTGTGGGACGCGCTGGCGTGGGCTCGGGAGGGCGACGCAGCGTTCCTCCGGGAGGTCGTCCGCCCCGCCGAGGACGCCCTCGATCACCTGCCGACGGTCACGATCGCCCCCTCGGCGGCCGCAACCGTCGCCACCGGCGCGACCATCTACGCGCCCGGCGTGATCGACGTCGACGTCGGCTCCGGTCCGGCCGCGGACATCGCCGCCGAGATCGTCACCACGGGCACCGTCCCCGACGACGCCGACGCGCCGCTGGTCGCCTGCTCCCTGCCGAACGGGAGCGTGGTCTGTCTGGGCCGGCTCGTCGGCGATCCCGACGCCGAGACGGGGACCGTCGTCGCCCTCGAGCGCGTGTTGGTCTGACGGTCGGCGCAGGTGGTCGGGCGATGAAACGAAGCCCTTAATTAACGGACACCCCTCGATTCGAATACGCCCTGGGACCGTGGGGTAGTGGTATCCTATGCCGATGGGGTCGGTATGACCCGAGTTCGATTCTCGGCGGTCCCATAAAATTTGTTACAGGTCCTCCACAACGGACAGGAGAACCCTCTCAAACCGCCGAAAACGCCGATCAGCGATCCAAAAATACGGCGGCAAACCATCAGAAGGAAATAACGACAGGTACCCCGCCGAATCGAGTGTCAAAGCGCGGATACAACGCCCCGGATCGAGGGGGTGTCGCAGCGTGAGACACCGTCCGCGTTGCGGTGCTCGGCTCAAGACGGGGACGCGGACCCACGGTGCGATCGCACATCGGATCTGCCCCCAGTGGTCACAGATCGACGGGTGGGTCACAGGGCGTCGAGTGGCTCCACGGGGACGGACCGGTACGTTTCGGCCGGTCCTCATCCGATCGGCTGGCGGCGGCTCGGACGTTCGGGGTCGGGGCGTCTCACCGACGCTGGTTCCCGGAGCCGTGACCGACGCCCTCGAGGGTGACCTTGACGCCGCCGCCGGCCAGCGTCGCGATGACGTTGTAGGCCACGCCCGTGATCGCCACCGAAACCGCGACGGAGAGGGCGCTGATGACGACGATCAGGACCGCCCCGAGCAGCCCGAAGCCGCTGTCAAGCAGGACGCTGAGCAGCCCGAGCGGGACGCCGAACAGCGCGCCGTAGAGCGCGCCGAGAACGGCGCCGATCCTGAGCAACGATCCGATATCGATCGACGTGAGTTCGTGTGTCGCCATACGTCCCCTGCCCGCCCGACCCGGGCTATACCTTCGGGCCGCACCGCGATCGCCGAACCGCCACCGGCGATCGCGGCTCCGTCATCTATTTAGTCGTACTGACGTGTGACTGTTACATCAGATGAGCCAAACGACGCTCGGAAGCGGTCCCTACCGGAACTCCAACCTCTTCTCGGGCTACTATCTCGACGAGCGCGTCGCCGATCTCGACGCGTGGGACTGCGACGCGGACGCCGAGGCGGCCTTCGAGCAGATACGTAACCTCTGGGAGAAGGAGGGATCGCTGCTGCCATCGTACAACGAGGACGAGCTGATCGACACGTGGATCGCCGAGATCGTGGACGTTCTCGGCTACGGCACGAGTTCGGAGGTGACCCTCCCGGACGGCGGCGGATACGTCGATCGCCTGCTCTTCGAGAACGACGACGTGCGCCGCGAGGGCGCGAAGCGAGCGCTCGACGGTGATATGGAGGGCCTGTTCTCACGGGCGTCGGCGATCCTCGAAGCCAAGCAGTGGGACGCCGACTTCGAGGCACGGTTCGCCGAGCAGCGCTCGTACCGCGACGCCTCTCACCAGATCAAGTACTACCTCGAGCGGACGCCGAGCGATCTCACGTGGGGCGTGCTCACCGACGGGAAGAAGTGGCGGCTCTACGGGACCAAAGACTACGAGACGCAGACCTACTACGAGGTCGACCTGCCGGAGATCCTCGAAAGCGGGAATCTGGAGGCGTTCAAGTACTTCTACGTCTTCTTCCGGCCGGAGGCGTTCGTCGAGACGGCCGGCAGTTCGTTCCTCGATGACGTGTGGACCGAATCGGAGACGGCTGCACAGGAGCTCGGAGAGGACCTTCAGGACAACGTGTTCCGGGCGCTTCGCGTGCTCGGGAAGGGCTTCGTCGAGTCGAACGACCTCGACATCGATCCGGACGACGAGGACGCACGCGGCGAGTTGAAGGAGCAGTCGTTGGTTCTCCTCTACCGGCTGATGTTCGTGCTCTACGCCGAATCACGCGGGTTGATCGATCCCGACGATCCGGCTGCCAGCGACGAGTATCAGGAGTACTTCAGTCTCGAAGCGAAGCGGGAGGATATTCTCGACGCGGTCGAGGGGATGGACGTCGAATCGGGCGCGGCGTTCGAGGAGGAGTTCAGCAGCTACTCGTCGTCGATCTGGGGGCGGCTCTCGGAACTCTTCGAGCTGATCGACGAGGGTGAGGAGGACCTGGACATCCCGCCGTACAACGGGGGACTGTTCGACCACGGGGACCACGCGTTCCTCGCCGACCACGAGGTGACGGACCCGTACATCGCGGAGGTGATCTTCTGGCTGTCGACCACCGAGAACGACGACGGCGAGCACGTCCCGGCGGACTACGCCGATCTCGACACGCGGCACCTCGGGTCGATCTACGAGGGCCTGCTCGAGCATGAGTTCCGGATCGCGGGTCCCGAGGGCGTCGCCGCGGTCGCTGAGGACGGCGGACAGGTGTGGAAGCCCGGCGACGAAGTCTCGGTCGCTGACGCGGTCGAGACGGTCGAGGAGGGCGGGCTCTACGTGGTCAACGACGAGGGCGAGCGCAAGGCCACGGGCGCGTACTACACGCCCGACTACGTGGTGACGTACATCGTCGAGGAGACGATCGATCCCCTGATCGAGGAGATCGACGAGGACCTCCGGGCGGACGGGCTCGAGCCGAGCGACCGGGAGTACTTCCGGGAGTTCTACCAGGCGGTCACGGACCTCACCGTGCTGGACCCGGCGATGGGCTCGGGGCACTTCCTGACGAAGGCGACCGGCTACCTCACCGAGCAGGTGATGGCGGTCGTTCGCGAACAGGAGATCCAGTCGTACGACGAGCAGGCGATCCGCCGGGAGATCTCCAAGGAGGTGATCTACGGCGTCGACCTGAACGGGATGGCGGTCGAACTCGCGAAGCTGTCGATGTGGCTGGAGACGCTGGCGGCCGACCAGCCGCTCGCGTTCCTCGATCACCACCTCAAGACCGGCAACTCCCTCGTCGGCAGCGACATCACGGAGGTCCTCTCCGACGACGCCGGCGACGACGGCGGGCAGATCACGCTCACGCAGGCGTTCGCCCGGGTGCGCCAGGACACGCTCGAGCACGTGATGGAGCTGATGGCGGACCTGCTCGCGTTCGACAACGACTCCCTGGAGAGCGTGAAGTCGATGGAGGAGCTGTACGCCGAGATCCGCGACGATCCGCTGTATCAGCGCCTGTTCGAACTAGCGAACGTCCACACCGCCGCGGAGTTCGGCGTCGACGTCCCCGACGACGCCTACGAGCGAATGGCGGGCGCGATCGAGGACGCCGACGACTGGAGCGAGATCGAGGGGAAGGACTGGTTCAAGGCGGCGCAGGCGACTGCCGAGGAACAGGACTTCTTCCACTGGGAACTCGAGTTCCCGGCGGTGTTCTTCGACTCAGACGGCGAGAAACTGGCGGGGGCCGGGTTCGATGCGGTCGTGGGGAATCCGCCGTACATTCGTATACAGTCACTACGGAATCATACTCCACAGCAAGCTTCGTACTTTACCACGGTATACGAATCTGCGACCGGGAATTTTGACATCTACGCAAACTTCACCGAAAAAGGACAGCAACTTCTCTCAAAACGTGGGATCTTAGGATATATTGAGCCACACAAGTTCTTCCAGAGTGACTTCGGGACCGGTCTGAGAAGATATCTATCAGAAAAGAAGTCCATCTACAAAATACTCTCATTCAGGCACGAGCAGGTTTTCGAAGGAGCCTCGGTCTACACCTGTTTGCTCTTCCTCAGTCAGGAAAGTCGAAACGAGTTCGACTATGGGGAGATCTCTCCCGAGAAACTCACGAACGAGTCTGATCCATCGTATCGATCGATCGAGGCAGATTATGACTCGGAGCCGTGGATCTTCCGTGATGCCAAGACAGAACAGATTTTAGAGAAGATCAATGATGCTGGACCGACTCTAGAGACAGTTACCGATCGAATATATCAAGGATTAGTTACTAGCGGAGATTCAATCTATCTCTTGGAGAAGATTGAAGACATAGAAGGAGAGTATGTCACAGTTCGCAGTCAAGAAGACGGAAGAGAGTGGAAGTTGGAATCGGAGTTGCTGAAGCCGCTTCTAAAGGGCCAAGACGTTCATCGATACGATCCCCTCGTACCAGAGTACCTCGTTATATTCCCGTATCTACTTCACGAGGATGGAAATGAGGTACACGCCGAATTCGTTGAAGAAGAGCAACTCGAAAGTTCCTATCCGAACCTCTACGAATATCTCACGGAACACGAAGAGAAGATTAGGGCTAGAGAAGGTGGTAAAATGGATCGAGAGGGTTGGTACGACTATGTCTATCCGAAGAATCTAACCGAATTTGAAGAGGACAAGATCGTCACCCCCGAGATCAGTTATGGAACCAACTTCACGTACGACTCAGAAGGGCTGTATCACAAAACGAAGGTGTACGGGGTCAAGACGGACGAAGATCAGGTCGGAGAAAAATATCTCCTCTCCATTATCAATACAGAAGTCCTCTGGTACTTCCTCAAGAACACTGGATATGCGCTTCGAGGTGGATATTTCACGTTTAAAACGGACTATCTCAATCCATTCTCGATCCCACTCCCGCCAGATTCTTCCACCCAAGAATTCGATCAAAATAAATTCGAACAGAAGTACACGACTTACCTTTCAGCAGGATCAATATCTGACACCTTTAACCTCGCTAACCTCCGAGATTACGCCGGAGAAATCCTACCACGGTTAGCAGATCAGATGATTGAGCTACACGGAGAGCATCAATCGCTGAATCTCTTTCTTGAGGATCATCTTGGAGTGTATGAGAGTGATCTCCCACTCGCAGAGATCGGTTTTAGCCAACCCCCAGAAAGTGCCGCAGAATCTGTGCTCCGCAGAACTACTGAGCAACACCCTAACCTCCGCGTCGGCACCGTCACCGTCGATCGCGAATCCCCGAACACGGTCCTCATCAAGGCCACCGCCCGCTACAAGCCCGACGACGAGGACGCCCACGAGACCGATCGCTGGGGCTACACCGAGACGGATCTCCTCCCCGCCTTCCGGATCACGGACCTCACGGAGACCGAGGCCGACCTGATCGAGCACTTCGTCCCGGTCGCCGTCGAGGAGGCGGGCGGCTTCGCCAACTTCCGTGAGACCGCCACGAAGACGAACTCGCTCGTCGATCGGCTGAAGGCGATCGAGTTGCCCGACGTCGCCGACGTCGCCGACGACCTCGAGAACTACCTCCGGACCGTCAAGCGCGCCGAGGAGTTGGACGAGAAGATCGAAAAGACCGACGCGCTGATCGACGAGATCGTCTACGAGTTGTACGGACTGACCGACGAGGAGATCGCGATCGTCGAGGAGGCTGTGGGAGAGTAATCAAGTTCGTGACCGCGCTTGTCGGCATATTCATACGATTCGAGATCGTGATGAAGCGCATCTCCGTGTTGTCGATCCCGGCGCTGCCGTCGATTCCGCTGCCGTTCGGTTTCGCGGTCGCGTGGTGAGTCGACTCGAGAAGAACGAATAGTCGGCGCGTCCCGCGAGGTCTCCACAGGTTGAATTGCTCAGTACAGGCGGCCTATGGATCGACCAGTACAGTAGTCTAGTTCGTTATTTGTGTAAATATAATGTTCCGTCGTCTCCAAAGCAGATATGGCTTAAATCATCGGCGGGGTACGTTTTTCCAGCGTAATCGTCGTCTTTCTCTTCATACTGATCGTTACATTTCGGGCATATAGCCATAGCGTATCTTGCCAACAAGGAGGCATAAAGTTACTCCAGATTCAGAAGTACCCATACGCACGCTCGTTCTAGCGGGGGGTTCGACGACAGAGGTATGAAAACACCACCCTGCGAACTGTTGTAGGACTCCCTCAACACGCTCCGAACCAACCGATCTATTATACCGCCACCGGGAGACGGGGGCGTATGTCCGACATTCGGTACTACTGCTATCCCCGAACACAGGCTCCTCCGGAATTCGCCGACGACATCGCGAGCACGTTTCGGGACAACGAGGACGAGATCGCCACGCGCCAGCTCGATGACGGGCTGAAAAGTGACGACGTGCTCGACGTGCTCCGCAGCGATCTGGAGGCGATCGGGTTCAACGTCGAGGAGGGAAAGAAGAAGGACGAGAAGATCCACCGGCCGGTACTGTACGGCGAGAACGGCAAGCCACAACTCAAGTATGAGGTCGACGGCTATCATCCGGAGCAGCGGTACGGGTTGGAGGTCGAAGCCGGACGGGCGTGGATGGGGAACTCGATCTATCGAGACCTGATCCAGGCGTCGGTGATGGTTCAGGTCGATACGTTGGTCCTCGCCGTGCCGAACGTGTACAAGTACTCAGGCGGCGAAAATGCAGCCTTCGACAACACGCGGGACGTCGTCGAAACGATCTACACGACCGACCGATTCGAACTGCCGTTCGATATGATTCTGATCGGGTATTAATAGATATGGATTGATTGGGACGATGTGCAGGCATCATCCTCCTTACCAGAACTAACGTATTCAATTCCAAGCCATCCTAACTGACTGAGAATCTTCAAATCCAATAAATAAATTGCTGTGGGTTAGATCTTGTGGAATCTCTATACTCGGATGAAATATCACTTCTCACCTTCTTCTATCGGTTCTCCATCGATGCTCTCCCTTTTCTTCCCGTCTGGACCAATGATTTCAACATCATCTCCAATATCATCATCAATCTCACCTACTGCCGTTTGTTGTGCCTTTTTGTGCCCAAGAGTTATTATTTTTGACACAATTGATAATGATGCAAAAACAGTATAGAACAGTAAGAAGCTAAATATTGCATAAGCAAAATTTCCAAAACTGTATGACTGTATAATTGAACCAATTACGGAGGTTGTAATTGAAAGTGCTACAGTATATTCGAACGAGAATAGAATTGATTCATAATTTCTATCTTCAATTAGTTCTACTAGAAGATCATCATCAGAAATAGAGACTAGTATAATTACTGCAGTAAGAATCACTGTAGTTAAGGTCTGAGCTGTCCCTGTTCCAGATTCGATAAACGTAGCTTTTCCCCGTTGTGTGAACAAACAGATGCTAATTAAAACAAATATAATAGAAACTACTAGAGAAGCAATAAAGTCCCAAGATGTAATTAAGCGGTAGAGACCATACCGCTGAAGTCGTGTTCGTGTACTACTCTCCATCTCGTGTTAGATGTGGTCTTACGTAATTAATGAGTTCCGCTGACATTGCTCTTATCCCCCCAATAGACTCTGGCCGCTCCTGACGGCTTCTCACTGGCTCTCCGTCTGAGGTTCGAATACGTACAGTCCCATCCTCATCATATTTGAGTCGGTATTCACCATAGTCTGTTTGGCTCATAGCCAATGCTTGAGCGATAAATTCCTCATCGAAATTAAGACCCTGTGCACTTTCAGCATCTATATTGAATTTATCTGCAAGCATTTGTTGAATACTTTCATCGAGATCCTCCCATTCATCTTCATTCTCTGGATTGGATGGTTCAAGTTCAAAATTTGCTTCACGAACTGTTGTTTCATCAAGAATATATTCAATCGATTGAGTATTATATACGTATCTGGAATTAAACTGCGCAGAATTATCTGTTGAGCCAGCAAATCCTTCCGCAAAGCGTTTTCGGAATTGTTGATGCCCAACACGATTCTTTGTATTATATACTAGAAGGTTTAGATCAAAATGAAGCATAAATACAGAGTAATCTGCATCAATATTCGGCTCGTCACTTTCTACAAAATCGCCTTCGTCTGCATCATATGTTACTGGATCATCTGTGTATACTTTTCCAAACTTTCCATAAACACGGTCCACTTCCTCTTCGTAGTCTCCAAAGTGCCACCTACTGTCATCAGTCTCAGTTACTGGTTCAGTCGTGTCTATATAATCAATAATTGCTTCTCGAATGAGATCTTCGTGGGAAGCAGTACGATCTAAATCCGTTATGTCGGTGAGTACTCCAGTAATATCCCACTCAGCAAAGTGGAAGGTTGTATCTGACATACATATTTGAATAAACCATTTGCTTTTATATTTATGGAATTGTACTTATTCAGAGTGTTGAGGTTCCTGTCAGGATACATTAAACGAGTTCGATGATTCGCCCAAGAAACGCAAACACCATCAAGGCGACCACGATGGCAATGAGGCCATTAATGAGTATTTGCATAAAGAAATCCACATCAAATCCGAACAAGGCGAGACCTATCGCCAATACAAGAAAGAAGCCAACAATAGTCTCAAGAATTTCATCAAACTCCCAATTCATTCTATCCCCTTATAATCTCGAGTAGTCGTATCTGTCCTCGCGGTGCGTATGTCCTTTGCTAGGAGAACTAAGTACACATAAGTTATGGTGAGGAACCACCCAACGTAGAGAAAAATGGCGTCCCTTCCTGGTCTGAGTTGAAGACCCGTCTCTCCCGAAGTGAATACAAATAAAAAGAATACGACATTCTCATACATATACCAGGAAAATGAGGTACTATCTCGATAGTTAGCAGCTATTAAGTCATATTCACTAACCTCAAATATCGGAAGGAGAACTAATCCAAGTGCGAATAGAATTGGACCGGATGCAATTCCAAAATCAGAAACCGTGAAGCGCGTGATGTAGATTCCAGATAACAAAATCAGGACGTTAGCCGTATGAATAACTGAAAAACTTCCTAAACGAGGATAGAACAATTTGACAGGAACACCCAGATCCGGTTTTGAGGGGGTAGTGATCTTCTCTCTATTCCAAGGTGAGATACGGTCGAACAGAGTTAGCAAAACTCCTAGAATAAATCGGAGAATCCCAGCAATAGGCAAAGCAAACGCATCGAGAATTAGTGGATGATGTTTCCGTTCGACGGCCTGCTCAAGATCAACCGTCCGTGCTAACTGACTCAACTCCACGACGACCAACAGTACTATCGGAGCAAGAAGACCATAATTTTCGGAAATACCGGACTGCGACAGAACGGATCCCTCAAGCATCGAGATCTTGGTTCGGGTTTCTTAGCGTGTTCATTTTCGGGGCTGAACGCTCGACATAGATGAAGTTGATGTCCACCTCCGGGGCCTCATCGCGTAGGGCGGTCGTGGTCCAGGTAGCGGTCGATCGAGACTCGGGTCGACGTCGCCGGAGAGGTACTGCTCGCCCCACGTCGTGATGCGCCAGTAGGACTCAACACGCTCGGGGACGATCGTCCGGGAGTACCGGTCGACGAGGTCGGCATTCGCGAGGACGCCGAGCCGCGATCGCACTCGATCGCGACTCACGGAGCCAGTGACGTCGAAGGCGATCTCCCACGCGGTGGCGTCACCGTCGGCGGCGAGCCGCTCAAGGATGTGCTCGTCGAGCTGGGCCATCCAGGGACCGTGGACCGCATTACGTCTGGCTCCCGTTCGTCCCGTTCGCGGTCGCGGTCGCGTTCTCACCCGCCTCGATCGCGTCGTCGACGTCGTCGAGATAGCGCCACTCCTGCGTGTCGACGACCTCGAGAGCAAGCTCCGGGCCGTCGAGCGCGCCGAGGAGTTGGACGTGGAGATCGCGATCGTCGAGGAAGCTGTCGGAGAGAAGCGATCGGAACACCTTGCGTCTCTACGGGTCATTCTGAAAATGCGGATTCCAAGGGCGTGCGGTCGAGACCGACGGTGTCGTAGTCCTGCTCGGTCGAAAGAACGCGCTCCTCGCCGGTCGTAACGAGCCCGGCGTGAAGCGCGTCGAACGGAGTGAGCTCGTACTCATCGAGGAACGCTGCGGCGGCCAGCACCGCGTCCTCGTGTTCCGTCGGCACGATCGGAACCAGTTCGAGCAAGTTCGTGATCGCCCGCGGCGCATCGATCTCGTACTCGGCAGTCTCACGGTCGTAGAACAACACCAGAACCTCGGCATACGCGAGTATCGACGTATGAACGTCATCGCGCTCGTCAAGGGCGCGGATCGCAGCCTCCTGAAGCCAGTCGTCATCCTTCACCAGCGCCGTGAGAAAGTCGGTTTCGACGTACACGGGTCACTCCTCGTCGTCCTGCGACCGGGCGTCCGCCTCCGCTCGAACCTCCCGAGAGATCGCCTCACGCGCGTCCGTTTTCAGATCGTCGGCGTCCGTTCCTCCAAAGGCATCACCAACGGCGGCTCGGAGTCCCTCGAGCGGGTCGTCGTCGACGGGGAAGAGCGCGACGTGACTCGGGAGTTCGACGATGCGATACCGCTCACCGAACCGCTCCCGGACGTCCTTCGGGAGGTAAATCCGCCCCCGGTCATCCGCCGACTTCGACATAGTATACTACTCTCATACAGGAAAAACCAAAAATCTTCCCGTGAATATGGTATACGTCCCGCCCATTTTCCCGTCACTATCCGTACCGACGTCTTTTCGTCGACTACATCGCCGACACACCTACTTCGTCGCGTCGTGGATCGGTCTAACGCCGTATCAAACACCGACAAACACAGGACGGACCGACGACGATGGCTCCGAGGAGGTCGGGTTTCGGACCGCGATCGCCTGGACTAGAGAGTGACGGGAACGATACGGATATCGAACGAGGCGCAGTCGCTAGGAGCGTAAATAGCCTGCAAAAACGAAAAGCCGTCCATCGTGAGACACGACGGCCGGAAGCAGATCGTTAGTTGCGGACGAGGTTCGTCGCGCGGGGTCCCTTGGGGGATGATTCGATGTCGAACTCGACTTCCTGACCCTCTTCGAGGTCGGGACCGCCAACGTCCTCCATGTGGAAGAAAACGTCCTCGTCGTCGTCGACGTCGTCTGCGTCAGTCGAAATGAAACCGTAGCCGCCAGTGTCGTTGAAGAAGTCAACCTTACCGTTTGCCATTGCAACCAAACGTACACCCCGTTGCCGGATAAGGGTTGCGAGGGTCGCGGTACCACGGCCCGCCATTTATAAACTGCCCGCCGATCGACGGCACGGTCGGCGGGTCACATCCGGGATCGGGCGTTCACGGTCGGGGAGCGGGAGTCGATCGCGGGCAAGCAATCGAGAGTGAGCAGCGGTCGATCGGCGATCGACCAGGACCGATCGCGGAGGCAGATATTTATGAGGGGGCCACCAGGTCTACCGTGCATCGCCATGAAACCGTGCCACAACTGCCAGACGGTCATCGACGAGTATCTCCTGGACAAACAGCTCGAACCCCTGCGCGATCTCACGGTGGACGAGTTCAACGTCTGTGCGGACTGTGTGACCATCGTCGACGCGGCCTGCGTGAAGTGTGGCGGCGCGGTCTACGTTCCCCGAAGCGAATCCGACACCCCCGACTACTGCCCCGCGTGCCGATCCGACCTCATCGCTCGCACCGGACACGACCCCGGCTGGATGCGCGGCCCCGTCTCCACGTAACGGGGACTGCGACCGGATCCGTATTTCTCGACGTCCCACCGGACATCGTCCAACGACACCGACGGGATTCCCGGTTGTGGATCGCGAAATCGATCGTCGATCCTGCCGGATCGCTCCCGCGACGATCGTGATCACGGCTGCCGAACCGTCGATCACGGGGCGTGCCCCACGCTCGTCGATCACATCCCCTGATCCACGATTAAACTCCCTTTATTGTATATATACGTACGAATAAATCCTTTTACGTGGCGAGTTCGTCGATCGAATCGGACTAACAATGTCGAGATCTGAACCATATACCGCGTTCGACACGCCGATCGGTCACATCAGTACCGAGTCACCCGTACGATTCACCGATCGACGCGACCGGCTGATACGGCTCCGGACCATCGAGGGTACTCCGCCCGACGTCGACGCGCTCGTCGGGATGTACGCCGACTTTGGGGCCACGGACCGCGCCCAGGGCATCCCGCCGATCGGCACCGACCGGATCCGCGAGTGGCTCACCGGCCTGACGGGCATCCACGTCGTCGCCGAACACGGGGGCGATCCGGTCGGGCACGCCGTTCTCGTGCCGATCGACGGCGGGACGGGCGAGGATGAAGACGGTGAGACGAATGACGCCGACGCTGACGCGGGCACGGGCGCGGACGCGGTCGAGCTCGCGATCTTCGTCCATCCGGACTACCAGGGCGCGCGGATCGGGACCGAGACGCTCGGCGTCCTGCTCGATCACGGTGCCGACTCGGACGCCGACGAGGTCCAACTACACGTCGAACGCTCGAACGACGCGGCGGTGGCGCTCTACCGAAAATACGGCTTCACCGCCGTGGATACCCGAGCGATCGAGTTCCGGATGCGACGTTCGCTCAAGACGGCGCCGACCGGCTGACGGGCCACGACTCGGAGCGGCTCATTCCATCGATCAGGTGTCCAGGCCGATATCGCCGATATGGTGGCTCGATATCGACCGGGTCAGGAGGGTCCGGTGTGTGACTCACGGTCCCCCGACGGTGCCTCCGGATCGCGTACTGAGCAGTATATATCTAACAATATATCTATTAAGCGGGTTATTTGTGCTGGTCGACATATCTCACCCATATGCCACGGAAAATCGGCCACAGGTATCCGATCCGTGGCTCCGAACGACCGATCGGCAGCCGGACCACTATCGGTTCGGTCCGGGATAATTGTCCGATCGAGTATCTGTATTTCACCACGACCGGCCGTGGAACGGCCGACGGTCGGGACGACTCGGCGACTGGCTCCGGGACGGGCTCGACGCGTACGGTCACTCCACACCCACCGACCGGGCCCGGCACCGGTCACAGCAATGAGTTATTCACACATATGCAAAACAGTACGCAGCATTCGGACGGCGAGTCAACGGCGGAAATCGATCTCACGGATCCTGACTACTATCTCAATCGGGAGCTCTCCGAACTCGCGTTCCAGGAGCGCGTGCTTCGGGAGGGGATGGACGAGCGGAATCCACCACTGGAGCGGCTTCGGTTTCTCGCGTTCTTCACGAAGAACACCGACGAGTTCTTTATGAAACGGGTCGGTGGACTCAAACAACAGATCGACGCGAACGTCCGGACCACGACGCCGGACGGGCGAACGCCCACCCAACAGTGGGAGGAGGTCCTCGAGACCGCCCGCCCGCTGTTTCACGAACAGTCCGAGTACTGGTACACGACGTTGAAACCGACGCTCGCCGATGCGGGCATCGCGATCCGCGATCACGAGACGCTCCCGACGGACGACCGAGAGGCCCTTCGGGACTACTTCGAGGAGTCCATCCTGCCGACGCTGACGCCGCTCGTGTTCGATCCGGCGCATCCGTTTCCGTTCATCTCGAACCGCTCGCTGTCACTTGCCGTGCTGTCCGCGAGCGACGCCGACGAGCCGCGGTTCACCCGTATCAAGATCCCGTCGAACCAACCCCGACTGGTCGAGGTCCCGAGTGAAACACACCACTACGTCCTCATCGAGGACCTCATCGAGGCCAACCTCGACCTCCTCCTGCCGGGGCTCGACGTCCGTGACGTCTCGAAGTTCAAAGTCACGCGGAACGCCGAAGTGCGGCGCAACGAGGAGGTCGCCGAGGACCTCATCGAGATGGTCGAGGAGGTGATCGAACAGCGCCGCTTTGCGACGGTCGTCCGGCTAGAGGTCGACGCCGACATGCCCGAGGAATCGCTCGCGATCCTCACGGACCAGCTGGACGTCGACGATCGAGAGGTGTTCCATCGACAGGGGCCGATCGACTTCTCGGACTTCTTCGCGCTCACGGACCGCGATCGACCGGACCTCAAACTCCCGGACTGGACGCCACGACCCCACCCGCGATTGGAACCGACGACCACGGACCCAGAACCCACGGACACACAGGCCACGGACCCACAACCCACGGCCTCGGACATCTTCCGCGAGATCCGCAAGGGTGACGTTCTCGTCCACCATCCCTACCACTCCTTCGAGGGAACGGTACAACGGTTCCTCGATGCAGCGGCAAACGATCCGGACGTGCTTGCGGTGAAGGCGGCGATCTATCGAACCGCGAGCGATTCGAAGGTCATCCAGAGCCTGATCGACGCGGCGGAGAACGGCAAACAGGTGGCCGTGATGGTCGAGCTCAAGGCCCGGTTCGACGAAAAGAACAACCTCGAGTGGGTCCGACAGCTCGAGGAGGAAGGCATCCACGTCGCCTACGGGACCGTCGGGTTGAAAACGCACACCAAGACCGCGCTCGTGGTGCGGCGGGAGGACGACGGCGTCAAGCTCTACTCCCACGTGGGGACGGGCAATTACCACTCCGGAACCGCGAAGGGCTATTCCGATCTTGGCCTGTTGACCGCCGATCGCGACGTCGGCCTCGATCTCACGAAGGTGTTCAACTTCTTCACCGGTCCGACGCTGGACGACCGGTTCCGGAAGCTCCTCATCGCGCCCGTGACGATGCGCGAACGGTTCACCGAGATGGTGAGACGCGAGGCGGAACACGCACGATCCGGTCGTCGGGCGCGTATCGTGGTGAAGGTGAACGGACTCGAGGACCCGTCGATGGTCGAGGAACTTTACCGGGCCTCGAGGGCCGGCGTCGAGATCGACCTGCTGGTCAGGGACATCTGTCGACTCCGACCCGGCATCGAGGGGGTAAGCGAGAACGTCACCGTCCACTCCATCGTGGGTCGGTTCCTCGAACACGCCCGGATCTTCTACTTCGAGAACGGAGGGACGCCGGAGTGGTATCTCGGGTCGGCCGACTGGATGACGCGAAACCTCGACCATCGGGTCGAAGCCGTCACGCCGGTCGAGAACGAACGGCTTCGGCGGCAGCTCCGGTTCATACTGGAGGCGTCACTGCGTGATAACCGCCGTCGGTGGGTGATGCAAAGCGACGGGAGCTACGAACAGAACACCCCCGAGGAGGGGGAGCCGGTCCGAGACATCCAGGAGCTGTTGATGGAGGCGACCGACGCGGCCCTCGATCGTGACTCCGGGATGGGACTCCGGATCGAGACGGATGCGATCCACGAGGAACTCCTCGTGACCGAAGTTTCGGAGGCCGCCCGCCCCACAAGGGGTGTAGATCACGAGGCGGACGTGGATCCCGTAACCAACGCAGCACCCGAGGCGGACGCGATGGCGACGGAGACCGACGGGGCGGGCCCCGGTGACGTCGAGATCGATCGGACGGCGTCCAACGGCTCCGGAGGCGATGGGACGGAGCCAGCGGAGATCTCCGTGTTCGAGGCGTATTCGGACCGATGGTATCATCCGGATAGCGAGACGTACGAGTGGGCGGTCAGAACGATCGACGGAAACCGTCGATATTTTAAGACGCGTTCGGGCGCACGCGAACGCCTCCAGTCAGAGTACGAGACGATCCGGCAGGAGTAGCGGATCAGATCGGGGAAACGACCTTCGAATCCGCCCGGGACTGGTGTGTCACTGCCGGATCGGTCGTGAGGAAGTCGTCCTGACGGTATCGGTATGCGGTGAGCGCTCCTCCATAGACACATCCGGTGTCGAGGCCGATGGCGAACTCCCGATCGACCGGGGATTCGTGAACGGTGTGGCCGAAGAATACGCGGTGGGGTCCGTCGTAGTCGTCGTACCAGAACGGCCCATCGTACCCGTCACCGTTCGGCGCCCGCATCGTTAGGAGTTCGTCGACGGTGTGGCTTTCGAGCGGGCGGGTCGGGTCGACGCCGCCGTGAACCACGAGCGCATCGTCGAACGAAATCACGACAGGAAGCGATTCGAGGTACGCGAGATCCCCCTCTCGGAGCCACTGTGGGTCCGTGTCGCCGCGCACGATCTTCTGTTCGTTGTTTCCCCGGACGCTGATGAAACGCGGATCGTCGCGAACGACGTCGATGACGCCCGGACTGTCCGGTCCCTTTCGAACGAGGTCGCCGACGAATATCCCGAGGTCGTCCTCGTCCATCGCACACGCCGCGATGAGTCGTTCGAGGGTGTCCCGGCTGCCGTGGACGTCCCCGATGATGTAGACCTCGTCGTGCGCCGATACGTCGATCCTGTCGTGGTGGGCTTCGACCGCCTCGCTGAACTGAGGTGTCATATGTGGTGGCTTCGATCGGGCCGGTCGCAGGCCGATCGTCGCGTCGATCGACGTCGAATGCGGCTTAAGCAGTTTATAATAGCCGACAACACCACTATATATGATTTCCGAGATGGTGTATCCATCCAGATCATTAAACAATTATAACGTACTTGTACAGAAGTATTTAGTATATCAATACGTTCAAACACTCTATGCGGAAAAACCGTGAACACGTATCGATCGAATCGCACACCGAGTACACGATCGCGCGGTCGACCTGCTGGCGCTGCGGCGCCTCGATCCCGGCCCAGAGCGAACGCGGAACGCTCTGTCCGGACTGTACTCGACGGCACGTCGGGTGAGGGGTGTTGGAGACCGTCCACAGGCAGACCGGCTCCTCGCTGACCAGTTTCCCGCAACCGGCTCCCCACAGACCGGCACCACGGATCCACGGCCGCCTCACGTCCCCGACCGGAGGACCGATCGACGCCTCTGACGCCGATCAAGCGATCGCCGTCTCGGTTCCGAGACGGTCGGACGCCAACTTATACGTGGATCGCCGCCGTACGTCGAGAAGTTATGTCGGAGCACACGGACGGATACCCGACGGCCGATCCGCCTGCGGAGATCCGGGTCCTCCACGTCGATGACGACGCCGACGTCGCCGAGTTGACGGCGCTCGCGGTGGAACGCGAGGACGACGCGTTCACGGTCATCACCGAGACGGACACGACCGCGGGGCTCGAACACGTCCGTGAGGGGACGATCGACTGTGTCGTCTCCGATTACGATATGCCGGGGGAGACAGGACTGCGATTCCTCGAACGCGTCCGGGCGATCGACTCGGACGTTCCCTTCATCCTCTTTACCGGCAAGGGATCCGAGGAGATCGCGAGCGAGGCGATCTCGGCGGGCGTGACCGACTACATCCAGAAGGAAACCGGGATCGACCAGTACACCGTGCTCGCGAACCGCATCGAGAACGTCGTCGATCAGCATCGCTCCCGGCAGGCGCTTGCGGAGAGCCAACGTCGCCTCTCGCGGTTCATCGATCAGTCGCCGCTCGGGACGATCGTCTACGACGAGACGTTCACGATCCGTCGGGTCAACGAGACTGCCGAGTCGATAACCGGCTACGACGAGCCAGACCTGGTCGGCGGCACGTGGATGCCGATCGTTCCTCCGGAACTTCAGCGACACGTCGCCGAGGTCGAACGCCAGTTGCTCGCGGACAAGGGCGGCTACCACAGCGTGAACGAGATCGTCACCGCCGACGGCGAGCGCCGGCTCTGCTCGTGGCACAACCGCGTGGTCACCGGCGCCGACGGGAGCGTGATCACGATCGTCTCACAGTTCGAGGACGTCACCGACCAACGGCACCAGCGGCGCGAACTCGAGGAGACCAACGCCGTCCTCTCGACGCTGTTCGACACGCTGCCGGTCGGCGTCCTGGCCGAGACGACCGATCGCGAAGTCCTGGCGGCCAACGAACGGATCTTCGACCTGTTCGGGATGCCCGGATCGCCGTCGTCCGCGACCGGCGCCGACTGCGTAGAGCTTGCGGAGTCGGTCAGCGACCGCTTCGCCGATCCGGCCGAATTCCTCGCGGGGATCGACCGGCGGATCGCCGACGGCGAGCCGGTCACCGAGGAGCCGATCGAGCTGGCCGACGGGCGAACCGTCGCCCGGAGTTACCGCCCGATCGACCTGCCGGACGGGAGCGGCCACCTCTGGACGTACCGCGACGTGACCGAGCGCGAGCGCCACGAACGCCGCCTCGCCGCGCTCAACGAGACGACCCAGCGACTGATGGGCGCCCGCACCCGTGAGGCGGTCGCCGAGATCGGCGTCGCCGCCGCCAGGGACGTGATCGGGCTCGAGGGATGTGCGATCCACCTCGTCGACGCCGACGGAAGCGAGCTGCCCCCGGTCGCCGCCACCGACGCGATCCGCGATCTCGTCGGCGAACCGCCGACGTTCACCGCGGGCGAGGCCATCGCCTGGCGAGCCTACGAGTCGGGGGAGCCGCTGTCGATCCCGGACGTCCGCGATGACCCGGACGTCTACGACCCGGACACCGACCTGCGCAGCGAGGTGTACCTCCCGCTCGCCGAGCACGGCGTCCTCGTGGCCGGCTCCGAGACGGTCGACGACTTCACGGAACAGGACGTCGTGCTCGGGGAGATCCTCGCCGGGAACGTCGCGACAGCCCTCGAGCAGGTCGATCGGACCGAGACGCTTCGGGCGCGCGAACGGGAGCTCGTCGAGAAGAACGAGCGCCTGGAGGAGTTCACGAGCATCGCCTCCCACGACCTCCGGAACCCGCTCAACGTCGCGCAGGGGCGCGTGGAGCTCGCCGCCGACGAGTGCGACAGCGACCACCTCGAGGACGTCCAGCGAGCGCTCGACCGGATGGAGGCGCTGATCGCTGACCTCCTGACGCTCGCCCGGGAGGACGCCGCCGACGTCGACATCAAGACGGTCGACGTGGCAACCGTCGCCCGGGCGTGCTGGCGGACGGTGACGACTGCCGACGCCACGCTCGTCGTCGACGTCGACCGACCGATCCGGGCCGACGAGGGACTCCTCCGTCAGGTGTTCGAGAACCTCCTCACCAACGCGGTCGAACACGGTTCGACCAGCCCCGGCTCGAACGCTCGCGAGGACGCCGACGAGCACAGCTCGACCAGCCCTCGCTCGAACGCTCGCGAGGACGCCGACGAACACGGCGGCACCGACGTGACGATCACCGTCGGGGAGCTCCCGGACGAGACGGGGCTGTACGTGGCCGACGACGGCCCGGGGATCCCCCCGGAGGAGCGCGACCGCGTCTTCGAGTACGGCTACTCGGGGGCTGACGACGGGACCGGATTCGGACTCGCCATCGTCGAGAAGTACGCCGCTGCCCACGGCTGGGACGTCGACGTGACCGAAAGCGACGCCGGCGGTGCCCGGTTCGAGATCACGGGCGTCGAGTTCGGCGAGAAGTGACGACGTCCACGAGGGCTGACGGCGGGTGGGTTTTTGCGGATGCCCGTCGAGAGGACGGATATGGCCGCCGATGGCGAGGACGTCGATCCGGATCCGGATTCGGATTCGGATTTGGGAGCGACCGAGGACGAGCAACCGATCCGATCGAACGGGGACGGATCTGACGGGTCGACCACCGAGTCGGTCGACGCCGCCGACCGACGCGACGAGCGGGGCGGAGACCCCAGAAACGGCGGCGACTCCGAGGAGAACCCCGACATCGAGGACCTGCTCGACCGGCTCGACGAACTCTCGGAGACGGTCGACGAGCCCCACGAGCGCCACCGGGTCCAGGAGACGATCTCGCTGGTCCAGCGGATGCCGGGCAGCACCGCTTTCACCGAACACATTTATAAATACACCTCGCGAGACATGGCCGAGGCGCTCGTCGGAAGCGTCATCTTCGCGCTCCCGTTCCTCGTCGAGGACGGGATCTTCCTGATCGCGGAGTGGTTCACGACGGTTCGAATCGGGCCGATCCCGGTCGTCTTCCTCGCGCACGTCCTGTTCGTCCTGGGACTGACCGGCGGGCTGCTGTATTACGCCGACATCCGCGAGGTGCGCGTCACGCGACCGCTGTTCGGGATCATTCCCCGGCGCTATCTCGGCGTCCTGCTCGTCTCCTTTGTGGGCGCGTTCGGAATGCTGGCCCTGTGGGGCCGGCTCGCGATCGACGACCCGACCCGCTTCGAGGCGCTCGCCCGAGTGTGCGTGGTCTGGGCGCCCGCCGCGCTGGGGGCAGCGCTCGGCGACATCCTGCCGGGCGAGAGCAAGGGCGAGGACATCAACGATCTGTTCGACGACGATTGACGCCCGGATTCACTCCCGCCGGTCGGGCGTGAGGCTGGGGTTCGTCACCGCGCCGAGGGACGCGGAGGCGAAATCGCGGTGGTACTTCGCGAGGACGCCGCCGGTGTAGGGCGGCTCCGGCGGTTCCCACTCCCCGCGGCGGCTGGCCAGTTCGTCGTCCGAGAGGTCGACGGAGAGCTCGCGTTCGGGAATGTCGACGGTGATCTCGTCGCCGTCCTCGATCAGGCCGATCGGGCCGCCCTCGGCAGCCTCCGGGGCGACGTGGCCGATCATCGGGCCGCGGGTGCCACCGGAGAACCGGCCGTCGGTGAGCAGCGCGACGTCGTCCTCGTGACCCGCGCCGACGACGGCGGCGGTGACGCCGAGCATCTCGCGCATTCCGGGCCCGCCGCGGGGCCCCTCGTTGCGGATGATGATGACGTCGCCGGAGTCGATCGCGCCGGATTGGACGTACTCCATGGCGTCCTCCTCGTTCTCGAAGACCCGCGCGGGACCCTGGTGGTAGAACTCGTCCTGGCCGGTGGCCTTCAGAACCGCGCCCTCCGGCGCGAGGTTCCCCGTCAGGATCTTGATGGCGCCCTCGGGCTGTTTGGGCTCGTCGACCGTGTAGAGGAAGTCGGCGTCGATCGCCTCCTCGTCGGGGAGGTCGAGCCGCTCGAGTTCCTCGGCGATCGTTCGCCCCGTGACGGTGAGCTGGTCGCCGTGGAACAGTCCGGCCTCGAGCAGCCGGCGGATCACGACCGGGACGCCGCCGATCTCGTGAAGGTCGTTCATCACGCTCTGGCCGCCGGGCTGCATGTCCGCGATCTTCGGGGTGCGGCGGGAGATCTCGTCGAAGTCCTCGATGTCGAGGTCGACGCCGGCCTCGGCGGCCAGCGCGAGCAGGTGAAGCACGCCGTTCGTCGAGCCCCCGATCGCCGTCTGGAGCGCGATCGCGTTCTCGAAGGACTTCCGGGTCAGGATGTCGGAGGGCCGGCGGTCGTTCTCGATGCAGTCGAGCGCCAGATCGCCGGCGCGCTCGGCAACCTCGTAGCGTTCGTCGACCTCGGCGGGCGCCGAGGCCGACCCCAGCGGCGCCATCCCGAGCGCCTCGGAGATCGAGGCCATCGTGTTGGCCGTGTACATCCCGCCACAGGAGCCGGCGCCCGGACAGGCGTTGCGCTCGAGGTCGTTGAGCTCGTCGGCGTCCATATCGCCCTGCGCGTACGCGCCGACGCCCTCGAACACCTGGACGATCGTGACGTCACGGCCATCGTGCTGACCGGGCATGATCGAGCCGCCGTACAGGAACACGGAGGGGAGATCGGTCCGGATGGCCGCCATCATCATCCCGGGGAGGTTCTTGTCACAGCCTGCGACGGTCACGAGGCCGTCCATCCGCTCGCCGAAGGAGACGAGCTCGACGGAGTCGGCGATGACCTCCCGAGAGATGAGCGAGGCCTTCATCCCCTCGGTCCCCATCGAAATGGCGTCGGAGATGGTGATCGTGCCGAACTCGATGGGCATCCCGTCGGCCGCGTCGATCCCGTCGACCGCCGCGTCCGCGACGTCGTCGAGGTGAACGTTACACGGGGTGATGTCCGCCGCGGGGTTGGCGACTCCCACGAGCGGCGAGGAGAGGTCCTCGTCGTCGAAGCCCATCGCGCGAAACATCGACCGGTGCGGGGCCTTGTCGGCCCCCTCGGTCACGTCCCGGCTGCGGAGGTCCTCGTCCTTCCGGCCCGCGAACCGGTCGGCGTCCTCACGGCGGTGCTGATCCTCGGCAGCGGCGTCATCGGCGGCGGGCGTGGCGCCCCCCTGCTGGTCGCTCATACAGTGAGGTAGCGGTCGGGTCGTTTAAACAGTTAACGTCGAACGGGTTCCCGTCCGGTGTGGCGGGTGGCGGTCGCGATGGCCACCGACGCCCCTCGAGGAACGCCCGATCTAGGCGAAGGCCCGCAGAATGCCCTGTCCGTCCGTGCTCGCGGCGACGTCGGGCAGCGTGGCGCGTTCGGGGTGGGGCATCAACACGGCGGTCGTCTCGCGCTCGCCGAGGATGCCGGCGACGTTTCCGGTCGAGCCGTTGGGGTTGGCCGCGTCGGTGACGTCGCCGTCGGCGTCACAGTACCGGAAGAGGATCCGGCCGTCCGCCTCGAGGGTCTCGTAGGCGTCCGCGTCGATCTCGAAGCGGCCCTCGCCGTGAGCGATCGGCACCCGGATCACGTCGCCCACGTCGTAGGCGGCAGTCCAGGGCGTGTCCGCGCGCTCGACACGGAGGTGAACGGGCTCACACTGGAAGCGCGCGCTCTCGTTGGTGGTGAACGCGCCGGCGACGAGCGACGCCTCGGCGCCGATCTGGGCGCCGTTGCAGACGCCGAGGACGGGCGTTCCGTCGGCTGCGGCCGCGCGAACCTCCGCCATCACGGGCGCGCGGGCGGCCATCGCGCCGGCGCGGAGATAGTCGCCGTAGGAGAACCCGCCCGGAATGACGATCCCGTCGGTCTCGGCGGGGAGGCCGTCCGCGTGCCAGCGGCGCTCGGCGTCGATCCCGAGATGTTCGAGCGCCCGGACGGCGTCCCGGTCGCAGTTCGAGCCGCCGAACTGCAGGACGGTGACGGTCATCGCTGGTCGACCGTGACCTCGTAGTCGTGAATGGTCGGGTTCGCCAGCAGACGCTCGGCCATCTCGCCGGCCCGCTCGGCGGCGTCGTCGGCGTCATCGGCCTCGAGGTCGATCTCGAACCGGTCCGCCGACCGGAGGTCCTCGAGGTCGAAGCCGAGCCGTTCGAGCGCCCGCTTCGTCGTCTCGGCCTCGGGGTCGAGCACGCCCCGCTTGAGCCGGACGGTGACGGTCGCAGTGTAGGCGGTCATCACCGGATACTGCGAAGTCGTGTGCAAAAACGGTTTTGGAACGACAACCATATCCACGTTCGTGGATAGACCGGACCGGCGGATCGCGACGGAGCCGGCGCGTCGGCCCGCCCGGGTCGATCGCCTCGTCGGGTCGGTCGCCTCGTCGGATCGATTGCCCAGTCGGATCGGCGGCGCAACGGCTCGTGGGGCGATCGTCGGGAACGTGGCAGCGCGAGAACGGTCGCGTTACTCGTCGACGGCGACCGCGTTGACGAGGCCGGTCTGGCCCGGTCGGGAGGTGACGCGGGCGCGGCCCTCGCTCGTCTCGATGATGGCACCCTTGGTGAGGATGTTTCGGCGCACGTAGTTCACGTTCGAGGGGTTCTCGACGACGTTCTCGATCTCGGCCGACACCGTCTCGCCGTCGACGGAGACCTGCGCGACGTTCGTCGAGAGGGCGCGAACCTTCTCCTCGGTGCCGCGCGCGTCGATGTACTGGAAGCGGGGCTCGCCGACGGTCGTCTCGGCGGCCTCGCGGCCGAGCTGGTGGCGCTTCTTGTCGTGTGAGGGTCGCAGTCGACCGCCCGTTCGCTTCCGCGTGGAGCGTCCCTGGTCCTTCATACGCCCAGGAACGCCGAGCGAATACTTGAACCGTTCGACTCGGGGGCGTCGTCGCTGACGGCCGTTTGAAGCGCCGGTCAGCGAACGCGGCGGCCATCAAGCCCGGCCGTCGTCGAACGCGGCGGTCGGCAACTCCGGCGCCCACAGGCGCCGGGAGCGTCCCGGTTCGGTAGCTTTACCGGCGTGGCTCGCCCCCGGCCGTGTATGAGTCTTCGGACCGCCGTCGCGGCGCCGTTCCGCCAGCAGGGACGGGACCGACTCGGCGAGGGCGAGTTCGTCGTCGCCCTCTCGCTGGATCGCGACTGGTTCTCGCCCGACCAGGCGAAACGCCTCGTCGACGTCGCCACCGGGCGTGGGCTGCTCGACCGGGAGGACGACGATCTGGTCCCCGCTTTCGATCCGGACGCCGTGAACGTGCCGGAGGGATTCACTCCCGACGAGTCGATCCTCCGGGAACAGTCGACCTTCGAGCGCGCCCTCGAGGCGGTCGTCGACGCCGGCGTTGACAAGCGGACTGCCGTCGCCGCGATCAACGAGCGCCAACGCGGCCTCGAGATCACGATCGAGGCCGCGGCGGTGCTGTACGCCAACGAACAGGGGGTCGACGTCGGTCCGCTCGCGGGCGCGGTCCGGGAGGACCTGCTGGCCGGTGAGGGCGTCGACGCCGATGCGGACGTCAGCGAGGCGGACGATGCCGATGCCACCGAGGCCGACGGCGCCGATGCGAACGACGAGGAGGCCGACGAGAGCCCCCACGACGAGGACACGACCGCGGAGGAGGTCGCCTGATGGTCGACGACCGCCTACAGGACAGCGTCCGGATCGCCCAGCTGCTGGCCTCCGAGATCAGCGGCGACGCGGGGCGACTGCGCGACCTCCAGGTCACCGACGCCGACCCCGACGTCGAGCCGACCCTCGACGGCGCGCTCGCCTACCGGATCGTCCGCGTGCGCGAGGCGGACGCGGCGGACGCGGCGGACGGTCCGGAGAGGCGCGAGCCCGCCCTGGACGCCGACGAAGAGTCGGTGACGGCGGACGCGATCGACGACGCCACGACGATCGCCGAGGCGTTCGTCCAGCCCGATCGCGTCCGCCTCGAGTTCCGTGTCGGCGTCGATGCGGTCGCCGAGGCCGCCGAGGCCGCCGACCTGCGCGCCCGCCCGAAGGCGGTCCGGCCGCCCCGGACGATCGTCTTCCTCGAGGACGGCGCGGCGGTCAAGCGGGTGCTGCCCGCCCTCGACGCCGCCAGCGAGTCGGACTGACGGCGCTGACGCGGGCGCAGGGAGCGGCGATCGCGGAATCGGCGTCCCGTCACGATCGGTGTTCCTCGAGTCAGTTCCCGTTCGCCTCAGCGTCCTCCTCGGTGTCTCCGTCCTCGGCGTCCCCTTTCCCCTCGTTCACCTCTCCCTCGTCGGCGTCCCGCCGCGCGAGCCCCGCCAGATGGCCGACCTCCGGGAGGATCACGTCCTCGAGGCCGAGGACGACGGCGTCGGTCGATCCCGGCAGGCAGAACACCGGGACGCCGTCGGCGATCCCGGCGGTCGCCCGCGAACCGATCGTCTTCGTGCCGACCTCGGCGAACGAGAGCCGCCGGAACGTCTCCCCGAAGCCCGGCAGCGCCTTCTCGAAGAGCGGGCGGACCGCCTCGGGCGTGACGTCGTCCGGGGTGACGCCGGTCCCGCCGGTCGTGATGACGGCGTCGACGTCGCCGCGTCCGACGAGCCGGTTGACCGTCCCCTGTACCCGGTCGAAGTCGTCCGGGATCAGCTCCCGAACCGACACCTCGTGGCCCGCCTCCTCGAGCATCGCCACGAGGCGATCGCCGGTCGCGTCCTCGTCCATCGACCGCGAGCTCGTGACCGTGACGACGGCGACGTCCAGTTCGGCCAGATCGTGTTGATGATGGTCGTGGGAGTGGTCGTGATCGTGGGAATGGTCGTGATCGTGGGAATGGTCGTGATCGTGGGAGTGGTCGCGATCGTGAGAGTGGTCGTCGGAGTGGTCAGCGGCGTCGGCGTGATCGGCGTGTGAGTGGTCGGTCATGGACGCCGATTGGATGGGCAGACGGAAAACGTGCCGTGTCGAGGCGCTGCACGGTGGCTCGGTGACGGGAAGGAACCTGGGAGACGCCGCCCGGATCGACTCCCCACGCCCCGAATAATGCAAGACTTCTTAAATGATTGATATCAATGTCCTGCAAAATGGAATTGACGCAGAAGCAATATCAGGAGCTCGTTCGGAACCTCGCCGACGGCGTCCTGATCGTGACGGAGCCGGGAGATATCCTGTACGAAAGCCCGTCCATACGGCGTCTCACCGGGTATGAACCTGGAGACGACGTCGGTGAACGGCTCTTCGAACACGTCCATCCCGACGATCACGAGGACGTCCGTGCGGCGTTCACCGACCTGTTCGAGTCAGCGGACGACGGGATCGTCACCGCCGACTTTCGCTTCCGCCACGCGGACGGGTCGTGGATATGGCTCGAGGCGCGGGGACGCACCCAGCGGGCGACGACGATCGGCGGATACATCGTCCGCGTGAGCGACGTCACCGAGGCCAAGGCGCGCGAGGACCGCCTCGAACGGACCACGGCTCGCTTCGAGACGCTCTTCGAGAACTCCCCCGACATGATCGACATCCACACCACCGACGGGACCATCGTCGACGTGAACCGACAGTTCTGCGAGGCGTTCGACCAGCCGAAGGACGAACTCGTCGGGCAGAAGGTCTGGGAGATCGACCGGGAGATCAATCCGGAGGAGCTGCGGGAGATTTGGAGCCGAATGGACGTCGGCGACCGGACCGAGATCGAAACGACGTTCGAGACCGCGGACGGCACGCGGTTCCCCGTCGAGGTGCATCTGACTCGCCTGCCCGTGAACGACGGCGACCGGTTCATGGTCATCTCGCGGGACATCACCGAGCGGAAGCAGCGATTGCGGGAGATCCGGACGCTCAAGAACCGGCTCGAGCTCGCGGTCGAAGGGGCGACCCTCGGCGTCTGGGACTGGGACATGCGGACCGACGCGGTCGAGTTCAACGACCAGTGGGCCGAGATGCTCGGCTACGATCTCGACGACCTCGAACCGCACGTCGAGACGTGGGAGTCGCGCGTGCACCCCGACGACATCGACGACGTCAGGGACGCGCTCGCGGCACATCTGCGGGGGAACACGGACCACTACGAAACCACGCATCGAATGCGGACCGCCGACGGCGAGTGGAAGTGGATCCGGGACCTCGGCCGGGTCGTCGACCGGGACGCGGACGGGGAGCCGGTCCGTGCGGTCGGGATCCACCTCGACATCGACGACTCCAAGCGCTACCAACGGGAGCTGGAGCGGAAGACCGAGGAACTCAAGCGAAAGACCGAGGAGCTGGAGGATCTGACGACCCGGCTCGAGGAGCAGTATCGGACGCTGTTCGAGGAGGCGCCGGTGATGGCGGTCGTCACGCGAGCAGAGAACGGCCGGCCGATCATCGAGGACTGTAACAACCAGTTCGCGGACACGCTCGGGGTCGAGCCGGACGCGCTCGTCGGCACCGACCTCGCGGAGTGCTACACGACCGACTCCGAGCGGGCGCTGATCGACGACGGCGGCTACGAGGACGCCCTGAACGGTGCGTTCACCAACGAATCCCGCGATCTGGTGGCCGCCGACGGGGACGTGATCGAGACCCGGTTGCGGGCGGTCCCGCGAAAAGACGCCGACGGCGAGGTCACCGGCACGCTGGCGATGTACATCGACGTGACCGAGCGCGAAACCGTCAAGCGGGCCAACGAGCGCCTCGAGGAGTTCGCGAGCATCGTCTCACACGACCTGCGAAATCCGCTGAACGTCGCGACCGGGCACCTCGAGCTGGCACGCGAGGAGTGCGAGAGCCCGCACCTGGACGCGGTCGAGCGAGCCCACGGCCGGATGGAGACACTCATCGAGGACCTGCTCACGCTGGCCCGGCAGGGTGAGGCCGTCGCGGAGACCGACGCGGTCGATCTCGCGGCCGTGGTCGAGGCGTGTTGGCAGACCGTCGCGACGAGCGACGCCGAGCTGGTCATCGCCGACGACCGAACCGTGATGGCCGACGAGAAGCGACTCAAACAGCTGTTCGAGAACCTCATCCGAAACGCCGTCGAGCACGGCGGCGAGACCGTGACCGTGACGATCGGCGGCCTCGAGGACGGGTTCTCCGTCGAGGACGACGGTCCGGGGATTCCCGACGACGACGCCGCGGCCGTGTTCGAAGCCGGGTATTCGACGAACGCCGAGGGAACCGGCTTCGGCTTGAGCATCGTGCAGCGGATCGCCGAGGCCCACGGGTGGGACGTCACCGTGACCAACGGAGCCGACGGCGGCGCGCGGTTCGAGTTCACCGGCGTCGAGTTCGCGGCCGAATAGCATATGACTGCGATAGAGGACCGTGCGTCGTGTGCGTGGTCGTTGCGCGCAAACAATCATCCTACCACTGCTTCCTTGAGGAAATTCTTTCAGTTCTTCTGTACTGTAGATAGATATTTAAATATAGATTCCTAACGAATAGGATGCATTATGAGAAGCAGACGGAAACGAACCCGGAAAGATGCTAAGCAAGTTTCAGAGACGCTTCAGAATACTGAGGTCGAGTGGGTAACGCTGGAACAAGTACGAACTTTAGTTAACGCAGAGGGCCGTCCTATTTCAACAGATATCCGGGATGCTCTCGGAGTCTTGGCTGATGAAAATCGAATTAAGATACTGTGTGAGGCTGAACTAATTGAGAGTATTCCGGAGAAAAACATCCGATTCCGCTACGAGGATTAGTTTCGATGCAACTAACCACGTCTGTATCTCATAATGGTGTGCATTCCATCATACTTTCGTTCCAGTCGTCCCCTGATAGAGGGTTTGAAGCAGAAGGACTGAGATGGGGTGCATCGACAGTTCTCAGACGAACCCCATTGGGGGTTTCTTTCGTTTACCGTTGCACAAACACTTATACAATGAGAGACAATGATCACTAACTGATATGCTCTCCCAAGTAACACCTCAATGGGCCAGTATATGCGACTGCTGATCCGGCTCGAAGCCCAAGCAAGCACAGTCTATAATCACGCGGCACATCACCAGCTCCGAGGCCGAATTTGGCGCACCCTCGAGGGGACGAAGTTCACCGATCTCCACGATGCGAACCGCCCGATCGGGCTATGTTTCTCGAACATATTTCCGTGGGGAGATATCTCCGAAGGAGAACAGCGGAACGTGCTCGTCTCAGCGACGGATCCAGATCTGCTACGGGCTGTTTCCGCAGGACTCGCACAGGATCCGGAATTCAACGTCGGGGAGATGTCGTTCGAAGTGACCGACGTCACGCCGGTCTCCCCCGACGTTGGCGAGCCGGGGACACGGGGGACGATCGAGAGTGGGACAGGCCTCCTCGTCCGTATCCCACCCTGGAGGCTCGATGACTACGGTATCGAACCTGACGGTGACGGCGCCGTGTTCTGGCGGCCGGAGCACTCGATGGATCCACTTCAGACACAGATCCAACAAAATCTCGATAAGAAACACGACCTCTTCTGTCCGGATGAACTTCCAGGTCCGACTGACCGGGAAGGAAACCTGTTCAGCGAATACGAGCTAATAAAGACCTTCGCACTGCCGCTGGAAGTGACGCAAGGCGAGGAACGAACGGTCGTACTTTCGAAATGGCGATTCGAGTACGAGGTTCGCGATGACGATCATCGACGTCACCTAAATCTGGCGCTGGATGCCGGGCTCGGAGAGAGAAACGCTCTGGGACTGGGCTTCATCAATATTGAACAGGACTCGAAAGTCGGCCCCCGGGAAGCGCTGCAAGCCCAGGAAGGGGTACAATAATGTCGCAGCAGCAGGTGGTGACCCGACCGTGAGCAGCCCCACAAGGTCCGACTTCCAGGAGGCCATCGACCAATACTGGCACGATCGTCCACCGGCGAGCTTCGAGGATGTAATGGCACTGTATGGGGTGCTAGCCGTCGCCGAAAGCGGCGGAGAACTCTATACAACCTCGAGCAAGCTTGATCCGTTCGTCGACGAGGGGCGTCTCATCACCGTTGACGTCGACTTAACCGGCGATGCGCCAGCGATTGAGGGGTTTGAGCGCCAGCCTCTCCGTGAATCGGATATTCCGAACCTGGCGTACTCACACAAATCCTCCGGACGTGGGGCAAAATATAGTCTCACACAGATCGGGTCGAAAAACGGTAACGATGCCAACGGTGTCGCGAGTACGATCCTCGGCCGTGTCCGCTCCTGGACGGGACAGGATCGAGTGCAAAGCGTAACTGGTGACGATGGCCATCCGGATGGCTGGATCATCGACGCGCTCGCGGATCTCTTCGAGAAGGATTCGGATAGCCTCGAGTCCCTCGAGGAGGATATCGTTTCGCGGCTTCCAGCCGACGAGTCCATCCCGACGGTCCTGACGATCCGGTTCCGCGTCGATACCACCGAAATCGAGGGGCCGGATGACCGCGGTGCGGACTGGATCTATCCTGCAGATATCGACGTTCTCAATGCAGCGATGCGCCGGTATGCGACCGGCAACGCTGCCGATAAGAACATCGACTCCGGTGCATCGGAGGGTGATGCTGTCGGTGTTGTCACCGGCGAGGAAGCACACGTCGTCGGGACACCGGAGAGTCCCCTCGGGATCTTTTCGGTCAAGCACCCGGACGCCCAACCGGCCCTCCGTAAACAGGAGTCCTGGCGCAACTACCCGGTTAGCGAGGACGTTGCGATGCTGTTCTCGAAGGGTCAAGATCTGATCGATGCCTGCGTCCATCGCAACGGCGGCATAGAGACGTACGCACTGCCCTATTTCGCTGGGGAACTCACCGCCGAGAAAGCGCAGTTGCTCTACCGAGCGATCGATGCCCTTCGTAATTCCGATGACGACGAGACGGGGACACCACCGATGGCTCGCGTCACATATCGGTTCCAAGATAGCGACGACGAGACGATACGTGAACTTGCAGAGACCGAGCTCCGGTTCTATATGGTCACGATGCCGATCAGCGACGATAAGAACGTCATCGCTGAGGAACCGGCCGCCGATACGTATTGGTTGACCACGCTGGCCGATGCACTGGTCGACACCAGACAGGGTCCGACCCTCGATCCGGAGCGTGGCGGCTTTACTCCGCATCAGGGATGGCCGCTACTGGATCTCCCAACGAAGCGAGACCCCGGACGGAAGGTTGCGTATGGGTTGATCGCCGGCCACGAATTCACGAATAGTACCTTCGCGTACCGCGACGAGGAGGGCGATGATTTCCGGCGGATCGTCGATCATCGAATCATCGCTGGCACCCCGATCGAGGCGTCGGTACTCTTCGGAGAGTACCTCGATCGATATGATGATGCCAGCGAAGACGGCGATCCCCCGCCTGCGCCACTGATCGCACAGCAGCTTGTCCAGCTGGAGGCCCTTTCACGGGCTGGCCTCCTGAACGGCCTTGACGTTCCCATCGAACCAGACCAACAGATGACTTCACTAACGGAGAGAAACATCGATATGACGGAGGTATCGGAGATTCGAACACAACGGCTCGATTCTTTTCTGGAACGGCCGCTCTTCGACGCAACGACTCGACGCGCAGCGGCCGTTGCAGGCGTGCTTGTCGGCCAAGTGAGCTGGCATCAAGAAAACGAGCGGGGAGTCGGCCGTCCGCTGGATTCAAAGACGGCGGGTGATGAACTCACGAAAAACGGGCTCGAAAATGCCCTCACGTCCGCTCTGGAAAAGGCCAAAGTTTATGCACACGATTCGGAGTACGAGCGCGACCTCCTCTTCCCGGAGACGGTTGACGAACTCATTGAGACGACCGAAGAGATGCCGTCGAAATGGGACATCGATAAGCGCGAACTCCGGTTCTGTTACGTACTTGGTCACGCCCACGGACGGCGATCTATGCCAGTCGCGTTCGACCTGAGAGAAGACAGTAGTCAGGCCGAGATGGCCGAAGAACAGTCTGCTGACTAACATCCATATCCAAAAACAATGACGACACCCAACCGCTCGGAAATCCTCTTCGTGTACGACGCACAGGACTGCAATCCCAACGGCAACCCCATCGGCGACAACCGTCCTCGTCGTGACCCGGATACGGGACAAGGAATCGTCACTGATGTTCGTCTCAAGCGGTATATCCGGGATCAACTCCTCGATGACGGCTTCGACATCTACGTGAAGAAGCTCAACGGAGAATCCCGAACCAGAACGACGCTCGTTAAAGACGTGTTAGACGATGTCAATGACGCCGACGATATCGAAGACGTCTCCGACCTCGGGAAGAGGTTCCTCGATGCTGCGACCGACGTCCGCTATTTCGGAGCAACCCTCAGCTTCGAATCAAGCGACGATGAAGAAGACGAGGCGTTCCGACAGGCCCTCAGCGACTCGTTCCCGAACAACTTCCAAGGACCGGTTCAGTTCCTCCCCTCGAAGTCGCTGAATGAAGTCGAGGAAAACGAGGAATACGACTCACTGACGAGCGTCATCTCGACTGGTGAGGAGAACCGCCAAGGCGGCTTTGACCTCGATGATAAGCGCATCAAATACGGCATCTTCCCGTTCTGGGGACTTGTGGACAACAACAACGCTGCGGCGACGAATCTCTCGAAAGACGACGTTCAGCGACTGGATACGTTGTGCTGGCGGGCCCTGAAGAATCAGACGACATCGCGGTCGAAGCTCGGCCAGGAACCGCGACTCTACGTGCGTGTGGAATACTCGGAGAAGGATTTCCATATCGGCGGCCTGCAGAACCTGCTCGATCTCGCCGAAGAAAGCGAACAGCCGCTCCGCTCCGTGTCCGACGTCACCGTCGACGCGTCCGAGCTCCTTGAGACGCTTTCGGACGTCTCCGATCGTATTGAAACCGTTCACGTTCTTGGCGACAGACGTCTCACGGTCGATACTGGGTCCGATCTCGTCTCCGCCGATGACTTCGGCGACGTGCTCTCGGAAGCCGGCTATGACGTCCACGAGATCGACGTCATCGAAGAGCGTGACCTCGCAAACTAGTGTCTCCGAACATCACAGCAAAATGACCCCACACATCGACGACGATGGCGTCCCGGACCGCTGTCTGTCCTTTACCATTCGGTCCACGTGGGGACATTTCAAGCGGGTTGGACGCAGCGTTACGAAGCAGACATACCGGATCCCGCCACGAACAACGGTTTCGGGGCTGCTTGCAGCGATCGTCGGCTCGAACCGAGATTCCTACTACGACGTCTTTCAGAGCGATAACTCCGCGATCTCTATCACGCCACTCGCGGACCTCAGAACGGTTAACGTTCCGACAACAGGGCTCGGAACTGATCCAGGGCAAGACGTCACACAAACGCGTGGTCATTGGCGGTCGTATCAGATCACCTACCAGGATACAACGAAAGACCGACAACTCCACGCCTACGAGGTGCTCGCGGACCCGGTATACAGGATCGACGTTGCCGTTGAGGACGCATCCTTCTACGAATCCTTACGGGACCATCTCGACAACGGGACGGCGGTTTACCCACCGAGCCTCGGGAAATCCGAATATCTCGCGACTATCGAGGACGTCACGACCGATGCCAGCCCGACTCATACGTCGAACGCCGACGGCATCGATTCGATCGTCCCGGTATCGCTATCGGAGACGGTCCCACAACCTGGCGTGTCCTACGGTGTGGAACGGTCACCAGCCGTTATGGAGGCCGAACGCGGTGGTCGGCGGACGACACGGTTCGATGATTATGTGTTCACCAAACGAAGCGGCGAACGGGTAAAAATCGCTGACAAAGCTGATGTAACTCCCGTTCAGGTGGAAGATCGAACCGTCGTGTTCCGATAGTCGCCGCTCGACCACATCCGCTTTGAACAATGAAACAGCCACTCATTTCCCATCCGATCGATGACCCAGATGTTCGGGACGGATACGATGCTGAGAGTCTGACGCCCGCTGGCGATCTCCGACTGACGGCGCATAACGCGGTCGTTGGTGATCGGGCCGCTCGCCTGTTTGGGCCGAGCGACGAACGAGCGGACTATCTCAGAGCCACCGCGACGCTTCACGATATCGGCAAAGCAACTCCACAGTTTCAAGCGTACGTCCGAGGAGAATACGACGGTCCATCCGAGGAGAAGGCCCACGCCAGATTTGGGGCACTCGCAACCTGGTACGTACTGGGGGAGCTGGACGCACCACCCCGTGACCGACTCGCGGGAACACTAGCGATAGCACGTCATCACCAAGCACTACCGAAAGCAGCGAGTTATACTGCAGAAACGCTTGCAGGTGCTTTCGAATCGGGGTCGAACGTACTGTCTTCACAACTCGAAGCGATCGATTCCGCCTGGCCAGCAGCAGTCACAGGCCTGTTCGAGGAGGCTGGTTCCGAGTGCTCGTGGGGAGAGTTCTACGAGTGGGCTCGATCCGGTTCTGCAGCGGATGAACTACGATCGCACAGTGCCGAAGAACTATTCGGTGGCATCGAGCCCGAGTCGAAGAAGCTCCCCGCGAAGCTCTACGACCGACTCCTCCACTACTGGGCCGCCACTACGCTTGCCGATAAGAGCCACGCGATCCCGATTGATGGGTCGGCCGTCTTTGACCTTGATACGCTCAAAAAGGACGTTATCGAGGAATACATTGCCGACCTCCGAGATGAACCACCGACGAACGAACTCACGGCTCGACTCAACGATGATCGCGAACGAGCCCGCCGACAATCGATACGTGGGGTACACCACTGGCTGAACGGTGATGACTCCGCCGTCGCGACCCTTTCGCTACCGACCGGCCTCGGCAAAACGTTCACCGGCCTGTCGGCGGCATTCGAAGCGCGTGACATACTCGATGAGACGGACCAACGATCGGAACCACGACCGATCGTCTACGCGTTGCCGTATACGAGCATCATCGAACAGACTCGGGCGATCTTCGAGGACGAAGATCTCTGGGGCGCCGACCCTACGAAGTCGGCGCTTACTGTCCATCATTACTTGAGTGAGACGGTCGTTCACTATGGTTCCGGAACCGATGACGTCGACGACACGGATGCGAACGAGCACGCCGCGCTTCTCGGGGAGGCCTGGCGTGATGGCACGGTTCTCACGACCTTCGTGCAACTCTTCGAAAGCCTCGCCGGACCCACCAATCGCCAAGGTCTGAAGCTCTCCGCGCTGGATGGCGGGATAGTAATTCTTGATGAGCCCCAGGCGCTGCCGAAAGGCTGGTGGGACGGCGTCCAGCGTCTGCTGGACCTGCTCACGGACGAATATAACGCCCGGGTCATCGCGATGACGGCGACGCAGCCGACGCTGCTTCGGGATCGAGAGACGGTATCGCTGCTTAGCGCCGGTGCAGACCATACGTCCGACTCCTGTGTTCGCTGTGAGGCTAATCCGACGTATCCGATCCAGCTTCCTCCAGCCCCGGAAGAGCAGTACTTCGAGGAAGCGGAACGTGTTCGCTACACGATAGACACGACGGCGCGGTCGCTTGATCCGTCGCCGGAAGCCCCTGAAAAGCACTATGTGAGCCACAAGACTGCCGCGGATCGTATTTACAATAGCCTCGGTCAACAGGGTTCCTGTCTGGCTATCTGTAACACCATCCAGAGCTCCCGGACACTGACGGAGGCGATCCAGGACCGGGAGAAAGTAGTTCACCTGGGGGACTCGATCAGAACGGTTCTGGAACGACGGGATATTGATGCGACGACCTGCCGATCGGTTCGCTCAGTCGCGGCCGCCGTACTGGAAGATGTCGGGTTTGAGAACCCGATCGACCGCCAGGAATTCGATCCAACGGCGTCCCCAATGGATGACGGAGGAAAACAGATCTACCTCCTGACGCTTAACTCGCGATATCGGCCGTTTGATCGACAGGTTCTGATCCAACTGGTGACGTGGCTCGCGACGAGTGAGGTACCCGTGATCCTCGTTTCAACACAGGCGATCGAGGCGGGCGTTGACCTCAGTTTTGAAAACGTGTTTCGAGACGTTGCCCCGCCGGATAGTATCGTGCAGGCGGCGGGCCGTTGCAACCGCTCATACGAGTGGGGAAAGAACGGTGGACGGGTTACCGTCTGGACGCTTGCTCGCACTGACGAGGATACTCCTCAGAACCCAACGAGCCCACCGCTGGCTCACTATGTGTATGAACGCCACGGTGAGGAACTTCGGCTTCCGGCCCATCTGGAACTCATTGGAGACGTCCTCAATAACGTCCCGAATCCCTCGGATGCACGCGATGTCGACGTCTCGAAAGAAGCGGTGGATGAGTACTTCAACCGTCTGAGCGAGGAACAACTCTCGAGCGGACGAATCCGGGAATATATTGAGACGGCGGACGCGCCGAATCTCGCGAAACGGTCACTTATTGACGGACGGGAAACCTTCGACGTCCTGGTCGGACTGACCGCTTCCGAGCGCCGGCGGCTGAACGAGATCCGAGACCTGTTTTCGGAGCGTCCCCGCCGAGCATACGAACTGCTTGAGAACTGTTCCGACATCCGGATCTCCGTCCCGGCGACCGTCATTGACGATGCCGCAGGTATCACGCGTATTGACGGAAAAGAGGAGTCCGCGGATGGCGTACAGGTGTTCTGGTATACCGGAAGCGGCGGTCTCTCATATGACTTTGCTGACGGTGGCCTTCGGGAATCGGAGGGCGTCTCAGGGCGCTTCACGAGTTTCTGACAAACCACCGTTCTACCCCAGTTTTATATAGCTCTTCTTGATTCAGGTATACAGATGTCATCTAAATGTCTTGATACCGGGCAGGGAGGCTAATACGATGTCCATCAGTGTAGACGAATACGTTGCGGCGGAACGTGACCCTGCGCGTAATCCCCAGACGCGTATTACGGGACTTATGGTCCAATACTATCACGTCTGCCGGCGTGAACTCTGGTTTATGTCGCGGGATATCGACATCGATAGGGAAACAACCAATATTCAACGCGGAACTCACGTCGACGAAACCAGCTATCAAGGTTCGCGAAAGTCCTTCCAGATAGACGGTCGGATCCAGCTTGACGTGCTTGATTCCGGAGACATAATGGAGGTGAAGGTCTCCTCAGCGTTGGAGAAACCGGCTCGTATGCAGCTTCTGTTTTACCTCTGGTATCTGCGCGAGATCCATAATATCGAAAAGGACGGCGTACTCGCCTACCCGACCGAACGAAGTCGCGAACAAGTCGAGCTGAACGCAGAGACGACGGCTCAAATCGAGGCGACGATCGAAGGGATCTTGGACACGGTCGCCGCGGAAACACCGCCGGCATTAGAAAAGAAACCGTACTGCGATAGTTGTCTGTACCAAGATATCTGCTGGATGTAACCAATGCCAAAACCAAATCATCACGTTTTCGCTGACGGGACACTCTCGCGTAATGAAGGAACGCTACGCATCGACACGTTGGATGGTGAAACGGAGTATTTACCGGTCGAATCCATCGACTCATTATACCTCCACGGGCAGATCGATTTCAACACTCGCGCGCTGGGGCTGCTGAACGACCACGGTGTGCCCGCGCACGTATTCGGGTGGAAAGACTATTACAAGGGTTCGTACCTACCAAAACGGGGGCAAGTGTCCGGGAACACCGTCGTCGAGCAGGTCCGTGCTTATGATGACGATCGCCGACTCGCTATCGCGCAACGGATTATACGGGCGAGCATCCACAATATGCGGAGCAACCTCCGGTACTATGATGGGCGACGGGGAGAGTTTGGTGACGCCATCTCGGATCTCGCTGCTGCGAAAGAGCAAGTGACGTCGATAGAGACCATAAACGAATTACGAGCGGTTGAAGGGAACGCACGAAAGGCGTATTATCGTTGTTTTGACCGGATTCTACGCGATCCATTCGAACTCACGAAACGGCAGTATAACCCACCGACAAACGAAGCCAATGCCATCGTCTCGTTCTTAAATGGGATGACGTACACGACCTGCGTCTCCGCGATCCGAAAAACTGCACTCGATCCGACAGTCGGGTTCGTACACGAACCGGGCGAGCGCAGGTTTACGCTTTCCCTAGATATCGCTGACATCTTCAAACCGGTTCTGGCCGATCGCCTCGTCTTTCGACTAGTTAACCGTCAACAAATCACAGCTGATGATTTCGAATCGGAGCTCGACGGCTGTCTGTTAACCGAAAGTGGTCGGATGACCGTGCTTGAAGAGTTTGAAAAACTCCTGGACGAGACGGTAGCTCACCCGCGGCTTGAGCGGAACGTGAGTTACAAGACGCTCGTCCGCACGGACGTCCTCAGCCTGAAGAAGCATATTTTAACCGGAGAGGAATACCACGCAACCGAACGGTGGTGGTGAGATGCACGTGATCGTTGTCTATGACGTCCCTGCGGAGAGGACGTCCGTGTACCGGAAGCTGCTCCGGCGCCGGCTGGAACATCTCCAGTACTCCGTTTTTTACGGTGAACTCACCGAAGGACAGGTCACCGCAATGAAGAACGATATTCAAAAGAAACTGGAGCCGGACGATTCAATCGTCGTATTCGAATCCTCAAATCCTGCTGCGTTCGAATTTTCGACCTTCGGTGACGTTGATGAGCCTGGAAGCCGATTCACATAGCATCGTCATCCCCTTCGATCTGGATTGGCCAGCCTTGACGATGGCAATCCATCAACCCCCCAGGGGTTTGGGAGGTATTGGAGGTCGATGAAAATGTTAATGTGATTTCGGCCAGTAATGGCCTCTACTCGCCCGAATCAGGGCGGGTTTCAGACGAACCTTTGTGGGTTTGAAGCGCCCGGTAGGCGGCACGCACGACGGATTTCTCGACGGTTTCAGACGAACCTTTGTGGGTTTGAAGCAAAGAGTACGTCGGCGAGAAGGCGGCCATCCTGATCGTTTCAGACGAACCTTTGTGGGTTTGAAGCTCGTCTAATCCTTCCTTGGGAATCGTTAACCCAACAGTTTCAGACGAACCTTTGTGGGTTTGAAGCTCGAGGACGTCGCGGCAGATCGACGGCCACTCGGTTTCAGACGAACCTTTGTGGGTTTGAAGCGTAGCCCCTCCCTGCCGCACCCACGACCACGATCACCGTTTCAGACGAACCTTTGTGGGTTTGAAGCGTCGATCGTCTCGCCGTCTGCAAGCATCCCGGAGTGGTTTCAGACGAACCTTTGTGGGTTTGAAGCCACTACCAGCCGACGTTTGAGACGCTCTCGCCGCAGTTTCAGACGAACCTTTGTGGGTTTGAAGCTTGTTGTCCTCCTCCTCGTGTTTGGCCTTCATCAGTTTCAGACGAACCTTTGTGGGTTTGAAGCACCCACCGAGACGAGGACATCCGCACGCAGCAGATGTTTCAGACGAACCTTTGTGGGTTTGAAGCCTCGTGATGCTGCTCCTCGAGGGGCAGCGCTACGACGGTTTCAGACGAACCTTTGTGGGTTTGAAGCGGACTCGACCTCCTCATGCAACAGGATCTCTCGCGTTTCAGACGAACCTTTGTGGGTTTGAAGCGGAGACCCGATAGAGGACGGCGAGAGACCCGTTGTTTCAGACGAACCTTTGTGGGTTTGAAGCCTGAGCAACGGGATCGAGCGTCGAGTCGAGGGCTCGGTTTCAGACGAACCTTTGTGGGTTTGAAGCGAACGCCTGGCGGACTCCGAGTTGCCGATCGCGGAGTTTCAGACGAACCTTTGTGGGTTTGAAGCGAGCGCTCCAGGACGAACTCGGCGTCGACGTCCTCGAGTTTCAGACGAACCTTTGTGGGTTTGAAGCCGACGACGTCCTTGCCGAATCTGGACGTATCCGTGGTTTCAGACGAACCTTTGTGGGTTTGAAGCACTGATGCGCAGATCGCCGCCTGGGAGGAACTACGAGTTTCAGACGAACCTTTGTGGGTTTGAAGCATCCCACACGCGCGGGTCGGTCCGGCCGACATCACTGTTTCAGACGAACCTTTGTGGGTTTGAAGCGGTGCCTCGACGGTCCCCTCGGCGATCAGAAGGTTCGTTTCAGACGAACCTTTGTGGGTTTGAAGCAACAAAGCGGCGCTCGCGAAAGCGACCGTTCTCTCGGTTTCAGACGAACCTTTGTGGGTTTGAAGCGCTTCGTCCCCCTTCTCGGTGGGCAACGACTCGGTGTTTCAGACGAACCTTTGTGGGTTTGAAGCGTCGTCATCCCGCCCTGCTCGTAGGAGAGGTCATACGGTTTCAGACGAACCTTTGTGGGTTTGAAGCGTCATTCCGGGCGGATGGTCGCCCCAGATATCGGTGTTTCAGACGAACCTTTGTGGGTTTGAAGCTTCCCGATAGCCATCGCGACGGCGGCGATCGCGTCGTTTCAGACGAACCTTTGTGGGTTTGAAGCGGGATCTCGACCGAGGGGGTCGAGGAGATCGACGTGTTTCAGACGAACCTTTGTGGGTTTGAAGCTCGCTGATCGACGCGATCGACGGAGGTTTCGCGCTGTTTCAGACGAACCTTTGTGGGTTTGAAGCTTTGTCCTCCGAGTCCTCCCGAAAACCCGTAAGGAGGTTTCAGACGAACCTTTGTGGGTTTGAAGCGGCCACTGGGCCAGTAAGAAGGGGAAGGAATCGATGGTTTCAGACGAACCTTTGTGGGTTTGAAGCACCCTCGACGAACTTCGTGGCGGGGGCACGACCCAGTTTCAGACGAACCTTTGTGGGTTTGAAGCCCACGAAAAACGGCGTGGGGTTAGCCAGATCAGCCGTTTCAGACGAACCTTTGTGGGTTTGAAGCATCTTTTGATATTACCAGCAGCCCACTGGTGGAACGTTTCAGACGAACCTTTGTGGGTTTGAAGCCGATCCCGTTCTTCGAACTGGTTCCCATATTTCAGTTTCAGACGAACCTTTGTGGGTTTGAAGCGACGCCCACAGCGAGTTCCGCTTCAGGTCGTAGAGTTTCAGACGAACCTTTGTGGGTTTGAAGCTTGCGACGCGACTCCCGGCGGGGATGGCGCTCGTGTGTTTCAGACGAACCTTTGTGGGTTTGAAGCGAACTCACCTCGTTTCGAGATCGCGCTGAGTTGTCGTTTCAGACGAACCTTTGTGGGTTTGAAGCAGGAATCCGTGGATTCACCCACGTTTCGCCAGGGTTTCAGACGAACCTTTGTGGGTTTGAAGCGTGGATCCGCTGAACGCCCATCTGGAACGGTTTCAGAGTTTCAGACGAACCTTTGTGGGTTTGAAGCACTGTTCACGAACCCATCGTTCGGCCTGGTTCCCGTTGTTTCAGACGAACCTTTGTGGGTTTGAAGCGATGTGTATGCTGCCACATCCAGGCACATCGAGGAGTTTCAGACGAACCTTTGTGGGTTTGAAGCACTGCTGGGCCATCGTGAACATCGCTGAAGCCGGTGGTTTCAGACGAACCTTTGTGGGTTTGAAGCTGCCCAGTCTCGATCCAGGTTCAGCCAGCGTTCACCAGTTTCAGACGAACCTTTGTGGGTTTGAAGCCCAGTCTCGGAACTTCGATTCAGCACGCCGTTCCAGTTTCAGACGAACCTTTGTGGGTTTGAAGCCTGATTACGTTCCCTCGATGGCAGCGTTCTGGGGGTGTTTCAGACGAACCTTTGTGGGTTTGAAGCAAGTGCAGCCGAGGAGAAGACCGACAGCACGACCGTTTCAGACGAACCTTTGTGGGTTTGAAGCTGGATCGACGGCGGCGACGGCGAATGGGAAAACCAAGTTTCAGACGAACCTTTGTGGGTTTGAAGCAGTCGCCAGGTCAGGCACCGAAGGCGGATTGGCAATGTTTCAGACGAACCTTTGTGGGTTTGAAGCTCAGACAAGCGGTTTTGGAGTATCTCGACCACGGTTTCAGACGAACCTTTGTGGGTTTGAAGCATCCCACCGGCAGACCGTCTCGACGATCCACGCGGGGTTTCAGACGAACCTTTGTGGGTTTGAAGCCATTTACTGACAAAGGTCCAAGGCCGTTTGAGAAGTGTTTCAGACGAACCTTTGTGGGTTTGAAGCGGCGTGCGGATGGGGTACATCACCGCGGATACCGAGTTTCAGACGAACCTTTGTGGGTTTGAAGCGACGGGATCGGTCAGGACGCCCAGGACGTCTTTTCGCGTTTCAGACGAACCTTTGTGGGTTTGAAGCATCACCTCACAGGGCGAGGCGGACGCGTACGCGCAGTTTCAGACGAACCTTTGTGGGTTTGAAGCAAGTCCTGTTCGTCGGGTATCGCATCCCCTCCTCCGTTTCAGACGAACCTTTGTGGGTTTGAAGCTCCTTCTGGATGGCGGCCGGCAACGCGATCACGCCGGTTTCAGACGAACCTTTGTGGGTTTGAAGCTCGGAGGTGTGGGTCGTGATTGGAAAACACGACGGGGTTTCAGACGAACCTTTGTGGGTTTGAAGCGCGCGTGAGTAGTGGGTATGCCAGACAAAAAGGTCAGTTTCAGACGAACCTTTGTGGGTTTGAAGCTAAGATGAGCGACCGACTCGGCGAGCTTCTTCAGTCGTTTCAGACGAACCTTTGTGGGTTTGAAGCGACGGCGATCGTGTCATCGCCGAGTTCGAACTGTTTCAGACGAACCTTTGTGGGTTTGAAGCGTGGTTTTATCGGGCGTTAATCGTCCACACCGGCCGAGTTTCAGACGAACCTTTGTGGGTTTGAAGCACGACCGGATCGGTCAATTACGTGTTCGTCGACGTCGTTTCAGACGAACCTTTGTGGGTTTGAAGCGCGGTGCCATCGGTGCCGGTGGCTTACCTACTGGGGGTTTCAGACGAACCTTTGTGGGTTTGAAGCGACGTCCGGACGTTACTGGCTGGCCTCTCCACGGAGGTTTCAGACGAACCTTTGTGGGTTTGAAGCGACACCGAGGAGATCGCGGCGCAGGAAGCGCTCGGCGTTTCAGACGAACCTTTGTGGGTTTGAAGCTCACCGCGAGCTGGCCGATCGGTGCACGCGCCACAGGTTTCAGACGAACCTTTGTGGGTTTGAAGCGGCGAGCCGAAAGGCGAGGCGGACGTGTACCGGGTTTCAGACGAACCTTTGTGGGTTTGAAGCGCCTGGATCGCGGAGGCGTAGTCGGCGATCTCGATCGTTTCAGACGAACCTTTGTGGGTTTGAAGCTCGCGTCGCTCACTCGATCGCGATTCTGGTACCAGCGTTTCAGACGAACCTTTGTGGGTTTGAAGCGAGGGGTTGTCCGGCGAGGCCATCTACGCCGGTACGGTTTCAGACGAACCTTTGTGGGTTTGAAGCTGTTCGGGGCGATCGCCGCCGTCGAACAGCGCAACGTTTCAGACGAACCTTTGTGGGTTTGAAGCTGGCACCTCCGATCGAGGGGTGGCATCTGTCTCCGTCGTTTCAGACGAACCTTTGTGGGTTTGAAGCGAGCGGCAGGCAGTGGTGCTGCTCGAGCGCGCTGGGTGTTTCAGACGAACCTTTGTGGGTTTGAAGCATATTTGAGTTCTCGCTCACGCTCACACCAAATGGTTTCAGACGAACCTTTGTGGGTTTGAAGCAGCAATGGTTCTATGATGAGAGTGGCAACACACAAGGTTTCAGACGAACCTTTGTGGGTTTGAAGCTCCATTTTTGCAAGTCAGGCAAATAATTATCAATAGTTTCAGACGAACCTTTGTGGGTTTGAAGCAACCTTGACGAACTCGCCGCAACTCGCGCGGCGTGTGTTTCAGACGAACCTTTGTGGGTTTGAAGCTCGGTATATGTCCGACGTGACTGTACTCGACGCGACGGTTTCAGACGAACCTTTGTGGGTTTGAAGCACCATCTCCCACACCGGCGGGACGCTCGGCGGTGCGGTTTCAGACGAACCCTCGTGGGGTTGAAGATCCCGGCTGATGGAGGCCCGGATGCGTCGGGGTCGAGCTTCAGACGACTCCTCGTGGGGATGAGGCAGAGACCCCGAGAAAACGTCGATCGAGGTCCTCACGATCGCTACGATCGTGATGGTCGGCGGGTTCCAATCCGACTCGGTTTCCTGACCGTCTCGATCACGCTCTCGGGTCGCCTGCGCCTCACGATGACGGAACCGTGATCACCGTACAACTCTCCCGTCAAACCCGCTGATCGTCCACCGTCGCTACTGGCTGAGGTAGCCGCCGTCGACGTCGAGGGCCTCGCCGGTGACGAAGGACGCCTCGTCGCTGCAGAGCCAGGCCACGGCGGTTGCGACCTCCTCGGGCCTGCCGAGTCGATTCATCGCGTGTCGACCCTCGATCTGCTCGCGGACCTCGGGATCGCTCGTGATGCCGCCTTCCTCGAGCAGCGGCGTCTCGATGAAGCCGGGACAGACGGCGTTCACGCGCACGTCGCTGTCGGCGGTCTCGAGCGCGGCGGTCTTCGTCAGCCCGAGGACGCCGTGTTTCGCGGCGGCATATCCCGAGGACGTCTCGAAGCCGACCTTCCCGAGGACCGAGGCGTTGTTCACGATCACGCCGCCGGCATCCTGTTCCTGTAGTCGAGCGATCTGGGCTTTGACGCAGTTGAACACGCCGACGAGGTTGACGTCGATGACGGCCTCCCACTGGTCGGTGGGGTAGTCGGCGACCGGCGCCTGCTCGCCGCCGATCCCCGCGTTGTTGAACGCGTAGTCGAGCCGGCCGTACGTCTCGACGGCGGCATCCACCATCGCCTGCGTCTGCTCGGGGTCCGTCACGTCGGTCTTCACGAAGGTGGCGTCCCCGCCCGCGTTCGTGATCCGCGAGACGGTTTCCTCGCCGCCGTCGACGTCGACGTCCGCGACCACGACGCTCGCACCGCGGTCCGCGAACTCGAGGGCGGTCGTGCGTCCGATACCCGATCCCGCGCCGGTGACGACTGCGACGGCATCATCGAAGGAAGACATCACCTATTGGTTCGTTCACATATGTGAAAAGTCATATGGCCGATCCGAGACGACCGGAACGACCGACGCCCGCTAGAGACGACTCCCCGGAGTCCCGGCCCCGGCGGTACCGCCGACACCGCCGGCGACGCCCCCGGAGATCGACCGGTAGAACGCCACCGAGTAGACGGCGTAGAAGGCGCCGCCGATCGCGATGGTGACCACGTAGACGACGCCGGCCACGACCAGCAGCGGCAGGGAGGCCTCCGGCAGGGGGAGCGCGCTCGGCCCGGGCGACAGGAGGAGCGAGGCGACGCTGCTCACGCCGCCGATGACGACGCTGCCGGCGATCAGGACCGCCGTGTAGCCGAAAACGCTCAGGAGGTTCCGGCGGACGAGGCCGACGCTCCGCTTGAAGCCCGCGATGATGTCGGCGTCGTCGAGGACGATCGCGTGGGCGTAAAACTGGATCGCGAAGTTGACGATCAAGTACGCGAGCACGAACAGGAGCCCGACGATCGCGACGATCGCCAGCGTCGCAAGCCCCAGTTCGGGGCTTCCCGACGCGATGCCGGCGCCGCCGAAGAGGACCAGGACGAATCCGGCGACGAACGCGACGAACCCGAAGACGAGGTTGATCGCGAAGACGGCGAGGTAGGCCACCAGCAGGCTGACGTAGTTCGCCTTGCCGGCCGCGATGAAGGCGTCGAGGCCGGTCCGGCCCGCGAGCGCCTCGTCGGCCATCGAGATGATCCCGGCCTGGAAGAAGGGCACGAAGAGGATCAGCAGCCCGGTGAGCCCGAGTGAGACGGCCGCCGCGACGAGCGGCCGCGACTGTTGGAGGGCGAACTGGGGGATCTGGACGAGTCCGTAGAGCCCGACCAGAACGATCAGGAGCGGATTGCGTGTGAGGGCACCGACGGCTGGACGGAGGGAGCGGAGGGCAGCCATACTCGGGGCGTCACCACGACACACCGTAAACCTTAGCATTTCGACAGGACGTCCGCGATCGAGGAGTGGCATGGGGATCGACTGGCGGCGTGGGGAGACGAGGTCGACCGTACTCCACACGAACCGTTTAGTCCCTGGTCGACGACCCGACGGATATGCACGCGGTTCAGTTCGCCGAGCACGGCGATCGTGACGTGATCGAGTACGCCGAGGTCCCCGACCCGGAGCCGGCACGCGGGGAGGTCCTGGTCGACGTGAAGGCGGGCGCGCTCAACCACCTCGACGTTTGGACGCGCCGGGGGCTCCCGGGGGTCGACCTCGAACTGCCCCACACGCCCGGCAGCGACGCGGCCGGCGTCGTCGAGGCGGTCGGCGCGGACGTCGATCGCTTCGGGCCGGGCGACCGCGTGGCGGTCGCAGCCGGCGTCTCCTGCGGAAGCTGCGAGTTCTGTCGCGACGGCGACCCGACGCTGTGTCCGCGGTTCGCGATCATCGGCGAACACCGGCCGGGCGTCCACGCCGAGCTGGCGGCGGTCCCCGCCGAGAATCTCGTGCCGGTGCCCGGGGGCGTCGACTGGCCGACCGCGGCGGCGGCCCCGCTCGTGTTCGGGACCGCCTGGCGCATGCTGCACACGCGCGCCGACGTCACGGCGGGTGAACGCGTGCTCGTCCTCGGCGCCTCCGGCGGCGTCGGGCACGCGGCGGTCCAGATCGCCGCCCACGCCGGCTGCGAGGTGTTCGCCACCGCCTCGACCGAGGCGAAGCGCCGCCACGCGGCCGACTGCGGCGCGGACCACACGATCGACTACGAGGCGACCGACTTCGCCGACCGCGTCCGGGATCTCACCGACGGACGGGGCGTCGACGTCGTCATCGACCACGTCGGCGCGGCCACCTATCCCGACTCCCTCGCCTCGCTCGCGAAGGGTGGCCGGCTCGTCACCTGCGGCGCGACCACTGGGCCGAACCCCGACGCCGGGCTCAACCGGATCTTCTGGAACCAGCTGTCCGTGATCGGATCGACGATGGCGACGCCCGGGGAGCTCGACGACGTCCTCGAACTCGTCTGGGACGGCACCCTCGAGCCGCGGATCCGCGAGACCCTCCCGATGAGCGAGACCGCCGCGGCCCACCGGTTGCTCGAGGACCGTGAGGGCTTTGGCAAGGTAGCCGTAATTCCCGACAGTGAACGATGACCGCGCTGCCGGGGACGACCGCGGGATGACCGCCGATGACACCAGCCGTGACGATGCGAGCGCCGGCAGCCGGAGCCCCGACGCCGACGATCGAACCGTCCGCATCGACGGGACGGGGACGGTCACCGACGCCAACACGTCGACGCCGTCCGGCAGCGCCGGAGACGCACACGACGAGCCGGAACCGGAGCCGGACGGATTCGGCCGCGCGGGCTGGGCGCTCACGATCGCGTTGATCACCTGTACCCTCCTCATTCCGGGCGTCATCTACCTCTATCCCTACGTCCTCGGTCGCTTCGAGCTCACCTTCTTCGGAACCTACCTCGCGCTCCCGATGATCCCGGCGGTGCTGCTCGGCGCCATCGCCGTGTGGTCGATGACGGCGGCGACGCCCGACGACGCCGACGGCGTCGACGACGGCGAGTGAGTGAGCGAGTTCGTCAGCCGGACACACGACACCCACCGCGGATCCACTAATCCTTAACAACTCGCGGTGCCGTCGTTAACATATGACCGTCGTCAGCGTGTCGATGCCCGAGGAGCTGCTCGATCGGATCGATTCCTTCTCCGAGGACCACGGCTACACCGGACGCAGCGAGGTGATACGGGAGGCTTCACGGAACCTACTGGGGGAGTTCGAGGATGTCCGCCTCGAGGATCGGGACCTGATGGCCGTCGTTACGGTGCTTTTCAACTACGAAACGACGAGCGTCGAAGAGCGGATGATGCGGCTGCGCCACGAACACGAACACCTCGTGGCCTCCAACTTCCACAGCCACGTCGGCGCTCACTACTGCATGGAGCTGTTCGTGCTCGAGGGCGATCTCGAGTCGATCTCGACGTTCGTCGGCAAGATCCGCGCCACGACGGACACGCTCTCGGTGGACTACAGCGTGATGCCGGTCGACGAGTTTGGACCGGCCACGGCCGACGCCGGCGCCGACGACGCCGACGCCTGATCCGGGAGGCGATGGCGATTCGCTGCCGGGGGACCCAGTCGGAACCATAAAGAGCGAACGCCGGCTACAGGCGGCTATGGCGGACTGTCCACTCGCCGACGACTGCCCCAGTTTCGAAGAACGGATCCAGGGAATGGGGTGTCAACACTACGGCAACCGCGGGGGAGCCGAGTGGTGTCAACACTACGATATGCCCATTCACGAGCTGAAGCGTCAGCCCGTTCAGCCCGGCGAGGAGGTCGTCGTCGAGGTCGACGACATCCACGAGAGCGGCGCCGGCGTCGGGCGGACCGACGACGGCTTCATCATCCTCGTCGACGGCGTGCTCCCACCGGCCCGCGCGAAGGTGCGTATCCACCGCGTCCAGTCGAACCACGCCACCGCCAAGGAGGTCGTCGAGCGGCTGCCGGACGATCCCGACGAGGCTGACGGCGAGATCGACGCGGGCGACAGCGATCACGACGAGGGTGACGGCGGGTCGGTGGACGATGAGGAGGACGACCGATCGCGCAACCAGGATCCCGCCCGCGAACGGCTCGGCAGTCGTGAGAACTTCTGGGGCCGATAAGGCCGCTGCAGTCCCCCATATGGGGGCGCCGGACAGTCCGTACTGTACCTTTTTCCGGGTCGCCCGCCTTCGGTGAGTCATGACTCGAGACGACGCCGGCGAGACGGCCGGCGAGGCGCCCGCGGACGCCGGCGGGGACGAGGACCCCACAGCCGTCGACATCGATGCGTTGCTCGACCGCGTCGGGTTCGACGCCGATGACGGCGTGCTCACCCGCCGGCAGGCGGAGGTACTCGTGTTGCGCGAACGCGGCCTGAAGCAGTCGGCGATCGCGAACCTGCTCGGAACCTCCCGCGCGAACGTCTCGAGCGTCGAGGCAAGCGCCCGCGAGAACGTCGACAAGGCCCGCGAGACGATCGCCTTCATCGAGGCGCTGTCGGCGCCGGTCCGCGTGGAGATTCCCGCGGGTACCGACCTCTATGACGTCCCAGGACGGGTCTATGACGCCTGCGACGAGGCGGGCGTGAAGGTCAATCGTACCGCGCCGGAGCTGATGAAGGTCGTCAGCGACGCGGCCGGTGATGCGGTCCACGGACGCGAAGTCCGGCGCCGGCTCTTCGTCACGGTGAGCGGCGACGGAACGGTTCGCGTTCGGCATCCCTGAGCCCCGGGGATCGCGATCCCGTCTCACGCGGACGGGACGACGCGTTCGGCGTGGCGACGTGCGCGCTCCCGGATCGCGGCGGCGTCGACGTCCACGTGCTCGCCGTCGGCGTAGCGAACCTCGCCGTCGATCACCGTCAGCGTCACGTCGTCGCCGTGGGCCGCGTAGACCAGGTGTGAGACCGGATCGTGAACGGGCGTCGCCCGCGTGGGTTCGGTCGTGAGCCCGATCACGTCGGCGCGGTATCCCTCCCGGAGCGCGCCGATCCGGTCGAAGCCGGCCGCTCGAGCGCCGGCCTCGGTGGCCATCCGGAGGACGGTCGCGGCGGGCAGCCGCGTCGGGTCGTGTGCGTCCACCTTTCCGAGGAGGCTCGCCTGCCGCATCTCGGTGAACGGGTCGAGGGTGTTGTTACACGGCGGGCCGTCGTTGCCGAGTGCCACCGTGATCCCCCGGTCGAGGTAGTCGGCGATCGGCGCCACCCCGCTTGCCAGCTTCATATTCGAGGAGGGACAGTGCGTGACCACGGTGTCCGTCTCCGCGAGGACCTCGCGCTCGGTCTCGTCGGTGTGGACGCAGTGGGCGAGCGTGACGTCCGGCCCGGTCAGCCCCACCTCATCGAGCCAGTGGACGTTCCGCATTCCGGTCGCGCGCTCGACCGCGGCGATCTCGTCGCGGTTCTCGCTTGCGTGCGTGTGGATCCGGACGTCGTCATATCGGTCCGCGAGCTCCCGGCAGCCCCGCAGGCACGCCTCGGTACACGAGAGCGCGAATCGTGGCGTGATCGCGTACCGAAGCCGGCCATCGGTGGTGCCGTGGTACTCGCGGATCAACGACTCCGTCTCCGCGAGCGCCGTCTCCGTGTCCTGTTCGAGCCCGTCCGGCGAGTCGGCGTCCATCAGGACCTTCCCGAGCCGACCCCGGATCCCCAGCTCGCGGGCCGCCTCGAAGGCGGCCGCCGAGTGGTCGACGGTCAGGTGGTCGAGGACCGTCGTCGTGCCGGACTCGATGCACTCGAGATACCCCAGCTCGGCGGCGATCCGGGTGGCGTCCGCGTCCATCGTCGCCTCCATCGGCAGCACGTGGTCGAAGAGCCACTCGAGCAGCGCCGCGTCGTCGGCGATCCCCCGGCCGAGCGACTGGACCGAGTGGACGTGCGCCCCGACGAGCCCCGGGGCGACGACGTCGACCGTTCGCCGTTCGTCGTCGGGGTAGTGGTCGACGAGCGATGCGCGCGTTCCGACGGCATCGATCCGCGATCCCGAGACCCGGACCGCGCCGTCCTCGATGACCGTCTCGGCGTCCGCGACGACCGTTCCCGTGATCAACATCCCTCAATGGGCAGGGGGTCGCAGCTTAAGAAGGTGGGCGATCGCCACGTCCCGAATGGGCAGCGTTTTCCGGCCGCCGCGCCGATCGAAACGTATGACGACCGCTGATGACAACCCGACGGCGACGCTGCACACCACGCACGGCGACATCGAGGTCGAGCTCTTCGCGGAGCGGGCACCCCGAACGGTCGAGAACTTCATCGGCCTCGCCGAGGGTGCAAACGACTACGAAAACACCGAGATCGCCCCCGGAACCGGCGCGTGGGAGGACCCCGACTCCGGCGAGAAGCGCATCGATCCCCTCTACAGCGACGTCGAGTTCCACCGGATCATCGGCGACTTCATGATCCAGGGCGGGGACCCGACCGGCACCGGCCGCGGCGGCCCCGGCTACCAGTTCGACGACGAGTTCCACGACGAGCTCACCCACGACGGCGCGGGGATCCTCTCGATGGCCAACTCCGGCCCGAACACGAACGGCTCGCAGTTCTTCATCACCCTGGACGCCCAGCCGCACCTCGACGGCAAACACGCGGTCTTCGGCGAGGTCGTCGACGGGATGGACGTCGTCGAGGAAGTCGGCTCGCTCCCGACCGACCGCCAGGACGCGCCGATGACCGACGCCGCGATCGAGTCGGTCACGATCGAGCAGTAGGTCTCACGCGCGGGGCGACTGGCCCCCGGTCGAGACGTCCGACGACTCGCGTTACTCGACGGTCGTTTTTACGATGCTCACCGGCGTGCTCGACCGCCGGGCAACCCGTTCGGTCACCGACCCGAGCAGCCGTCGGTACTCGCCGGGGCGGTCCGTCGTCCCCATCACGGTGAGATCGACGTCCTCCTCGTCGATGTACCGGAGGATCTCTTCGTGGGGTTCGCCGTGGGTGACCGACGTAACGACGTCCTCGAGGCCCGCGTCCGCGGCGGCCTCGCGCACCCGCTCACCAGCCTTCTCGCCGACGTCCTCGAGCGTCTGCTCGACGCCCTCGAACTCGTGGACGAACTCGTCTCCCGGGTAGGCGTTGATGACGCTTTCGTCGACGACGAAGAGGACGTGTAGCTCGGCGTCGTACCGGTTGGCCGCGTCGATCGCGTGGGTGGTCGCGCGGTCGACGCCCTCGCTTCCGTCGGTCGGCAGCAGGATCCGATCGTACATCAGTTTGCCGTTCGGCCGGAGACCGCTTAAAATGTCACCCCGGATCCATCGGCTGGGAACCGGCCGGCGAACGTATCCCACCGATCCGGGCCGCCGTATTGCGGTCCGCAAAAACGTTTCCGACAAAGCTTATTAGCGATCGCGTGTGAGAATAACACGCACAGATGTTCGAACGCTTCTCAAGCGGCTACTACCTCGGAACGCTGTACGTCGAGCCCCACGACGGCGACCGCGCGCTCATCCAGCGCGCCGACCACGAGCGCGTCAACGAACAGCTGTATGCGACCGGTGAGGGGCTTGAACGCCTCGATGCCCCGCTCGTGATGAAACTCGACACCGGTCACATCCCGGTCGACGGCGACGAGTCGGTCCCCAGCGGCACCCTCGTCGTTCCCGACGAGATCGCGGACGAAACGCTGCCCTCCGAACGGAACGTGCTGCTTGCCGACGCCGACCGGGCCGCCGACCTGCTCCAGTTGGAGGGGTGGCAGCCGGACGCCGGGGTGTGAGTCACAGCGCGCGCTGGAGGTAGTCGTCGATCTCCGCGACCACGGTCGGCCGATAGGTCCAGAACCCGTCCCACACGTTCCGTTCGTCCTCGAGCGCGACGAGCGCCGCGTGGCCGGAGCCAGTCGTACCGGTCTCGTCCATCGTCCCCGGGCGTTCGGCGGCGTCGGCGTCGTCCGGGCGGAAGACGACGAACCAGGACCGCCGGTACTCCTCGGACGTTCCGCCGTGAACGGTGACGGGCAGTTGTGTGGAGGGATCCCAGTCGTCGACGCCGTAGACGTGCACGTCGGTGCCGGTTCGCCCGACCGTCTCGTAGACCGTCCGCGTCCCGGCCTCGTCGTCGAGCCGCGAGAGATACTGAAACGACGACCGAAGGGTTCCCGAGCCGGCCTCGGCCGCGCGCCGTTCGATGACCCGGGAGACCGTGATCAACAGCAGCTTCTCCTTGTTCGATTCCGGAAATCCACGGAGCCGAAACGGCACATCGGTCAGTCCGGCCAGTACTGCCGGGAGTTCGACGTCCTCGAGTCCACGACTACCGGTTGTATACAGATCCGAGTTGACGAGGAGGATCGTCGAGAGCAGCTCGTCCACGGTCGAGCGCTCGATGATCGCCCCGTCCTCGACGAGCGCCACGACGTCCGACTCGGTCTCCTCGTCGAGCCGATCGTGCTCGTCGATCGCGACGGGCTGAGTGTCGAAGAGGTCATCGAGAAGCCGCCGCGCAGCGTCGGGTGCCGACCGGTTCACGATCACGAGCGAGCGTTCGGGCGGATCGAGCCGATCGATGAACGCACGCATCGAGCCGGTCATCACCGTATCACCGGGTGCCGCGTACATAAATGCTGTCTCGAGTCGCCTGCACTGATGGGCGGATCTCGAAAGACTGTGAGGGGATGGACGTGGACCCACGATTCGCGTTCCCGGCGCGTACGAAGCCGTTTACGTCGAAGCAGAGGTGATTTCGGCCGGATGGTCGGGTTCCGTGTCCGTCTCGATCTCACACCACGACGGAGGATCGACCGTCCGCATCGATCCCGTTCCACCGATCGGTCCGGGTCGCTTCCTGCGACGATCCCCCATACCGGGGGACCCGACCCGCCGCGTTCACGTTCACGATCGACGCGACCGAAATCGCGACCTCCCGAGTCTTCGATCGCGGAGCGGTCCCGACACCAATGTAACGTATATTGATTACAACACTATGTGAACAGCTAACAGGTTAGCGACCGTATATAACGAACGAGACTTACATGACTGAATTCGGCGGCTACCGTGACCGCGTGGCACAGATCGACCTCTCGGAGGGGTCCGTCTCCTATGAGGGGATCGACGACGACGACGCGAAGAAATATATCGGCGCGCGCGGCCTGGGGGTAAAGTACGTCTTCGAGAAGGGCGCCGACGTCGACCCGGACTCCCCGGAGAACCGGCTGGCGTTTATGACCGGGCCGCTCACCGGCACCCAGGCCGTGATGAGCGGCCGGATCGCGCTCGTGACGAAGTCCCCGTTGACGGGGACCGTCACCGACTCCCACCACGGCGGCTGGTCGGGCGCGCGGCTGAAGTGGGCCGGAATGGACGGCCTGCTGCTCGACGGGGCCAGCGAGGACCCCGTCTACCTCTACGTGGAGGACGGCGACGTCGAGGTCCGTGACGCCGCCCATCTGTGGGGGAAGGGCGTCCACGAGACGATCGACACGATCGGCGAGGAGGTCGAGGGAACCGTCGGCCGGAACGTCTCCGTGATGGCGATCGGCCCCGGTGGCGAGAACGGCGTCCGATACGCCTGCGTCGTCAACGAGGACGACCGCGCCTCCGGGCGCGGCGGCACCGGCTGCGTGATGGGATCGAAGAACGTCAAGGCCGTCGTGATCAAATCCGGCACGAACATGCCGGCCCCGGCCGACCCAGATACCTTCAAGGAGGGCCACCAGCAGTCGATGCAGGTCATCCAGGAGTCCGACGTCACCGCACCCAACGAGGGTGGCCTCTCGATGTACGGGACGAACGTCCTGATGAACATCACCGAGGAGATGGACGGGCTCCCGACGAAGAACGGGAAATACACCTCGACGCGCAGCTACGAGGACGCCGAGGGCGTCGACATCGACGCCGAGCGCGTCTCCGGGGAGAACGTCCGGGAGAACATCCTCGTCGACGAACCGACCTGTCACTCCTGTCCGGTCGCCTGCAAGAAGGAGGTCGAGGTGCAGACGATGCACAAAGGCGAGGACATGAACGTCCGGATGGAGTCCTACGAGTACGAGTCGGCGTTCGCGCTCGGCCCGAACTCGGGCCACTCCGAGCGCGACGACATCGCCCTGATGATCGACCGGTGTAACGACGTCGGCATCGACACCATCGAGGTCGGCAACATGATGGCGATGGCCATGGAGATGTCCGAGCAGGGCAAACTCGAGGAGTACGGCGACCTCGAGTGGGGCGACTCCGAGGCGATGGTCGACCTCATCACCGACGTCGCCCACCGCGACAGCGACCTCGGCGACCTCCTCGCGGAGGGTGCAGAGCGTATCGCCGACGAGGTCGGCGCCCACGACAACAAGCTCTCGGTCAAGGGCCAGACGATCCCGGCCTACGACCCGCGCTGTATGAAGGGGATGGGCATCGCGTACGCGACCTCCAACCGCGGTGCGTGCCACCTCCGCGGTTACACGCCGGCCGCCGAGATCCTCGGCGTCCCGGAGAAGGTCGATCCCTACGAGTGGGAGGGCAAGGGCGAACTCACCGCCACCTTCCAGGACCTGCACGCGATCTCCGACTCCTTCGACATCTGCAAGTTCAACGCCTTCGCCGAGGGGATCGAGGAGTACGTGCTCCAGTACAACGGCATCACGGGTCGCGACGTCAGCGAGGACGACCTGTTCGCCGCCGGCGAGCGGGTCTACAACCTCGAACGCTACTACAACAACCTCGCCGGCTTCGACGGCGACGACGACACGCTCCCCAACCGCTTCCTCGACGGCCATCCGGACGCGATCCCCGGACAGGGCGCAAGCGAGGGCGAGCTGTGTGAGCTCGACGAGATGAAGGACGAGTACTACGAGGTCCGCGGCTGGGTCGACGGCGTCGTCCCCGAGGAGAAACTCGAGGATCTCGACATCGAGGTCGGCCCCGGAACCGGCGTCACGAGCGGCGAGGGCGCCGCGCCCGCCGACGACTGAGTCATCCGGCGGCCGCCTCGACCACGAACGGCTCGGCGGGACACACCCGATACCGAGTGAAGAACGCGCTCGTGGGCACGGACCGACCGGTTCCGGGTCCCGGACGGGTCGGACCGAACGTTCCCATCGGGATCCGACCACACGCCAACGGTCGCGGGCGGGATCCGGCCACACATCTTTTTGGCGACATCACCCGAAGAACCCGTATGGAGCCCCGGATCCCGGTTGCCGTCGGCGCCGCGACCACGACGGTCCTCGTCGTCGCGGGTGCCGTGACGGGACTGCTCGAGGCACGGATCGCCTTCTCGGTGCTGATCGGGCTCCCGACCGGCATCCTCGCGGGCGCGATCGTCGCGACGGCGACGGCCCGGATCTACGGAACCCGTTCGCAGTCAGTCAGGGCGGCCCTCGAGGGAATCGCGGCGGTCGGCCCCACGTTCCTCGCGCTTGCCGGGATCCGATACACGATCGCGGCGACCCGCGGCGTCCTCTCGACGACGACGGCGATCGCGGTCGCGCTGCTGGTCGGGGTGGTGGTCGCGGTGCTCCGCGGACGGTCGAGCGAGTGAGTGAGAGAACGAGTCGAGCCGGACTGAACAACCGACGACGGACCGACGCCTGACGACCGACGATCGAAACGATCCGCGAGCCTCAGTTCTCGGCGACGGTCTCGAGCACCTCGACGCTGCCGGTGAGCTCGCGGTGGACGTAGGGCATATCGATCCCGTCCTGGTCGAACCGTTCCTTGACGGCCTGGACGTACTCCGAGCGGACGCGCACGAAGTCGCCCCGGTCAGGGTCCTCGATCCACCATCGCGACTGGAGGCCGACCGCGGAGTCGCCCAGCTCGACGAGCCGGACGGAGACGCCGGGGTCGTCGAGGATCTCCTCGTGGGCCCGCGCCTCCTCGAGGATGACGTCGGTCGCGTGGTCGATGTCGTCGTCGTAGCCGATGCCGAAGACGAACCGCTGGCGGAGCGTCTCGTAGGCGACGGGATTCGTCACCGCCGTGTTGGCCAGATCGCCGTTCGGGACGGTGACGCGCTCGTTGTCGAAGGTCCGGATTCGCGAGACGCGGAGGTCGATGCTCTCGACGCGCCCGCTGTTACCGTCCCACTCGATCCAGTCGCCGACCTCGAAGGGCTTGTCCTTCAGGATGAAGATCCCGGCGACGAAGTTGCCGAGGAGGTCCTGTGCGGCGAAGCCGACCGCCAGCGCGATCGCGCTGCCGAAGACGGCGAACGCCGAGAGAAACGCCCCGTAGCCCGCGACCGTCAACCCGATCGCCAGCCCGCCGACCCAGACGGCCGCGTTGGCGACGCTCGTCGCGAGGCTCACGACCGCCCGATCGAACGACCGCGCCTCGAGCACCCGCCGAACGCCCGGGACGATGACGAATCGTCCCACGAGCAGGGCCACCAGGAACCCGACGACGAACGACGCGATCGAAACCCCGATCCCGGCGAGGTCGATCGACTCCACCACCGCATCGACTTGTAGCGTGACGGCCATTACGGCTCGGTTCGGGTGCCGACGTCAAGAAAGTACGGCAGACGGGTCTCGAACCGGGGACGTAGGTCGGTTCCGCAGGACTGGGCCTTCGGTTTTCGCGCCGTCCGATCACGCCTCGAGTGGCGCGTCGCGGTCGGCAACCCGTCGAAATCGACGTCCGTGAACGTCGGCGGCTCGGATCCGATCGCGGATCCGGGGCGGGATCCATTCGGCGTCGGTTCCGGTTCCCGACCCGGTTGCGCCGTCCATCCTGGTCACGGTTCCGGCAGCTGCGCCGCTCGACGCCGTCACATCGTGGGCTCCCGCGGCGGACGGGTCGGGCGCCGGATCGACCTCGGGCCGGCGGATCCCCTCCGGCAGGTACCGGTCGTGTGTCGGCAGCCGTTCGTGAAGCGTCATCCCGCCGGCGTCGGCGACCGCACGCAGCTCCTCGAGGCCCGGCCAGGCGTACTCCGGGTTGATGTAGTCGTCCGTGATCGGCGAGACGCCGCCCAGATCGTCGATCCCGCAGTCAACGAGTTCGGCGGCGGGCGTCAGGTTCGGCGGTACCTGCACGGAGACCGACTCCGGGAGCGCCGCCCGGGCCATCGCGACCATCCGACGCATCGTCTCGACGCTCGGGCGCTCGAAGTCCGACCGCTCGTTCGGGACGACGTTCTGGACGATCACCTCCTGGACGTGCCCGTACCGCTCGTGGAGCTCGCGGATCGCCAGCAGGCTCTCGGCGCGGTCCCGCCAGTCCTCGCCGATCCCGACGAGGATTCCGGTGGTGAAGGGGACGCCCAACCGACCGGCCGCCCGGATCGTGTTGAGCCGCTGGCCGGGGGTCTTTCGCCGTCCGCCGGCGTGGGCGTCGACGTCGGCGGTCGTCTCGAGCATCACGCCCATCGAGGCGTTCACGTCCCGAACGGTCTCGAAGCCCGCCTCGGTGAGGTCGCCGGGGTTCGAGTGGGGGAGCAGTCCCTCATCCAGGGCGATCGTACACGCCTCCCGGAGGTATTCGAGGATCGAGTCGTGGCCCCAGTCGTCGAGCTGGTCGTGGACGGCCGTGTATCGCTCGTCCGGAGCGTCGCCGAACGTAAAGAGAGCCTCCGTACAGCCGGCATCGGCGCCGATCCGGCACTGCTCGCGCACCTCCTCGGGGGTCATCAGACTCGCCTCGCCGGGAACGTCATAGTAGGTACAGTACGTACAGGTGTACCGACACGCGGTCGTCAGCGGGAGGAAGACGTTTCGGGAGAACGTGAGTTCGGCAGCGGGATCGACGTCCGCGGGCGTGACCGTGAGCAGACGGTCGACCGCCTCGGGGTCGACGGCGATCTCGACGTCGTACTCGTCGGCCGCGGGGAACACGAGTCCCACTCGACGGCCGATCCACAAAACCCGATCGGTGTGTGCGGATCGGTCGTCAGCGCTCAGTCCTGGTCATCGACCGCCGAGTCTCGGTGGTCGACCTCAGTCGTCAGTTCGTCGGCGGACGCCGGCGCGGGCCTCGGCCGCGCTTGACGGTTCGAATCCGGCATCCACGAGCCAGCGTCGTGCTGCCCCGCTGCCGTGGAGGAGCACCTCGGTGAGGTCGCCCCGCTCGTCGACGTCCGAGGCGAGCCGGTGGGAGTCCAGCTCGGTCACCGTCGCACCGACGTCGGCCGCGATCCGGCGGTGGTCCCGGAGCGAGACGCCGTGATAATCGACCCGAAAGGCCGGGTCACGGACGACGAGCGCGTTCGTTCCGCCGCCCCGTCCGGGGGCGATCACGACGTCGCCGTCGGCCGCGAAGAGTCGACGGAGGGAGTCGGGCGTGGCGATCCCCAGATCGCTCATCACGACCGCGACCGCGTCATCGGGGGTGTTGGAGACCGCATCGGCGAGCGCCGCGTTGACCGCCGGGCTCAGATCGCGGTCGTCGACGCGGACCGCGACGTCCGTCGCGACCTCGGCTCCGACCCTCGTCGTGAGATCGATCGGACGGTCGGCGAGGACGGTCGGGGATCCACCCGCAGCCTGGACCGCCGTGAGCACGTCGCCAAGCATCGCGTCCGCAAACGCGCGCCGCTCCTCGATCGTGAACGTGCCCGATAGCCGGGTCTTCGGGCGGTGGGCGGCGAACGGAACGAAAACGTCCATCGGAAACCCGGCTGGCCCCCGACTCAGAACAGCGACTCGAGTTCGTCCTCGTCGTCGTCGACGAGTTCTTCGAGGTTCTCCTCGCTCTCCTCGCGGATCTCCTCGAGGTTGTCCTGGGCCTCGATGGCGACCTGCTGGAGCTCCTTGATCCGGGGAACGTTCGTGACGCCGGCCAGGAGGATCACGGAGGCCACGAATCCGGATCCGCGGTAGGGGTAGTCCCCGCCACGGACCTCCATCGATCCGGTCTGCTCCTCGAGCCACTTGCGGCCGCGCTCGATCCCCTTCCGGTTGAGGTACTCCGGAGGCCCCGCGAGCACGAGCAGGGCGCGTTCGGACCCCTCGATCTCACACGGGAGCGTCAGACGACCCAGCGCCGCCTTGCGGACCAGGCTGGTGATGCGGTTGGTGGTGTGGGCGGTGTCGAGCTCGTCGGTCTCCTCGCCGTTTCGGAGCCGCGACAACAGCCCGCCCGAGGACGTCTCCTCGACCTCCTCCTCGGCGTAGCCGACCGTCGAGACGCCGCCGCCGGAGAGGGTGTTGATGATCTCCGAGGAGTCGACGACGCTCTCGGCGACCTCCTGGCCCTCCTGGACCTCGCCCGCGCCAAAGAGGATCCCGAACCGGCGAACGATCTCGTCGTTGATCTGCTCGTAGCCGCCCTGCACCGATTCGCCCGTCTTCCGCCAGGCGTCGTTGTCGAACACGAGCAGGTTGTCGACCTCGCGGACGAACGTCTGGAACGACCGGGCCGCGTTCAGGGTGTATATGCCTCCCTCGTCGCTACCGGGCAGGATGCCGAGCCCGTAGACCGGCTCCGTGTAGATACGCTTGAGGTGTTTCGCGAGCACGGGCGCGCCGCCCGACCCGGTTCCGCCGCCGAGCCCGGCGACGACGAGGAACGCGTCGACCTCGTGAACCGGGATCGAGTCGATCGCGCCCTGGACCTCGTCGATGTCCTCCTCGGCGATCTCCGCGCCGAGTTCGTTGTCCGCGCCGACGCCGTGCCCTTTGACGCGCGACTGCCCGATCAGCACGCGCTGGCTCTCGGAGATGTGTTCGAGCCCCATCAGATCGGCTTTGGCCGTGTTCACCGCCGCGGCCGCCCGCACGATCTCCGATCCGGTCCGTTTGTCGTACTCAAGGAACTTGTCGACGACTTTTCCCCCCGCCTGTCCGAAGCCGATCATTGCCAGTTTCATGGAATCCCCAGTCCGTCTTTGCAAAAACCACAGACGGATAGCAAATATAAGCCTTGTGATGGGGTGGATCCAGAAGACGCCGGAAAACACCCGAAAAACGGCCTATTGCGGCGTGATACGCGGAATATCGGATCGGAGAACTGCAGGTCGTCGATCGACGTCTCTCCCGGGATCGCGGACACTGATCCGTGTTCTCAGAGAGAGTATCGTCGCCAAGCGTATGTGTGGCGGTCCATCACGGGACTCGATCAGCTGGAACGAGCGGTTTGGGGGAGGAGTCAGCGAACGTATGGAGTGGACTCCGGACGAACGGATATGGCCGAGTTTCCTCAGACCCCGAGGTACGCCTCAAAGGTCGTGAGGTCCTCGACGGACACGTCGAACGCGCCGATGTCGTTGTCGTCGGTCGTGTTGTCGAACGTCAGCGATCGGTATTGGTCGGGCCCCATCGGGAAGCCGGGGACGACGCTCAATCCCGTCAAGCCGATTCGCGCCAGCGCCATCGGCAGGGAGACGATCGTGATCGATCGACCCTCGGCGTCGTAGACCATCTCGGTGATCTCGCGCAGAGTGATCTTCTCCGGCCCGGCGAGCTCGTAGGTTTCGCCGGCGTGTCCGTCCGCCGTGACGGCGTCGGCCAGCATCGGGACCAGATCGGCGACGTGGATCGGCTGGAACCGCGTCTTTCGACCGCCGCCGGGCAGCGGATACACCGGCAGTCCGGGGGCGAACCAGGACTTCAACCGCTTCGTGAAGCCGACGAACTCGCCGCCGTCGCCGAAGACGACCGATGGACGGACGATCGTCGCCTCGATGTCCGCCGCCTCGACGAGCCGTTCGGCGGCACCCTTTGCGCGGATGTAGTGGGTCTCGCCGTCGGGGTCCGCACCCAGCGCGCTCAACTGGAGGAACCGGTCGACGTCGCCCGCAACCGCCGCTTCCACGAGGTTCTTCGTTCCGCCACGATGGATCTCGTCGTGGCGTTCGTTGCCGCCGGAGGGCTCAAACAGCGGCGAGAGCGCGACGAGGTTGACGACGGCGTCGTGCCCCTCAACCGTCCCGGCGATCGAATCGGCCGCCGTCACGTCGCCGACGGCGGTCTCGATCGAGTCCTCGCCGTCGAACTCGTCCGACGGCGACCGCGAGAGCGCGGTCACCGTGTGACCCCGATCCGCCAGTTCACGACACAGGTACGACCCGATGAACCCGGTTCCGCCGGCGACGAGGATCTCCATAGCCATCCCTTGGTGGAGAATCCACCTAAAACTACCGCGGGTCGGGCGACGGCGTTCCGGTCGAAGCGTGGACCGGAGTCCCGACCGGGTTGTGCTGCGGGAACGTCTCCGCCATCGTTAATTGGAACGGTCACCCCAGCGAAGGTATGCTCCTCACGCTCGAGGGCCTGGACGGGAGCGGGAAGACCACCGTCTGGGAGGCCCTCCGCGCGTCGTATCCCGACGCGGTGTTCACTCGGGAACCGACCGACAGCTGGTACGGCGACGCCGTCTATCGATCGATCGCCGACGACGACGCGGATCCACTGGCCGAGTTGTTCCTGTATACCGCCGACCACGCGAACCACCTCTCGAGCACGATCGAACCCGCGCTCGAGGCGGACGAACTGGTCGTCTCGGACCGGTACTGTGACTCGCGATACGCCTATCAAGCTGCGACGCTCGCCGACTCCCGCCTCGATCGGCCGCTCGAGTACGTCCGGGACATCCATCGACCGTTCACGCGCGAACCGGACGTCACCGTCTACCTCGACCTCGATCCGGAAACCGCGACCGAACGGTCGGGATCGACGAACAAGTTCGAACAGCGCGAGTACCTCGAGCGCGTCAGCGACAACTACGAACGGCTGATCGAGGCGGAGCCGGACCGGTTCGTCCGCGTCGACGCGACCCGGCCGCCCGCGGCGGTCCTCACGCGCGTGGAGTCGATCATCGGCGACCTTACCGACGACCGAGGCGTCGACCTCACCGACGACCGCCGGTGACACCGCGGCAGCGTGGCTCGGAGAGATGTGGCACGGCGTGGACGTGGCGCCGCGACGATCCACGACCGTCCTCAGGCGGACTCCGGCAGCTCGTACTCGTCGGGGGGGACGACGTACAGGACGTCGATCGCGACCCCGAGCGCGGTGGGGAGGAGGATCATCACCGTGAACACGGCCGCCGGCGTGCCGAGGTCGATCCCGATCCCGAACGGCCCCGAGACCACGAGCGTCGAGATCCACAACGCGACGGGGACGAGAAAGGCCACGTAGATCGCGGTTCCCCACGTGGTGTCGAGACGGATCCGGAGAAATCGGGTCATCACCGCCGCGATGAGGGTGTGAAGGCCCAACACCACGAGGAACAGGAAGACGTCGAGGATCGTGGCCATACACGGCGTACGTGGGCCGCGCTTTTTCCTCTATCGGCTTCGGCGTTACGTGTCACGCCACGAACAGCACGTCGGTCACTCGTCGATCGCCACGTAGGTCTTCGTGTCGAGGACGCCGTCCAACGCCTGAATGGCGGTGGTGGTCGTCGAGAGCACCTGATAGACCTCCGGAACCTCGAAGACGACCATCACGTCCCAGTCGCCGGCGATGACGTGGGCGGTCTCGACGCCGTCCATCTCGCGGATCGATTCGATGAGCTCCGGCGACGTTCCGACGTCGGTCTCGACCACCACGTATGCCCGAACCATACGTGAACGTATACCACACGATCGCAAAAACCTTCGTACGGTCCACACCCGGGATCGATCCGGCGGCGAAAGCGGACCGCAATCCGCCAACAGGGTTATTTCCCGGCCGGTCGTACGCCAGTGTATGAGGGTAGTTAACATTGGTTATGGGCGCGTCGGCGGCCGGACGGCCCGCGTCCTGGCCGAGGAGGGGCACACGGTGACAGTGATCGAAGCCGACCCCGACACGGCACGCCGGGCCCGCAACGCGGGGTTCGAGGTCGTGGAGGGTGATGGATCCCACGAGGACGTGCTGGAGTCCGCCGGCATTGCCGACGCCGATGCCCTCGGCGCGCTAACCGGCGATCTCAACACGAACTTCGCCGCGTGTATGATCGCGAACCACTACGATTGCCGGACGGTGATGCGCATCGATGAGGACTACCGCGAGGACATCTACCGGAAGTACGCCGACGAGGTCGACGAGGTCGTCTACCCGGAACGGCTCGGAGCGATCGCCGCCAAGAACGCGCTGCTGGGGGGCAACATTCAGGCGATCGCCGACATCGCCCAGCACTTACAGGTCCTGCTCGTGACGGTCTCACCGGAATCACCGATGCGCGGGTACACGCTCTCGGAGGTCACCCTCCCCGGCGAGGCACGGATCCTCGCGTTCGGCAAGGGGGATGCACAGCTCGGCATTCCCCTCCCCGATGACTCGCTCGAGGCCGGTGACCGCGTCGCGATCCTCGCGGACCACTCGGTCCTCGATGACGTCCGGCAGCTGCTCGTCGGAGAGACGGACCCGCCCGCTCGGGCGATGGCGGGGGGTGACCGATGAGCGTCACTGCCTACGTGATGGTGAAGGCGAACACCGGTGAGGCCGACCGGCTCAAAGCCGATCTGGCGGCGCTTGACGGCGTCGAGACCGTCAGCATCGTCGCCGGCGACGTCGACTTCATCGTCACGGTCGTTACCGAGACGCCGGCCGACGTCAAGGACGTCGCCGCGACCGCGATCCAGGACCTCGACGGCGTCGAACGCACCCAAACCTACGTCGCGATGGAGTGATCCGAATCCACGGTTGTCCCGGGTGAACGCATCGGATCGATGGCAGATGACGGATTCCCCTCCGTCCGAGCCCTTTTGGGACAGTACGACCCAGCCGCCCCGTGACCTGAGGCTCGCCCCGGTACGGGTCAGACGGGTGTGCGGCACCCCGGCCGGGATCGGAATCCGCCGCCTGCTCGCCACATCCAGCCATAATCCGAAGCCGATCGGACGATGGACCCATCCTAGCCGGGGTCAGGCCCCGTCGTTCCCATGCTGGCGGGCCTTCGATCGGATGCTCGTCACCGGTTCGGTGTAGTCGTATCCGGGGATGATCCCCTGCACGTAGGTTCCTTCCACGAAGTCGACGAACGCGGCGGCGTCCGCGACGCCGCGGGCTGTGTTCGCGTCCGTCAGCGACACCTCGACGACGATCTCCGATCCCGAACGCCGCACCGATGGATCGAGGTCCCGGGACCGCCTGGTGACCCCAGAGACGTCCTCGACGCGCAGTTCGAAGGTCTCGAGCCAGCCGTCTTCGACGACGTCAGCGACGTGCTCGTCGGTCACTGCCGACAGGGTCGGAAGCGTGACGGTGGCCGTGAACGTCGTCGCCTCGGTCACCGAGTCAGCTCCCGTTCCAGACTCGGGGTCACGCCGTTCGGACGGATCGACCGTCACACGTCCGTCGAACGCCGTCGTCGTATAGTCCCACGTCGACCCGTCGATCCGCTCGAAGGATCCGTCGGTTTCGAAGGCACGTTGGACCGACGTCGAAGCCTCGCTCATACGGAGTAGTGGGGCTGTATCGCCAAAAGTTCGTTGTGTCGATCCGATCGGGATCGGTCTCACGGTCTCACGACCACCCACATACCGGTCCCGTCGCCGACGGTGGCAGCAGCCGCCGGTTATGACGAGCTTTTTGGGCGGCGTCCCCACTGGCCGGTATGGCCGAGGAGTTCCTCTCGACGTCGGCGCTTCGCGATGCCCTCGCGGACGCCACCTTCGATCGTCCGCCAGCGATCGTGAGCAACGCGCATATCACCGGATTGAGCGTGGCACGCGCGCTGGATGCACACGACGTTCCAGTGATCGCACTCGACCGAAACGGAGACGGCGTCGCGCCGCCGTCAAACACGGTCGATTTCGCCGGCACCGTCACGTACCCGCTCGAGGATTTCGCGGGGTTCCAGGCCGATATCGAGGCGATCGTCGACGCCGTGGGCCGGGAGGTCGTTCCCTTCGGGTGTATGGACGAGTGGGCCCACGCATACGCCCGTATCGACGTCGACGGCGTTCGCCTCCCCTTCGCGGACGCGGACGTCGTCGACTCGGTGCTGGACAAATCCGAGCTGTACGCCACCTGTGAGCGGCTCGACGTCCCCTATCCGGAAACTCATCGCCTTTCCGACACCTCGATCGACGAGGCGATCGACGCCCTGGGGTTCCCGCTCGTCGTCAAGCCCGCGCTGAAACGGGAGTTCGAGGAGGCGTTCGGGACCAACGTGATCGAGGTCACCGACCGCGAGGAGTTCGCCGACGTCGTCGCCGCCGCCGACGACGAGGGTATCGACGTGATGGCACAAAAACGGGTCGACGTCGCCCCGGGCGAGGACCGGTCGCTTGCCTCCTACGTGCCGCCGACGGGCGTCGAGGAGGCGATCGGCGTCGTGGGGAACGCCCGCGTCCGGTACCCCCAGCAGTTCGGGACGTCCTGTCTCGTCGAGCGCGTCGATCACCCCGAGATCGAGGACCGGGCCCTCGGCGTGCTCGAGGAGACGGGGTACTACGGCATTAGCGAGTCGGAGTTCGTCTACGACGCAGACCGGGAGGAATATCTCCTGCTCGACGTCAACACTCGTCCCTGGAAGTGGATCGGGATGCCCGTCGCCGCCGGCGTGAACCTCCCGATGGCCGCCTACGCCGCGGTGACCGATGCGACCTATGAAGCCGACACGCCGCGTGATTCGCGGTGGGTCTACCTCCGCGATTACCTCTCGCTGCTCGGCAGCGAGGACGCCTTCTGGGACGTTCTCTCGACGGACGACTGGTCGGCGTTGCTGTCCGGATCCTTCGAGACGACGGCGGACACCGACCTCACGACCGGCGTCTACCGGCCCACCGACCCCGATCCGGCCGCGAAGCTCATCGAGACGGAGTTCACGGATCGGGAGTACTACTGCGCCTGCTGAGAAGTGCTCGAGAACCGCGGGGTCCGCGTCAGTCGTCTTCGACGATGACTTCGACCGGACCGTCATCGTCGGCGTCGCCCGCCTCCTCGTCGCTCGCATCGGCCGACTGCTTGCCCTGCCAGTAGAGGCCGGCCGCGACCGCGAGGACGACCCACGATCGCCAGCTCGCGAGGTTCAAGGTGTAGCCGATGCCGAACGGCTTCTCCACGATCATTCCCTTGCCGGGCTGCCAGTAGGACGAGAGGAGTCGGCCGAGACTCGGTCGCTCGAAGTTGTACGGGATACCCAGGAGTTCCCCGGAGGACGGTTTGTCTGCCATACGCAGGAATAGGCGGACCGACGGCTAAACCGTTTTGGCTCGTGTCGGAATCGATTCGCGATGGTGTCGCGACTCGCGGTGGCTCACCGATACCGGCCGCGGCCCTCGATCGTGCGGAGCCGATCGAGGACGTCGACGTCGCCGACCGCGGCGTATCCGGATTCGGCGGCCGCAACGAACGGATCGGGATCGGTCATCGTTCCCTGGATCGACTGCGCGAGGATATGGATGTCCATCGCGTGGTCCTCCACGTGGCCCGTGTGGTAGCCGAGCCCGAAGTCGATGAGCAGCGGCGAGTCGCCCCCGACACGAACGTTCCGCGTCGTCGGATCGCCGTGGACGATCCCGGCACGATGCAGGCGCGCGAGGTGCGCACCGACCTCGCGAACGCGGTCCGGGGTGATCGCGTCGGCCAGGTCGACGGTCCCGACGTGCTGGAGGATCAGAGTCGCGTTCGGGACGTCGACGTCGTGAACGAGCGGCGTCGGCACGCCGGCACGCCGCGCCTCGTGGAGGAGGCGCGCCTCGAGAGTGGTTCGCGTCCGCCGAAGGGTCGCATCGAGGGCCGGATGCCGGTAGTCCTTCGGGACTCGCCGCTTTCGGACCCGGTCGTCGTCGACGGTCTCGACCGTCGCTTCCGCCCCACGGCGGTCGATCGGCGTCGATCCGGTAGTCGACGTCGCCCCGACAGTCGGCGTCGACCCGGCAGTCGGCGTCGGAGACGGATCGGTGGATCCACGCCACGTCACCGGGACCTGATCGGGCCGGTAATTCGGGTCGATCGCCGAGTCGGCGATCGGGACGGTGTCGCCCGCCGCCAGCATCCGCGCGCCGAGAACGGCGATCATCCCGGCGTTGTCCCGCAGGAACCGCGGCTCCGGGGCGTAGAAGTCGACGCCGCGTTGTGCACACATCGTCGCCAACATCTCCCGGAGCCGGTCGTTCTGTCCGACGCCGCCGCCGAGTACGAGCTGGTCGTTGCCGGTCAGCGACAACGCGCGTTCGGACACCTCGGTCAGCATCGCGAACACGTGCTCCTGCAGGGAGAAACAGACGTCCTCGACGGGGACACCCTCGTCGTAGCGGTCCTTGGCGGCCGACATGATCCCCGAAAACGAGAAGTCCATCCCCTTGACGACGTACGGGAGATCGACGTAGTCGCCGTCGGCGGCAGCGCGCTCGACCTTCGGACCGCCGGGGTGTGACCACCCGACGTGTCGCGTGAACTTGTCGATCGCGTTGCCGACGCCCGTGTCCATCGTCTCGCCGAGCACGCGATAGCGACCGTCGTGGTACCCCAGAAGGTGTGCGTTGGCGCCGGAGGCGTTCAGACAGATCGGATCCTCGAACCCCGATCGATGGCGGCCGATCTCGAGGTGGGCGACCATATGGTTGACCCCCACGAGCGGGACGGCAAGCGACCCCGCGACGGCCCGAGCGGCGGTTCCGACGGTGCGCAAACACGGTCCCAGCCCGGGGCCGCGTGAGAACGCGACCGCGTCGATCCCGCCCGGATCGGCGTCGTCCTCGGCGTGGGAGAGGGCGATGTCGATGACCTCGGGGAGCGCCTCGGACATATGCTCGGCGGCCTCACGCGGGTGAATGCCGCCGCTATCCGGTTCGTACGCGTTCGACTCGATGAACACCTCGTCGGTCTCGGTGTCGTGGATCGCGGCGCTTGCACACCACGCAGTCCCTTCGATCCCGAGAACGCGCATTCAGAATTGTCGGCGCCGCGATCAGGCTTCCTCGGCTTCCGCCTCGGCCTCGTCGTCGGCGTCGACGCCGATCTTGTTGCGTTCGAGCATGTACTCCTGTTCGACCTCACGGGCATCATCCGGGGTGTCGTAGGCCTTCGCGTAGCCGATCGTCTTGCGCATTCCGAACTTCGTGTCGAGCTCGTGGATGACGACCTCGTCGGAGCCCTTATCCAGGGTCGCGGCGAGGGAGTCACGAACCGAGAGGCGGGACGGCGTGGCCTCCTCGTGGGTGATCTCGAAGCGGATGTCGGTCCGGTGCAACATAGGGTTCTCCTCCTCGGAGACGATGTCGATGTCCATGGTCAGTTATCACTACCTCCCCGCGAAAGAACTAAAAGGATTTCGAAGCCGACGTTTCCGCCGCTGTGCGCCGTCTGCCGTGTGTGGCGCCGGCAGACCGGCGCCGAAAGGCGGTCGGTTTTTGCCGGCCGGGCGCCAACCCAGCCCGTGGACGTACACGTTCGCTACGAGGGGGATGACGATCCCGAAAAATGCACGGCGCGGAAGCTCGCCCGCTTCGATCTGGTGACCCTTCATCGGTCGGACCGGGCGACGCCGCCCGGCGTCGTGTTGAATCCACACGCGGAGCGGGCGCTTTCTCCGGCCGACGCCGCGATCGCCCGGGAAAACGGGCTCGTCGCGTTGGACTGCTCGTGGGAATCGGCCGGGGAAAAGCGGTTCTCGCTGGACGGAGACCACCGTGCACTCCCGTATCTCGTCGCCGCCAACCCCGTGAACTTCGGTCGTCCGATGCAACTTACGACCGTCGAAGCCCTCGCTGCGGCGCTCGTGATCTTCGGTGAGAAACCCCACGCCGAACGCCTCCTCGCGAAGTTCACGTGGGGAGAAACGTTCCTCGAGTTGAACGAGGAACCGCTCGACAGGTATGCGGCGTGTGCCGACTCCGCCGAAGTCGTCGAGATCCAGAGCGAGTACCTGGATCGCTGACCGGACGATCATCCTCGTCCTCGTCCCCGTCTCCGCCTCCATTCCCTGCTCTACGACGTCGGTATCAGTGCCAGGTTATTATTATAATGGTGTGGGTTTATTAAATATAGCCAACTCATCGGGGTGTATTGGCAGTTGGATTAATAACTCTCGGGACGGTACGGTCGGATAATGACCGACGATGCGCCCCGCTGTGACGGGGATTGCGATGCCGGCCACGATCACGGTCCGCCGGATGAGTCGGACCCGACTGCAGACCCGGACCCGACTGCAGGATCCGGAGGGATGTCCGACGAGGAGATCCGTCAGGTTCGGCTCTCGGTTCCGGACATGGATTGTGCATCGTGCGCGAACAAGGTCCAGCAGGCGTTGACGATCGACGGCGTCGTCGACGCCGATACCCGCCCCACGATGGGGGTCGTCTCCGTGGGCTACGATCCGTCGATCGTGACCGAGGACGACGTCGTAACCGCGATCGAGTCCGCGGGATACGACGTGGTGACCGATTCCGAGGACGAAAACGGAACCGAAACCGGCGGAGAACCGCCGCTGTACCGCACGCCACGGGCGATTCGGACCGGTATCGGTGGGGTCCTGTTGGCGATCGGCCTGATCGTCGAGTGGGGACTTCCGGGGCTCGATCCCACTCTCGCGAGCGTCGGACCGTGGGCGATCACGGGATCGTGGATCGCGTACGTCCTCGCGGTCACGGCCGCTGGTCCGCCGATCCTCCGGGCGGGGTACTACTCGGCACGGGCCCTGAGTCTCGACATCGACCTGTTGATGTCGGCCGGAATGCTCGGCGCGCTGGCGATCGACGCCCCCTTCGAGGCGGCGACGCTGGCGGTGTTGTTCTCGACGGCGGAGCTGCTCGAACGCTTCTCGGTCGACCGGGCGCGAAACTCCATCGAGGAGCTGATGGAGCTCTCGCCGGACACGGCGACGGTGCTGCGCGACGATGACGACACCGGAACGCAACGGGAACGGGCCGTCCCCGCCGAATCTGTCACCGTCGGCGAACTGGTGGTCGTTCGGCCGGGCGAGAAGGTGCCGCTCGACGGGGTCGTCCGTGAGGGCACCTCCGCGGTCGACGAGTCGCCGATCACCGGCGAATCGGTCCCGGCCGGCAAGGAGCCCGGCGACGAGGTGTACGCCGGATCGATCAACGAGGAGGGCTACCTCGAGATCGAGGTCACCGCGACGGCTGAGGACTCGACGATCGCGACGGTGGTCGATCTCGTCGAGGCGGCAAGCGCCGAGGAGACGGCGGCTGAACGGTTCGTCGACCGGTTCGCCGGCGTCTACACCCCGATCGTCGTCGGGCTCGCGGTCGCGACGGTCGTCATCGGATCGCTCGTGGGTGGCGGGACGCTCGAGGTGTGGTTCGTGCGCGGACTGGCGTTGCTCGTCATCGCCTGTCCGTGCGCGTTCGTCATCTCGACGCCGGTCAGCGTCGTCTCGGGGGTGACCGCCGCCGCGCGAAACGGCGTCCTGATCAAGGGCGGTGAGCACCTCGAAGCGGCCGGCGACGTCGACGTCGTCGCGCTGGACAAGACGGGAACGCTCACCACCGGCGACCTCGGCGTTACCGACGTGATCCCGATCGGCCACGAGTCGGTCGCCGACGTGCTCTCGTGTGCGGCACGCCTCGAACGGCGGAGCGAGCACCCGATCGGACGAGCGATCGTGGATCGAGCCGCGGCGGAGGGTCGGGCCGCGACCGAGGACGGCGACGACGCGGTCGACGCCGTCTCCGACTTCGAATCCATCACCGGCGAGGGGGTTCGCGCGGAGATCGACGGGGAGACACACTACGTCGGAAAACCGGAGCTTTTCGCCGGTCTCGGGTTCGACCTCGAACACGCCCACGTCGGCGGAGGGGACCGAAGCCGATCCGACGGCGGCGAGATCCGTACCGGTGAAACCCCCACCGGCGAAACCGCCCCCAGAAACACCCTCTCCGAGGAGGTCGCCGACGGGGCGATCGCCGAGGATCTCACGGCGTGTGACCACGGGATCGCCGTCGATCTCGTCAACGAGACGATCCCGCGGCTGCAAGGCGAGGGAAAGACGGTCGTCCTCGTCGGGACGGAGACGCGACTTGAGGGAGTCATCGCGGTTGCGGACACGGTGCGGCCCGAGGCCGGGTGGACGGTTGATCGGCTCCACGACCTCGGGATCGACCGCGTCGTGATGCTCACCGGCGACAACGAACGCACCGCACAAGCGATCGGTGAGCGTGTCGGCGTCGACGAGGTTCGCGCGGACCTCCTCCCGGACCAGAAGGCCGAGGCGGTGCGGGAGCTCCGCGCGGAAACCGACGGGGGCGTGGTGATGCTGGGGGACGGCATCAACGACGCGCCCGCTCTGGCGGCCGCCACGGTCGGCGTCGCGATGGGGGCCGCCGGCACCGACGCGGCGCTTGAGACGGCCGACGCCGCGCTGATGGGCGACGATCTCACGCGGCTCCCCTACCTGATCGACCTCTCGGCGCGTGCGGCGTCGGTCATCCGCACGAACATCGCGGCCTCGCTGGGCGTGAAGGCGCTGTTGGCACTGGGCGCGCCGTTCGGGTACGTGACGATCGCGATGGCCGTCCTCGTCGGGGATATGGGGATGAGCCTCGGCGTGACGGGGAACGCCCTGCGGCTCGGGCGCGTTGAACCGACAGAACCGAACGACCGGTGACGGGACCGACCGCGAATACGTGGGAGACCTTCACACTAATATGGGTGCGGGTCCTACTGGCAGGTATGGACGCGAGCCGTCTCGAAACCGCCCTGGCCGAGGAGTTCGGTGGCAGCGCCGCCGAGCGGCGCGTCGTCGCCCGACAGGCCCGCGATCTCTCGGATTCCGGGAAGCCCAAGCGGGACCGTGGCCACGCGCTCACGGTGCCTGACGTCCTGCGACACCTCTCGGACGCGCCGGAGGGTTCGGACCTCGTCGAGCGGTGGAACTGGTGGCTGGGCGCGCTTGAGACCGCGTACGGCGGCTACGACCGGTTTACGGTTCGCGTCGTCGCCGACGACGACGAGCTCGACGTCGACCAGTGAGGACGGGACGCACGGCGGACCTGCTGGGTGACGGCGAGGCGATCGTCTCGACCCCACACTTTCAGTTTCACTCCGGAGTGTTGGCTCGGATATACCCCGTGTCGCGTCGAATCGACGTGTATGAGCTCGCGAACGCGGTCGACCCGGTTCGTCGGAACGACCCGCGTCGACGTCACCGACTGCGCGGCCACACGCATCCCCGATCGGATCGCGGCCAACGCCGTGGCTGACGCCGAGGTGTATCTCGAACGTCGCGGCGGCCGGACCTACCTCGTCACCGAGACGGCCCGGATCGACGCCCACTAGCGTCCCGGTCGCGTATCCCACCGACGATGGACGTCCAGTTCCTCGGCGGTGCCCGCGAGGTCGGCCGGAGCGCGGTCCTGATCGACGACCGCCTCCTGATCGACTACGGGATGCAGGCCGGAACGCCCCCGCAGTTCCCGGTGGGGGACGTCGATCCGGACGCCGTCGTCGCGAGCCATGGACACCTCGATCACGTCGGAGCGATCCCCGCGCTGGTGAGCGACGACGGCCGACCGCCGATCCACTGGACGCCGCCGACGCGGGAGCTGGCGCTCACGCTCGCACGAGATACCCTCAAACTTCACGGCGGCACGTTTCGGTGTCCGTTCACGGAGATCGACGTCGAGCGGGTCACGCAGGCCTCACGAACCCACGGGTACCGGGAGCCGTTCGAGGCCGCGGGATACGAGATCACGTTCTACAACGCTGGTCACATCCCCGGGAGCGCGCACGTCCTCGTCGATGACGGGGAGACGCGGCTCCTGTATACGGGGGACTTTCACACCGACGACCAGCGGCTCGTCGCGGGGACGACCGCGCGCCCCGACGCCGACGTCGTGATCTGCGAGAGCACCTACAGCGACGTATCGCACGCAAACCGTGCCGACGTCGAGGATCGCTTCATCCGGAGCGTCGAGACGACGCTTTGGGAGGGCGGCACGGTCGTCGTCCCGGCGTTCGCGATCGGCCGGACGCAGGAGCTGCTGCTCGTCTGTGCGGCACACGACGTCCCCTGTTACGTCGACGGGATGGGAAAGGGGGTAACCGAGATGCTGCGACACCACCCCGCGTTCGTCCGCGACGCCGAGGCGCTTCGGCGGACGACGTCGCACGCCCGGTTCGTCACCGGTCGCGATGGGCAGCGCACGCGCATCACCGATCAGCGGGCCGCGATCGTGACAACCAGCGGAATGCTGTCCGGCGGCCCCGCGATGACGTACATCCCCGAGATCCGGTCGAACCCGGTGAACAAGATCACGATGACCGGCTACCAAGTCGAGGGAACCCCGGGGCGGGAGCTCCTCGAAACCGGCAGCGCCGAGATCGACGGCCGGATGATGCCCGTCAGCGCGCAACTCGAACAGTACGACTTCTCCGCGCACGCCGACCGCGAGGGGCTTCGATCGTTTCTCGAGCCGTACGTCGAGTCGGGATCGCGGATCCTCGTCGTCCACGGGGACCGGTGTCGAGCGTTCGCGGATGCGCTCTCGACGGCGAGCGGGGACGCGAGTGCGCCCGCCGTCGGTGAGACGCTCCACCTCGGCTCGTGAGTCGGCCGGCGGCGCATTGGTCGGCGGCGTCGACGCGGCGTCACCGACGAGCACAGAGTTTGCCAACGTGCGAGAGTATTTTGGGTGCGGCCGTTCAGGTATCGGTATGAGTGACGAGCCAGGTTCGGACCGCCGCTCCCCGGTCGGGGAGCCGGTCGTCCGGGCCGACCCCGAGATCACCGGCGACCGGGCCGCGGAGGCGATCGGCTTCGATCCCGACGATCCCGACAGCGTCGCGGAGGCAGCGACGGTCGTCCACCGGTTCGCGACCGGCGACGTCGGCGGCGACGACCACGTGCTGATGTTGCGTGGAGCAGCCGCCTGCGCGGCGCTCGTCCGTGGAACCGGGTCGTATAAACACGCGGCCGAGCGGGCCGGCGACGGGGTCTCGGTTTCGTTCATTCGGAAGTGGGCCCGCGTCCACGACCTGCCACAGGCGATCCGCCGTCACGTGGCTCGTGGACACATCCCGCCGACCGCAGCGAAACACATCGCGCGCGTCGGCGGCCGAGACCGGTATCTGCTTGCATGGGGGGCCATCGACGGCGGTCTCACCGTTCGCGACGTGCGGGCGATCGCCTCGGACGTCAACGACGGCACGCCGATCGAGGCGGCACTTCGTGAACACGACGTCGTCCCCGGTCGGATCACGCTCGACCTCCCGATCGACGCCTACGTCGCGCTTCGGCGCGAGGCATCGATGCGGAACGAGGGTCCCGGGTCGATCGTCGGCACGGCGCTCGAGGCCACCGATCGGGACGACAACCGGGACGCCTGATCGAGGCGACGACGACCCACGAACGCGTCACGGATCGGGCGTTCGATGGTGCCCCGTTTCGAACTCGGACCGGCCGACTCGGGGCGGTTTCCAAAGGTCTTTGCCCGTTGCGATCCTTACGACAGTCGATGGATGACGCCGTGCGGGCTCGTGAGGCCGCACGCGAGGCGCTTGCGGACGTAGAGCCGACGCGCCTCCGTGCGGTCCTCGACGAGAGACTGGTCGATGCCGCCGTGACGCCGGGGGTTCTCGCGATCGTGACCGCGCGGGCGCTATCGCCCGACGTCGCAGCCGACCACGTCGAGGAGCGCGCCGCCGGCGTCCAGCTGATCTACGAGGGGCTTCGACTCACCAGACAGCTCTCCCACGAGGAGCCCTGGGTCACTGCCGCGGACGGTGCGGACATCGACGCCGACCTCGACGTGCTCGCCGCCGACGTGCTCGTCTCGCGTGGGTTCTCGCTGCTCTCGCGGACCGAGGCCGCGACCGCGGCCGTCGAGGTCGTCCGCGCGTTCGGCCGGGACCAGACGCTCCGGGAGCGCCCCGACGCGGACACGCTCGCCCTGGACCGGAACCTTGAGGAGGACGTCTTCGAGCTCGCCGTCGTCGCCGGCACGACCGCCGTCGGTGGCGATCCCCCGACCGACCTGCTCGCGTACGCACGCGAGCTTGCCGCCGACTACGACGGCGGCTTCCCGCCCGCCGGCCAGGCCCTCTCCGACGGGACCGCCGACCGGATCGCGACCCTCTCCGAGGAACGCGTCTGACGGAGACGACGACGTCGTGATCGACGAGGCGATCGAAACGCCACCTGATCGACGGGCGATCCGACCGCCGTGTGAGGGTGTCGCGGTGCCCGAACGGATCGAAACCCCTAAAGACGAATCCGCTCAACCGACGTATGCGCATCGAGCGCCTGGGTAGCTTAGCGGTAAAGCGCGTCCTTGGTAAGGACGAGACCCCGAGTTCAAATCTCGGCCTAGGCTTAAGCGGTCTTACAGGCTCTCTCGGCTGATTTCGCCCTTCTCAGGAGAGCCAAACGATGTCCAATAACGCACGAAAACGCTACAACCCGATAGCCGCGCCGTCTTGCGATTCGAGAAAGTGTCATGGCACACAAACAAACCGAGGGATGCGACGATGACCAACCAACCCGATCCCCTCGACAACCTTCCCGCTGGAGATGGCACTCCACGGGATGGCCTACCGCCAGCTCCGGAGTCTGTCGATTTCGACTTCCCGCTCGTCAGCGAACGTTCACGCGAAGACCTCGAAGCATACGGGCTCAATATGGTCGAGGACTACCACGATTTCAAGCAGGAAGTTCTCTCGTGGCTCGCCACATACGGAAAGAACCCAGAGAAAGGTCAGGGCCTCGCAGAGAGCACCCTTCAGTCAACACACTACAAGCTGGAGATCGTTTTTCGGTGGCTCTGGGAGGACGAAGACGCCTACACGACAGCCCTCACACCGGATCACGCCGACCGCTTCATCCGTCTCCTCAATCGCTCAGACGAGATGGCCGACTCCAGCGTGCTTCACTACGGGAAAGCTGTACAACGGCTATTCAAGTACCAGAACCAGATCCACGGAACCGACTACGACTGGGAGCCGAAACCCGAACTGAGTCAGGCGACCGGTGACGAACGGGATTACCTTCGTCGAACAGCCTTCAAGCCGCTCTACCAGGCCGCGCTGGAATACAACTCTGTCAAGAGCTATCATAGTGAGATGTCCACCGAGGAGCGTGATCGGCTCAAGACACACGTCTCACAGCGCCTCGGTATCCCCAAGGCAGAGGTCGGACCCGAGCACTTCGAACAGGCGAACTCGTGGAAGGAGCCATCAATCATCGCAGTGACGCTGGATACGGGACTCCGGCCCATCGAAGTCGGTCGAGCCAGCACAGACTGGGTCAATCTTGAGAATAACGAACTCAACATCCCCAAGGACGAGTCCACGAAGAACGAGGCTCACTGGAACTGTTCTATCAAGAAACGCACGTCAAGAGTCCTCGAACGGTGGTTGGAGGAGCGAGCAACGTACGACAAGTACAATGGTCGGAACGAACTCTGGCTCACGAAGCAAGGAAGCAAGTACAGTTCGAAGTCGTGTAACTATCTACTGAGTCGTCTCGTTGATGAGGGTAATCTCCCCATCCCGGACCACAAGGAGATCACGTGGTACTCGATTCGTCATGGGGTAGCTACCTACTGGGCAAATCACATCGGTCCACATCACGCGAAGGAACAGCTCCGTCACAAGAGCGTCACTACGACGATGAAATATCTTCACTCCGACGCTGAAACTCGCAACGACGCCGCCGAGCAGATCTGGTAGACACCCTGCTGTCGGAGCATCAGCCTACGTCGCGACAGCAGGGTCGCGCTGTCCTTCGATTTTTGCCTGACATATCAAAGTATACATATACTAACAAGTGTTTTACATAAACAACAATTCAGGGAAATGATACCAGGCTCAAGAGAGGCATCGCTCGCCAACCAACCAGCAAAACGAACAACCGAAACTATGAGCAACGATACGAACGATCTTGGAAAGCCACTCGACAACAACATGACCAAGGGCGGGTTCTCGCGCTACACGATAGCCAGCCTGCTCCAGAAGGGTGTCCGGCGAGGAGATCGAGAACGCGCGATGTGGGCCGTGTTCGAACTGTGTCGATCAGGGTACAGCTGGAACGCTTGGGATAGGCTCCAGGTTACGATGATAGAAGATAACCGCCTCTCGATCACCGAAGCCGACCTACTGCCCGCCATCGAACGACTCCGACAACTTGCGACGAAGAAGTGGGATCCCGACGAGGGGATGGGGATCGCCTGTGCGATGCGGGCCGCCAGCCTTCTCGCCGAAGCTGAGTCCGGGCGTGAATTACTACCAATGAAGAACTCGTGGTTGGAGATCGCCGAAGATCGGATGGAGGCACTTCGCCGTGGTGAACAGCCAGAGCACGACTTCCCTGTCCCGCCAGAGGACAAGAATCTCGGCGAGCTGGACTACATCGTCAACGACACGCACACTGCGACAGGTTCCAGAGCAGGTCGCAACATAGCGCACTACCTGATCGAGTCGAGCCGGACGACCAATCAGTCAGAACTCGGCCAGCAGTACCAGCGACTGATCATGGAGCACGAGATCAGCTACGACCTCACTGACGAGCAGATAGAGCACGGGACGACACCTGTCTCCGAAGACGAACCCTGGGAGTACGACCGTGAAATCGGCTTCCCGCGTCACTGAGGGGACTTAGACCCCCCCAGATTTCTGCTCCACACCCCGATTGATAGGGGACACTACGGGGGCCAGGGCCACTTTTACCCGAGGGCAAGGTCTCACGGACTCACGCCGAACACCTCATGCGTTATCTGTATCAGGTCAGCAAACTTCCTCGCAACTTCATCCTGTATCTCCTCGTCGTATAATGGCTCAACAGACTCGATCTCCCAGGTGAACATCACGACTCGATTGATTGACCGTGAATGGCTCACCTCGAATCCCTGCTGTCGGAACTTTGACTCAGCGTTCCGTACAGTCTCAACAAGCTCATCGCCGTTTTTGACGTCCAAGGAGACTCGGACAGTGTCATGTTCAATCGGTTTCACTCTTAGACTGTATTCGATTCCCTCGGGATGATCTGGGTTCTGTGACCGCAGGACGGGTTGACGACGGGAAAAATCCGATACTACAGCATCGGGGTTCTGGGCGTGGACGAGATCACCAACGTAGCTGAGAGTCCTGTCTACAATCTGGCGACTGATGTCTTCGTATGTCGGCTTACCGTGTCTGTCTGGTCGAACCTCACGTAGGTCGTAATCCACGACAACATTACTAACAAGAAAATCAGTCTGCTCATCGGGATTGTTGTATAGCCGCACCTCCTGACACTGAAGATTCAAGCCCTGATCTTGGAGGTAGCGAGCATTTTGCGCCGTTTGGTCAGTGATCTCCTCGGCGAGTACAACGAGTCGTTGCTGTTGGTTGAACCATCCCGACTTCAGCGGTTGCCCGAAGACCGACTCGAAAGCATTGTCCAGTTCTTCTGCGGGAACAGCTGAACTGTCTACCTCCCATTCGTCTGTCTGAACCTGCTGTCGGTACTCCTGATACAGCTCGTTCAGGTCGTCATAGTCGAACGGTGCCAGCGCACGAGCATACTGCTGTGGTTGCGAAATTATCGACTCCTCGCTCGCACTCCCCGAACCGCTCAGCCCCTTCTTTAGCTCGAACACAACGACGTTACCGAACTGATCAAGTGCGACGAGATCAGGAAGACCGGGATCAAGACTCGGCTGGCGGCTGAAGATGAAGACTTGCTCGTTCAGCAACAATTCAGGGCTTTGGTGAAGTATGGATTCGAGATCTTGCTCGGTCTCCACTGGTTGGTGGTTGAGTTCCGATACACTGGTTGGTTCGTCGGCTGGCGTGGGTTTTGATTTGAACGCTCTCATACGTTCGAACGATACATCAGAACCATAGCATATAGAATTGAGTACCATAGGCTAAAGACTAAGATACTCTATGCTACCGAGATGAGACAGACATGCTATACATAGTGGAAAGGGGACCGCAGAGTGATGCGGTCACGTGTTCCGTGGATGACCAGTGCCGATAATCGCATCCTGGAGTTTCTCCACGAGAAGGACATCGTGGCCACGCCGCACGTCATTTCAGCAAACATCGACTACAGTCAACAGTACGTCAACGAGCGCGTCCGCATCTTGGTACAGAATGATTTGCTCGAACAGACTGAGGGCGCCCTATACCGGATCACGGACCGAGGACAAGCCTACCTCACCGGAGATCTTGATGCCGAAGATCTACCACCGAAACACGAAGAGGAGTAGCTCTGAGAGCAGGATGGTGTCATCGTCATGGGTGTCAATTGACGGTGGCCTAATCGCGTGCCAGCAAGGTTGTAGGCTTGGATAAATTGCCAGAATACCCGCTTCAGACGCACCGATCACTCGGCGATTCCAGATTACTGTGCCGAGCCGGTGTGGTCGGGGGGTGGAAAACTGGTATAAGGGGAGTAGCCCGTCTATTAATACAGAATATGAACATCACGACGGTCAGCCTGGACAAGAGCACGCGGGACGCGCTCGCCTCGCTCAAAGAACAGGAGTCCCATCCCCACTACGACGCGACGGTTTCATGGCTCATCTCGGAGGTGGAGACTAACGACTGATTGATCAGTCGGAGGACGCCGAGCATAAGGGAGAGTGCTCGGCGAAAGGCCGATGCGGAGGCCACGGGATTCACGAGTGGGGCACTCCGTGCTAAAACCTACGCACGGGGTCCGCTTGGCTCTTTCGCTTACTTCGATTGTCCTCCGATCATCTTGATCTGGACCCCAATAATGACATCATCTGATAGACCTCACGGACGCTTCCAAACCGTCCCTCGTCACATCCGCCGCGATCAGGACTTCGGCTGGCTCTCTACCGATGTAGTACGGTCACGCCTGACCGAAAAAATGAGGGAAGCAATAGCTCAGGGGAAGTACGCCTTGATCCCAGCAGTAACAGCCAGTGGGAAATCAACTAATGGAGCAACAACTCCTTGGTCTGACCTTGACGTGACAGGTGGCGAGCCAGTTATCCACTTACACAGTACTACTGCCGCCCGTAATGACGCGGTAGCAAAGAGTGAGGACGCTGGGGTTTCGTACCGTGTTCTCTATGGACGGGACGAAGTCTGCGAAACTGCGGCTGGCAAGCACGACGACGTTGTAGATACACCCGATGGGACACCAGCGAGCGAATGGATCGATCATCAATGCGGACAGGGAGCCGGATCGACGCTCAGTACTGTCCACGCTCGACTCGAAGAGTACAACGGAGGCGAGCTACCGTGCGCTTCGTGTGACGCGAAAACTCAGTACGACGGCATCCCACGAGACGATGACGGGAACCCCGCTGTTGATGTCATCCACGCGACTCATGCGTTCGCCTACGTCCCGAGTCTGATCGACGACGCGAACGTGATTATAGACGAACAGCCCGATTTCAGTAGCGAAGTCGGTAAGCAAGGCGAGTTCACACAACAGCGAATCCAGGAGATGGTCGCGGCCTGGCTGAAGCATATCGATGCGTACACGAAGACCTGGGAGCAATTCGTCGTGCAGGCCAGAAACGGTCTCGACCAGTTAGAGGACGAAGTCAAAACATATCACGACGTTGACCCGGAGTGGTTCATCCAGCAGGCGGAGGGCCACACACTTGCCCCTGCCATGACCAAGGCACTATACTATGCACTGTCGAGCTCCGCTGACGCTAATGGACGACACAGTGCCACAGTCACCCATGACCTGACGCGGTTCGGGGAGATCGATGTAGATGACTCCCGCTACAGTCGAACCCGCGTCACCGTCGTAATCGACCAGGACAACCGCATTCAGAAGGTGTGGAACGTCCCTGAAATCGGGAACGCCCGAAGCGTGATCTGTCTGGACGCTTGGCCGTCAATGCCCGAGTTCCACCAGAACGTCGGGGATGAACTGGACCAGGTCGAACTGATGTTCAACGGTGAGCGCGAGCGATGGCGACGGTTCGAACGCGGCTTGGAGGTTATCCAGATCGGTGAGGCCGCACGTCCAGCTGGATCAGAGTTCGCCGTCGAGAACTACTTCAGCCGCGAGCAGGTGCGCGTCGTGATCGAGTGGCTCCGGACAATCTTCGGCGAGGATTTCCGATCAGTAATCGCCCCGAGTCGAGTCGAAGAGAAAGTCCAGAAAATGATGGGTGATGTCGGAATCGAGGAACCCGAAGAGTGGACGATGCATCAAGGTGAGGAAAAGAGTCGTAACGAATTCAGCACAGAACTGGTTGGCTTCGTCACGAACTGCATCGACCCTGGCGACAACTATGTTCTGGATCTGCTTGCGGCGCGAGGACTTGATGCAACGCCTGAGATGCAAGAATGTATCGTCTGTAAAGGAGCCGGATGCGCGAATTGCGACGGCAGAGGTGGACAACGTGTTCCCGGTCGGGGATTCGAGGGGCCGGACGCAGACAAAGCCCAGGAGATCCTCGATGGTCTTCGCGCAAACCACACGAATCAGTGCGTTGGACGATGGGCACGAAAGCCAGGACAGGAGGATGTCCGCTCGCTTGTATTCGTCCGCACCGACACCGTTGATGACGTACTCGTAGACAAAACTGTCCCTGATCCATGGGTGTTTGGAGACAAACAGCGAGCGGCTATCGACTACCTCCGCGCCAACCCTAAGACGACACTCAAAGAGACGAAAGAAGCGGTCGAACTCCAATTCGACAACGGAGCGACCAAAGAGGGAGTCAGGAAGACGTTCGAGAAGCTCGTCGAGTATGGCGTAGCCGAACGAAGCGAAGGAACCGGAGCCTATGGAGCCGACGAGTATCGCCTCACGTCACCGGTTCCGGAACACGGACTCATCAAGCACCCAGAGCTGAATAGACGTGGATCACCAACCGACCCGTAATAGAGTTCTTGTTACGGGTGAGTTGGTGATTCTGCGCTCGGTAACTATCTGTGTCTGGGGATGCTTTCCAAGGGAGGACGACCGCCACCTGCTGTCGGAACATCTACTCGGGTAGCGGAGCCCATCCCTCCTCTGACGTGAAGCTGGTAGCTAACATCAGAACTTCTCGATGTGCCAAAATACAATCCACCAGTATTAATTTACACCCGTGTTACCAAGGGGCAATCATGGGGATAATACCGTCAAAGAAAGAAAGAGCAAAAAATAGAGGAGATCGAATATTGGGTGGCTGTCCGTTCTGTGATGGTGAGATTGGTTTTTATTATGATAGATTTGAATGTGTAGAGTGCGACGGAAAATTAGTTACCTCAAACAGTTTACCCACCGGTAACTGGGAATGTGTTTCAGGGCCAGATCAGTATATTGGCGAAACCAAGCACCGGGATGGATGGAGTAATCTCACGGTTAAGGAAGGTGACTCAGAAAGCACAGAGGCTACAAAAAATAGTACTGATAAGTCGTCTAGATCATCTATAGAATTAATTCAGGAACTGAAAGAGTTACATGATGACGGAATCATAACTGATGATGAGTTCAAAAAAAAGAAGCAGGATATATTAAACGAATTATAACATACATCCACTATATGAGCTGAATCAAAGTATCTATCGAGGCTAATCCACTTCTAATATAGTATTTGATTCCAGAAAATCGAAGAGAAAATATCTCGCTACACTGCTATCAAAACGTTTGCTGATTGACGACTGTAAAGATACCTTTACTTTGGATGCCGTCTCGACAGCACGGGTCGCTCTCGAATATACGATGTTTATTCGGTCTTATGTTCTGCGGTGACGAGACGAGGATGGTAGAAATTAAGTAGCTCATGTACCGCTTCAGCAACTTGGTCGATGTAGGCTTTTCTTCCCTCAGATGATTCCTCTTCGCGCCAGATCTCTGTCCAGACGGCATCCATAATCCGGCCTGGCTCGTATTCGAAACCGTCCAGTTCGTCGATAGATGACGACAGTACTGATCTGATACGCTCTTCTTCGGCCTCTGTGGCGTCACTGGAGATCTGTAGTCGGACAATCGCCTTGTTTCCGTCCTTGGAGCCGGGGAAATACACGCGATAAAACACGTTCTGCGGGTGATCCGGATGTCGTGAGTGAAGCTCGACATGAGTCGGATTCACCGTTGGTGGTTCAAGCGGAGGTAATCGGTCACTCACAGTAAGACGGTCACTGATTTCAGCAGTCAGGCCAGAGTGATCGGTTCCCGGTCGGCGTTCAATCGCGGACTCAAACACGTCGCGTATGAACGGTATACCGTCGTGATTGAGCTCCTCCAGTCTATCCAGTATTTCCTCGTATTGAATCACTGTTTGGAACTCTTTGCGTTCAGCTCGGCCGATGTACCGTGCGGGTGCGATCAATCCGACACGGAACTCGTCCCATGATCGATTCGCTACGTAGCTTTGGCCCCGTTCGTAGTAGCGTTCAGCCTGGCGTTCTTGTTTGGCGGCATCGATTTTGTTTTCGATGAGGAGAAGATATCGCTGACCGTCCTGAGTTTCGACGCCGAACACAATATCAGACTCCCCTTTAGTGTCCGTGACAGAGTGCTCGATACCGAGGAATTGATCCGGTTTATCCTCCGGTTCTAAGTGTTCGAAAAACCAGTTCCTAAACCCTGGAGAAGTCTGGAGAAGCTGGATGACGAATAAGTCCACATCCCGTTCGAGTACGTGTGTTATGGCCCGATCATCAGTAATGCTCATAGATTGATATCATACTCTTGCCTTATCGTAGTTTGGTACCAATAACGTCTGTCGATTATGACTGTACGAATACCGGCACCTTAGATTCCGTCTCGACAGCAGTTTTCGTCTCGCGTAGTTGAAACTATTTTCTGAAGACCATTTCTAAGGTATGCTACAACCAATATTCTCAGGTTCAGATATTTCTAATACCCTACAAGTCCTACTATCATACACGGGGAATTACCCTATCAGAGGCATCGCTACCGAGAATCGATTCCGGAGCAGGAACCGGTGCTTGGGGCACCGGACCTCTGCGGGCTCCCCTGGAGAAGGAAGCAATGTCAGATAGTGGCGACACTCGGTTAAAGACACCGAGAACGACGATAGCACAGGGCAAAAAGGACAGGATTCTCGAACAACACGCGGCTTCGGTCAACGGCCACGACTTGGCGAAATGCGAAGGCTGGGAAGGTCCACTGACTCCCGAGGAGCGACGTGACGGCGCGTCAGCGTGGTACACGTTCTGGGCCTGCGAGCGGTGCCAGCGTGAATCAGTCGAACCGCCTCACCGCTGGGAAACAATTCCGTGTAAGCAGGGTGAGCTCCAATGAGCGGGAATCTCCCTCCTGGAGTCTCGACTGCCGACATCGACCAGCACTTCGGGGGTCCGACTCATAAACACGAGTGGGAACCTGTCGAACGCGACTATCCGATTCTTGAGGATATGGCGGCGATGTTCCACGAGCGATGCGTGTGGGCCGAAGTCGCCAACTCCTACACCGACAGCCAACGCGATGAGGTCTATTACGAGTACGGTCGCGAGTGTGATGAGACGCGGTGGCGACGGTTCGATCTCGCCTACGTGACAGAGCTGACTGGAGATGAGTATCCAGAACTACGGTTAGATCGGGACGATATTGACCGACTCGAAGAACAGGATACAGAGCTGTTCGATACTATTGTTGAAGCCGTCATCCAGGCCGAGCAAGCGTTCCCGAACGAAACCGAAGTCGTTGAGATTGACCCTGAGCCTGAGCAGGGCCAAGTGGTCATTCGTCACAACGGCTACGAGTTCGGCTACGCGTCCAACGGAGGTGACGACTCGTGAAACTGCTTGCGGCCTCGGTAGATTGGATGGAAGATGTCGGAAACGACCCACGGTTACAGGTGGTCGTTGATGAGATCCCATCCCGCGATGAACTCCTGTTCGAGCACGAGGACAGAATCTACTGCGGCATCAAGGACGGTTTCGCATCCTACTACGCGTGGTCAGGTGACGGCAACGACGGCGGGTACTCAGGTCGGTGTTACAATATCACGATGCGAGATGGGAGAGAGGTCACACTCAAAGGCCCCTGGTCAAGTCGCGCTGGATGCGTGAACCAGCGGTCGTTCGGTCCAGTCGTTGATGTGCGGATTACGACGGACCCCTCTGTGTTGGAGCGTGGGCACACGTTCCGGTCTGGATCGTTGACTCTCGAAGCCGCCAAACAAGCGGTCGACCTCGTAGACGAACCGTGTCACTTGGAGCGACGGCTCAAGTATTCGAACGACGAGCCGGTCTGGGTCCCTGTCCGTGACAACGGAGGTGAGGCGTGATGGCGACGTGCCGAGAACTTGGTTGTCGCAGAGAGGCCACACATACGGTGGTCGTCAACGCGCCAGTTCGTGGCTATGCGGAGGACCCGGCATGTACGGAGCACGCGGAGAAGGCTCGGAGTCACGTCTACGTTCGGGAAGTCCAGCGTCGAGGAGGTGACGCCTGATGTCTTCGGAGTCGATTCAACCGGATGTCGAGCCCAGGACGATCAGGGCCGCCACCGAGTATATGACTGTGCTTGAGGAGGCTCAGTCGTTGTTCTCGATAAGCACTCAAAGTGGCTCGGAGTACACCGTTGATCTCCGAGAGCCAGCCTGTACCTGCCCGGACTTCCAACATCGAGAGGAAGTAACAGAGTGTAAACATATAAGAAGAGTTAGATTAGAATACGGACAAATAGATGTCGAGTCGCTTGAGGAGAAGCTCGAACACACCGCCAGCGAACTGGCAGACAGTGCCGAACAGCTTGAGAAACAAGCTGACGACCTCCATGCGGAAGCCTCGAACTTAGAGGACGCTATCGACCGGCTTCAGGAGGTGGCGGGACGATGAGTCAGGGGGTTGACCCCAACGGTTCGAGTGGAGAAGATACCCTTTCGAAATCCGATGAGACGGCGGAAACGGTCTATCGTGGACACCGTGACCTCAATGCTCCGGTTGGTCACCGGATAGAGGTGACTGTTGACGGCGATCCTATCGATTACCGCTACGATCTCCTGTCAGCCTCACCGAGTGGCTTCGAGTGGGGATACGGTGGAAGCGGGCCAGCACAGTTGGCTATCGCCACTCTCGCACACGCGTATGATAACGAGTTCGCCTGCGAGCACTACCAGCAGTTCAAGCAAGAGATCGTATCCGAACTCCCTGACAGCGGGTGGACGCTGACGAAGCAGGATCTCGATACGTGGCGACGGGAGGTGATCGACGATGCTTGAGCGACTCGTTCGATTCCTCCGGTGGAATATGAGGCTCTGGTATCCGGTCCTCCGATTGCTGGGTCGGATTACTGGCCAGGAGGATCGTGTCGAGACGTGGATCGAACTAACCGAGGAGAACCTACAGAACAGCCTCAATGCGTTGGAGGACGACAAATGAGTCGCCCTGACCCAGCGGCGGCACTCAACGGTGTTCAGACAGGGCATATCTGCGACCGGTGTAACCGTCGCATCCAGCATGCGGACAAGGCCGGGATGTATGTCACTTGGTATGACGAGAGTGGGTGGACACCTCGGCGGACGTGGTGTCTCGACTGCTGTCCCGAGTCAGTTGATCCCGCCACTAAGAAAGCCGACGAAGCCATCCTGCTCGGTGTGTTCTTCGCGCACAAACTTGTCAGAGTGACCGTCAGAGACAGGAGCCGTCCGGCCACACCGTAAGATATGGAACTCACGGATCGAGAGTATGAAGTCGTGACCAACGTCTACGGAGATGAGACGCCCCGCGACCTCCGCGAGATAGACACCGACCAATTGGTGGTAATACATGAGCGCGTGTCGAAGGCTGTACAAGCCTGCTATGAGGAGACGGACGTAGACAGAGACAGCCTTGGCATCCTTCTACCGCTAGAGGGAAAAATCGTTCAGGTGCTTCACAAGCGGATCTAAGCCGTATACCAGGGGGTGTGCCGCCCTCCAGCAAAAAGTTGGAAACTTTGCGGAAGCATAGATAGCAAGTGCCACATCAGGACGAAAACCGACCCCCTGCTGTCGCGACGGCCGAGAGCTCACGGAAGCCCGGATGCCAATCTGCCCCAGCACACGTCTCGATAGCAGAAGAGGGCGTCCGGATTTACCTCTGAACGCCGTTATCAGACCGTAAAAACAATTAATTCGAGCGAATCGGGCTTTCACTATTAGAATAATAATGGCGGTAACGCCGCACTCCTCGAAATAACTGTGTAGAGAATCCCTACGTGGGTATTAGTACTTTAGTTCCGGTGATCCTTGACCCGCCTGGTTAACGAGCCGAGTCAGATTATAATGTCCTTAGTAACCAAGTACAGGAAAAGTTTTATATGGCTAAGGGAGCATAGTACGACGTACATGGCGCGAAGTATCAAGGTGGCCGACGACCTGTACCAGGAACTCGGCCGCTTCGGCAATCGGGACGAATCGTGGAACGACGTGCTCGCTCGCGTACTCGCGCACGTAAATGAAAACGCGGCCCTCGAAGACCGTGACAACCGTGTGACGACGCACAATAGTCAGGCGGCGGAAGCAGAAGACTCGGCACTGAGTCATTTGCCCGATGGCACCGTGGTCCGTCACCGCTACCAGCGAGGTGATTACAGCGGTGAGATGGTCGAGGCGACGGTTCAGGGCGGACGCCTCTCTGTCGAGGGCGACACCCAGGAAACGCGAAGTCCCACCGGAGCCGCGAGGGTGGCCGACAAACAGCTTCGCGAGGATGACGCGCGTGGTGAGGGATACAACGGCTGGACATGGTGGGAGTACGAAACTGAGGATGGCGACTGGGAACCGATCAACGAACTTACGGAGGGATAACGATGGGAGAGATGCCCTGGTACCTGAACCCGAAGCTTGGACAGCTTGAGAACGGCACAACGCTCCGCCACGTCTACAAACAGGGCGAATACAGCGGTGACGAGGTGACCGCTCATGTGCAAGGTGAGCGAATCAACGTCCCCGGTGACGCTGGACCAGAGGATTTTGAGGACTCGACGCGAACGCCCTCCGGTGCCGCCCGGGAGGCTGACCGGTTACACAGAGGTACGGACGCGCGTGATGATCCCTATGGGTACAGCGGCTGGGACTGGTGGGAGTACCAGAACGAGGATGGGGAATGGGTCCCGATTAGTGAACTTCCGGAGTGGACGCGACCGTAGCGTCAGGTGCTCGTGGTCACTCCCTGTTGTCTTCTGACGATCAGTCAAGCCATCGAGAGAGATCGGCGAGTTCTCTGCCGATGACTTCCGAACTCAAGAACCTCAGTTGCTCTCGTAAGGCGGGGATCTTGTCCCGGTTCACGCCCCAGTTGGCATGGAACCAGACGCGATAGCACTCCAGCTGGACGCCGTCTTGGATGCCACGAAACGCTCGGATGTCGTGGTCGAGTTCCCGTGATCTCGAGCCACAGTGCTCCCTTAGCGTCTGAAACACCTTCTCGTGGAAACACAGGACTTGATACGTCTCTTGGTCGAGGAGGTCCAGTTGTCGGAGGAGGTTCTCGACATCGTCCGGAGTCGGGTCAACGTTACCTGAATCCGCATCCACGACACGCTCAACCAGATCCGTCATGTAGGCTCCTTCGAGATCAGCGTCCTCGACGAGATCGCGGAATTGGTCGTTACGATGTTTCGGTTCTGTCGAGTGGAAGTTCTGATAGTCGGACGGTAACTGCGTTGAGGGGTTCAACGAGAGCAACACAACCGACGGTCGCAATTGGTTCTGGTTGCGCTTGATGAACTCGTAGAGCTGGGCTGGATTCTCTTCGATACAGCCATCGGCCGGGAAGTCCGAACTCCAGAGTGCCCAACTCGATGTAGGGTACTCATCTTTCAGCGTCTCCAGTGTGCTGACATCCATTATGAGCGTCTACCGAGGCCAGATTGTTGAACGTATCTCTGGCCGTGCGCGAAGGCTTCTGGGCGGGACAAGATTATGACGAACGCAACCCTACTGTCGGGGTCAGTCAAACACCTCAAGAGACTCTTCGTACGCTTCATCGATGAGAGTGATTATCTGACGGTTCTCGATGACCAGATCGTGAAATCCATCGTCTAACGCCGCGACATATGCTTCGAAGAAATCATCATACTCTCGTACCGGGATGTTGTATGTCGCTGTAAGTGGACTGCTACGAGTACCAGGAACAGTCACTGATGATGGCATCTCGTCGTTGCTATTTTCGACTTTGGTGATGAACTTTTGTCTGAACCTGTCATTAAACTCGTCACTATTTCCTATGCCATTGATTAGTCTAATCTGTAGCAAATTGTCTTTGATGGCCTTTTCTCTGTTCTTTTTCAAGCGATGACAGAACAATATCCAAATATCATCCCTATTTTGATCTGGGGTATAGATATTTGATAGGTCATCCTTGTGGCGGAACCACCCTTCTTTGTAGAAGGACGCCCAGTCTGAATCACTATGTGTAAAGATCCATGTCTCGTCCGCAGTAGCTGGCTGAGTGAGTTCAACCGCTATATCGGTATCTCGTAGAGAGGGGATCTCGATTAGCTCAGCACTATCCATAGTCTTAGCCAGTTGACTTCCCCAGTTGTTGGCGAACCAATCCCACCGGTCTTCATATGCTTCCTGTGCTTCAGTTATTGCATCGTAGTACTCGAAGTACAGTTCTGCTTTCTCTTGCTGATTTTCCTGATAGTCAGTCATTGTTACTTCATTTTGGATTGTTCCGATGAACTGCTCAAGTTGTGCCGTCGTTCGAGAGGGGTATCCGCCGTGACCCTCATTCAGAAACGTTTGAATCTGCTCGGCTATCCATCCCCACGAGACATGGACAAACTCCTCGGCTTCCGGAGGTGAAGCGTCCTTCGGCGCAAGGTACACATAGTAATGACCGCTGTCGGGTACGTCTTTTTTTGCCAGATTGATGCTCTCGAAGGACTCAGCATCTGCGTAATCTCGCGTCTGATCTACATCCTCAGGGGCATTAATTTTCAGCTCCCAGCAAATGAACCATTCTTCAGAAGCCCACACGACAGCGTCTGGCCGTCGGCCGTTCGGAATCGTAACCTCTTGCTTGACCTGAACATCAGCGAGATCCAGCCCGGAGAAGGTGAAATCCAAGTCGTCTCGATCCGAGAGTGCCGACAGGGTGTGCTCCAAGAACGCGTGATCCAGCCCGTGTGGTTCGTCCTGAGACAGGTAGTGAAAGAGAAGCTGTTGCCACTCTTCTTCCTGCTGGTTGTTCCGAATGATTTGGAGTATCGTTGACGGCGGTTCCGTAGCCTCCGGAAGCCGATCAAGATCGCTTTTGAGTCCGGCTAATTGATCCGCGAGACTGTCTGTCACACTAGACGATATACAAGCCCTACAAATCAGCTTTGTCGTTAAAACGTTGATTCGTGCCGAATTAGCCAAGGGTTCTTGCTCTGAGGCTTCTGAGCAGAGTAAAACCAAGATCAGCGGCGAACCTGCTGTCGGAACGTCGGCCCGGTCGCGGCTTACATCTCACCCTGAGCACAGCTAACCGGCAGTCGTAAACGAGGATGACAGGAGATCGCCAACTCACGCATTAGTAGATCTTGTTACGGCTCGGTTGGTGATTTCGAGCTACGATGATCAGCACTCGTTCCGACAGCATGCGCCGATTCGGCTGACCCTCACGATTTTGTTGTCGCCTCTTGACAGTCGAGATATGTCGTTTAGTGTATCTTGGCACACGTTCTCCAGAGAACTCATCTGTTGTCTAACGGAGGGTGAGATACACGAATGACTGTCTCTGTGGAAGTACCGCCCCGATACGCTCGGCTTGCAGATAAGATAGCGAAGGAACGGAATCAGTCGTTCGAGGAAAACAACGGCTGGGATAATAAATCGGATACCTGGGGAGTTGATCCAAATGACCGACATACAGTTGGGGCGATGGGTGAGATTGCGTTCGCTATCTATGCGGATCTACAGATCGACACTGAAGTCGTAGCGTGGTCAGACGGAGGCGTTGATTTTGAGGCGTCTATCGAAGGGGTTGAGCGGACGATTGACGTGAAGACCAGCCAGAAAGAGCCGTACGCGTTACCGGTGAAAGAGTATCGGGTTAATGCGGATTACTATGTTCTTGGGAATCTGGAGGGTAGGACGGTCACGTTCTTGGGAACGGCTACGAAAGAGATGGTCCTCGATGGAGAGCGAGAGCAGTCGCAGTTTGGTCACTATAATTATCTGGTGTCCGTTTCCTCGCTGAATCCGATGCCGGATAGCGAATCGATTGTGGGCCTGTAGTGGTTCGGTGGGGTGTTATCTGGAGCGTACTCCTGTGACTCCCGAGAGTGTACCATCGTTTATTTATAGGATCGTGTAGTTATTTCGGGATGAGAAGGTTCGATCTCAGTCGAGAATAGGCAATAGTGGCCGTGAATCGGCCGAAAATAGCCGATCTCGAAAAAGTCCTTGGTAAGGACGAGACCCCGGGTTCAAATCCCGGCCTAGGCTTGATACGATTCCTGCAACTTCCCTCGTTAATGGGGAAGGCTACCTGAATACTCTAGTCTCGACCATCTAAGTACGGTCTGCGGTGAGGAAACAGTCGAGAAGCCAGTTACCGATCGCAGGTACAGACGCCGCCTTCGCGAATCTGATTGGTGACGTGGCGGTGAATTTCATCGGCCAACCGGTGCATCGTCTCGGCTTGTCGCTCCGTTGGATGACGGCCGCCATAGTAGCTATCCGTCCGGTTCTCACCGTACATATCTTTGAGTTCCCGCGTCAGATCCCTCGTGAAGAGGCCGAACCGTGCCGCCCGATCGTAACAGCGGTCGTGTGAATCGGTCTGGAAATCATACAATTGGTCGCCCCCCTCTACGATGGCGAACGCCTCCAACGACCGCTCGATGATTCCGAAACAGAGCTCGATAACTGCGGTATGGTACCCACCATCCGAAATTTCCTCAACAACGGCAAGGAGACGACATCCCTTGGTGAGTTGGGTCTTCCAGTCGGCGTCCGTGTCGATCGCCGGTTCCCGAGCGGGGATCCCGTGGCCTGCCTCGTTGAACGCGTCGACGGCCGCATCAACTGCCTCGCTGACCGCGTTCGGGTCACTCATCCGAACCACCGTGGAGGATCATACTGCGGACGGTATCGAACTCGTCCGTTCGGTAGACAGCGATGCCATCGCTGAGAATCTCTCGGAGGTCGTCCGCGTAGTTCGGAATCGCTTGCAGGCCTTCGACATCGATCTCGAAGGCGTAGCGATTCCCATCGAACGTCTCCTCCTCGAGGGATTGTCGGACGTGGTTTGCCTGTCGCTGATTGCTCATTCGGTCGTCACGTACCAACACCCAGAGATCGACGTCGCTACGGCGGTCTGCCTCCCCGCGAGCGACGCTTCCGTAGAGAACGATAGCGAGGACATCGGTAAGTTCGTCGAGTAACAGTTCCGTCGCCTTCTGCACCGGCGTATGGAACTCTGACTGGGGGATCCCGAGATACGGGTCATCCGGGACGGTGAGCCGATCACGATCGATCTGGACGAGCCGACGTGATCCATCGCGTTCTTCGACGACGAGATCGTTGGCCGAGAGCACGTCGACCGTCTTGGTGATCGTCGGCCGCGTGTATCCGGTTGCGTCAGCGATGTCCGTTATCGAGAACAGCCCATCGTGATTCCGCGTTAAAAAAAGAAGAACGTCGCTCGTCGCATCGCCACTGAGTAAACGGTCGTCTTGGAGGGGTAAATCGATCGATATCCGAATCCTACCAGATAAAACACCGTTCGGATCTGTTTTCATCGTAAAGTTATCCTTTGTGTTACCACTTCAACTTTATTATGAAATTGGGTTTGTATTGATATAGGTTGATGGACCCCGACAGCTCGAGCCTTGAATACACTTCTTACCTCGTATCTCCCGCGATAGTAGCAAGAACGAGCGGCAGAACAGCAAACCGGGTCCGCGAAGCCGTTCCGAGTAGCGGTGGCTCATCGAGGTATACTCGATAGTACCCACCGGAAAGTGAAAGATGATGATACGCTGCTCAAGAGTCGTCTCTCTCGCTCGGGAGGCATCCCGAACGGTGGCGACTGCTGGAATCGGTCGTCAGCGATCGAACCATCAATCGTGCGGGTGGAACCGCTCCATCGCGCGTCTGACCGCGTCGGTGTCGCCGATGAAGGTGACGTGGTCACCGTACTCCAGAACGGTGTCCGCCGACGGGACGTGATTCTCGCCGTCACGGCTGACGACCGCGACGAAGGTGCCGTCGGGGATCTGCGCGTTGAGGTCGCGGATCGTCTTTCCGGCGAGGTTTTCCGCGGTCACCTCCACCTCCTGGACGTCGTGGCTATCGCCCAGCTCGTTCATCCAGTGGGTGATCGCCGGCCGTTCGATCTCGTCGTCGATGGCCACCGCCGTCGCCGTCGGCGAGTCGATCCCCGTCACACCGATGCTCTCGAAGGCGTCGACGTTGTCCGGCTCATTCACTTGCGAGTACACCGATTCCACGCCGAACTTCGTGATCGCGAGCTGGCACGCGAGCAGGTTGACGTCGTCGTCGCGAGTCACCGTGATCACGCGCTTGGCGCCCTCGATTCCCGCGCCCCGCAGCGTCTCCGTGTCGCTGCCGTCGCCCTCGTAGACGGTGAACCCCTCCGATCGGGCCTGCTCGATCTCGTCATCGTCGGTCTCGATGATGATGACGTACTCGCCCCGCTGCTCCAGTCGTGTGGCAAGCGCCCGGCCGACCCGACCGCCGCCGATGATTATCGTGCGCATTGGTGACACTCCGAGGACGTCGCCGATCTGTCGCGCCAGCCCGGCCTCGATCGCGACCGTGGTAAAGATGACGGCGAACACCGTCCCGACCAGGAGATCGCCCGCCGCCACGTTTCCCGCGAGCTCCAGTTCGATCGCGAACAGCGTGGCCACGCTCGCCGGGATGATCCCGCGCGGTCCCACGCCGGCGATGAACAGCCGCTCGGGCCACGTGAACCGCTCGACGCCGACCGTGGCGATCAGCGCCCCGAGCGGTCGGAGCACGAGCATGATCACGAGGACGAGTCCGACCGCACCGAGGCCGAGCTGCAGTATCGCCTCGACGTCGATCAGCGCGGCCAGCGAGATGAACACGAACGAGAGAACGACGAGCGTCGTGTTCTCCGTGAACCGCTCGATCTCCGCCCTGTTGTTGATGTCGAGGTTTCCAAGCAGGATCCCGCTCGTTGCGGCCGCCGCGATGCCCGCTTCGGCGGCGACGGCCTCGGCGGCCGCGAACGCACCAACTGCCGCCGCCAACACGAGGAACTGCGACGCCTGCACGTCACGTTTGGGGACCAGATCGCTGTTCAGCAGGAAGTATATCACCATCGCCGCGAGCATCCCCGCGAGCACGCCGACGCCGAGTCGCTCGACGAACGAGACGACGGTCGCCGGAACGCCGAGGTCGTCGAGCAGCAGCGTTTCGAAGACCACCACGGCGACGATCGCGGCCGTCACGTCGTTCACGATCCCCTCGGTCTCCAGTGCGGTCGCCACGTGGTCCCTGACGCGGACGACGTTGAGGATCGGCGTGATCACGGTCGGCCCCGTCGCCACGAGCAGTGCCCCGATGAGCAGTGCGATCTCCCAGTTTGTCCCCTCGAGGAACCGGACCGCGGCCGCCGTCCCGAGGAACATAACGAGGGCGCTGACCGTCACCAGCCGGAGCGACACCGTGGATGCGCCCCGGATCCGCTCGATCTGCAGGGCGAACGCGCCCTCGAAGACGATGATCGCAACGCTGAGTCCCACGATGATCTCGAGCCCGTCCCCGAACGTCTCGAGAGTCACGAGTCCCAACACCTCGGGTCCAAGCACGACGCCGATGAGCAGGTAGAAGATGACGCTCGGCACCTGCAGGTGATGAGCGACCAGCTGAACGACGAGCCCCGACACGAGAATCACCGCGATGACTGGCAACAGACTGGACACGTCTACGAGTTGTACGTCCGTCACCCTTCTTAGTAGTACTCTTCCACGTCGTCACTACGGGCGGAGTGGATCTCTGACCGGTCGGTGGTCAGTCACCCGCGGTGCCTGACGACCGAGACCGGAACGATGGGGGCATCCATCGATGGCGCCTACAGGAACTCCCGAACCTCCGAGTACCACATATCGTGGTGCTCGACCGCGTCGATCCGGTCGGCGATCTCGACGGCGAGGGCGTGCCAACAGCGCTGGGCGGGGTCGTCCTCGTCGAGGTTGTACGTCGCGTCCGCACAGGTGCAGCCGCCGTCCTCGATCACGTACTCGTCCTCGTGGCCGACGACGACGGTGAAATCCCGGTAGCGTTTGACTCGTCCCTCGGCGACGGCCTCGATCGCACGCGTACCGCGATCGCCGTGGGCGTCGACGATCGCGGCGGTCACGGGACCGGTGAGCTCGCCGGCCGCCGCGAGCGCCGCGTGCCAATCGTCGGCCGAGTCCATACCCCCGCGTTCAGGAGGCACCGGCAAAACGGCGTCGGTGTCCGGGGGAACTCGCGGCGGCGACGAAGCGATCACGCCCGGAACGCCCGGTTTTTACCGGCCGTCGCCGAACGGGCGGTATGGAACGCGAGGAGGGCGGGATCGTGATCGAGGTCCCGGAGTCACGCGACGGCGCGAGCGAGGGCACCGGCGACGACGTCTTCTTCAACCCGACCCAGGAGCTGAACCGGGACGTGACCGTCGCAGTCCTGCGCGCCTATCGCGACCGGGAGCCCCGGGCGGCGTCGTACCTGGACGCGATGGCGGCCTCGGGGATCCGCGGCGTCCGTGCCGCCGCTGAGGGATACGACGTCACTTGCACCGATACCGACGCCGACGCCGTCGCGCTGGCCCGGGAGAACCTCGAGCGCAACGACCTCGACGGGGTGGTTCACCAGCAGGGGTGTAACGCCGCGATGCACGAGGGGCTCTTCGACGTGGTCGACCTGGACCCGTACGGGACGCCGATCCCCTTCGCGGACGCCGCGTTCGCCAACGCCCGCAACCTGGTGTGCGTCACCGCGACCGATACGGCGCCGCTGTGTGGCGCCCACCAGCGGTCGGGGATCCGCAAGTACGGGGCGGTCCCGCAGAACACCGAGTACCATCCGGAGATGGGGCTCCGGACGCTGCTGTCCGCGCTCGTCCGGACGGCGGCGCGGTACGACGTCGCGGCGACCCCGATCTGCTCGCACGTCTCCCGGCACTACGTGCGGACCTATCTCGAACTCGACGGCGGCGCGCAGGCGGCCGACGAGCTGATCGATGAGCTCGGGTTCGTCCATCACTGCGAGGACTGTCTCTTCAGGGATCACGAATACGGGCTGATCCCGTCGGCCGATCGCCCGGATCGATGTCCACGGTGTGACTCGAACCGGCTGCTCGTCGCCGGGCCGATCTGGCTCGGGGCAGTCGCCGAACCCGACTTCGTCCGATCGGTCAGGGAGGCGATCGACGACGGGATGGGCGAAGCAGCGCGGGCACGGCGGCTCCTCGACCGCGTCGCGACGGAACTCGACACGCCGACCCACTACGACCAACACCGGCTCTACAAGCAGTGGGGCGAGCCCGCGATCGGGATGGACGAGTTCATCGACCACCTTCGGACGGCCGGCCACGAGGCGACACGGGCCCACTACCACGGCACGGCGTTCAAGACGCCGGCGACGATCCCGGAGATCCGTGCGGCGGTTCTCGAGGAGTGAGCGTTCGGACCCACTGGTTTTTGTAAGCCACCGCCGAATCCGTCTGCGTGTACGCCACGGTGTCACCACATATCGAGACCGCACGGCGGATCGTCGCCGCCGTTCGTGACCGCGACGTCACGTTTCTGGCGGCCAGCGTCGCGTACTACGCGTTCATCTCGCTCGTTCCCGCCCTGCTCTTGTTGATCGCGGTCGCGAGCGCAGTCCTCGGGGACGCGGTCGCGTCGATCGTCGTGACCGAAAGCCGGTCGTTTCTCACGCCGGCCGGCCAGGAGGCCGTCGCGAGTGCGATCGCGTCCGCGGAGGGGCGAACGGGAGCGACCTTCCTCGGCGCGGTCGTGTTGGGATGGTCGACGCTGAAGGTGTTCCGTGGGCTCGACACCGCGTTTCAGACCGCCTACGGTGTGTCGGAGCCCTCGACGTTGGTCGGCGAGATCTCGGACGCCGCGGTCGTCGCCGTCGGGATCGGAACGGGGATCGTGTCGATGGTCGTCCTCGGAACGCTGATCGCGGGCAGCGAACTCCTCCCCGCGATCGCGGACGTTCCCGGGATCGGGATTGCCGGCTTGCTCGTGTTGCCCCTGGTGCTCGTGGTGGTCTTCTTCCCGATGTACTACGTGCTCCCGAACCGCCCGGTTTCGGTCCGGGAGGCGATCCCCGGAACCGCCCTCGCCGCGGTGGGCTGGACGGTCCTGCAGGCGGGGTTTCAGGTGTATGCCGCGAACGCCGGTCAGTACCAGGTGTACGGCGTTCTCGGTGGCATCCTCCTGCTCGTGACGTGGCTCTATCTCGCCGCGATCGTGGTTATCACCGGCGCGGTGGTGAACGCGGTGATCGCGGACGTGACGGTGATCGAGGACCGGCAACTCCAAGGGGACCCCGGTCGACCGACCGATATGGGCGACCGCGAGGACACCGAGGCGCGCGCCACGAGCGACGACGAGACCCCCCGGGGGGCACCCGACGTCGCCGAACTCGAGGCCGAGGTTCGTCGGCTTCGAGCCGACCTCGACGAGTTCGAGGACGACGTCGAACGACGCACCGTTGACAGGCCCCGGCTCGAAACCGAACTGAAGACGTACGTTCGCAAGCGGATGCGTCGCGGACACGCACGAGGGTGGGGACCGTACCTCGTGTTGCTGTACGGCACCGTCCTGACGCTGGGTGCCTTCCGATACCTCGATGGCGGCTACGCGATCGCCGCGATGCTGATCCTCGGCCTCTCGACGCTCGGGCTGTACACCCTGTTCGTCCTCGTCGGGGTCGGGCTCAACGCGCTCGAGGCACCGGGGAAGGCGGTCGAGTACGTCCGGAACCGCGGCGACGACTGATGACCGCGATGGGTCGCGGGATCGGCGAGTCCACGATCGTCGAGGCGCTGCCCGACGCCGTGGTCGTGGCTGGCGCCGCCGTGACCACGCTCGGCGACACCGCATTCGTCTTCGTCCTCCTGCTTGCCGCCTACTGGGTCCTCCCCGAACGAGTCGCGACCGAACCACGGCGGACGGCCGCGACGGTGATCGCGATCGTCACCGGCACGCTCGCCGTGCTCACGCTGTTGAAGGTCGGCTTCGGGCTCCCGCGACCGCCGGCCGCCGCGACCCCGGCCGTCGCGCCCGACTGGCTGCCGACGCTTTTCGAACCGTGGTTCGCGGAGACGACCGCCGACGATGGGTTCGGGTTCCCGAGCGGCCACGCGACCGGCGGCGCGGCGACGTATCTCGGGCTCGCCGTCGCGCTGGACCGGCTCGGGACCGCCCGTCGCCGGATCGCGGCGGGAGCGATCGTGGCGGCGGCGGTGGCGATCTCACGCGTCGTGATCGAGGTACACTACGTGGTCGACATCGTCGCCGGCGCGGCCCTCGGAACGGGACTCCTCGTCGGGGGAGTCGTGCTCGCGCGCGGGCGGAACGACGGAGCGAATCGGAGCGCTGCAGTTGCCGGTTGGCTCACGGCGGTCCTTTATGGATCGGCGAGCGGCCGACGGACGCTCGACCCGACGCGACCGTTCATCGCCGCAGCCGTCGCCGCCCTCCTCGGGGTCGCGGTCGCGATCCGGGCCGGCGACCCCGGAAGCGTCGTCGACGCGAGCGCGGCCGTCGGGACCGCGCTCGGCGGCGCGGCTGGGTGGCGTCTCTGTGACGGGTCGGAGCCCCCGGTGTGGGCGCCGGTCGGGCTGGCCGCGGCCGCGGTCGCCGGGCCGCTGTGGATCCTCTCGCTGGCGGGCGCCGTCCCGCCGATCGTGGGCGCCTGCCTCGCGTTCGTGGCGGCGGCGATCATCCTCTCGGCGCCGCGACTCTCAGCCCGCGTGGATCACCGACGCGGGGCGTCCTCGTCGTACAGCGATTCGCCGTAGGTCTCGGCGAGGTCGTCGGCGAACTCCAGCTTGTCGGTCGCCTTCCGGAAGACGCCGAGCAGCGTGTGAACCTCCCGGTCGGTCGGATGGGCGCGACCGAGGAGACGACGAAACAGCGTCTCGCACCTGTCGCGACGGTACTCGCGGTGGTCAGCGTGCTCGAGGAATCGCTCGAAGTAGTCGTGCAGCCGCTCGACGTCGGCTTCCGTGGCGCGCTCGAGTTCGACGTCGGGGAGTTGGTACTCGTCGACGGTCAGCTCACGGAGCTCGTACAGCAGAACGGTCGCGGCCTGGCCGAGGTTGAGGACCGGGTAGTCCCCGTCGGCCGGGATCGAACACACCTCGTCGAGCCGCCGGAGCTCGTCGTTGTCGAGCCCGGTTCCCTCGCGACCGAACACGAGCGCGGTCCGCGTCTCGACGGTGCGCAACGACTCCCGCAGTTCGACTGGCGTCGAGTAGGGGAACCGGACGTGGCGGCGAGCGTCCTCGCCGGTGATCGCCGTGCAGCCGACGGTGTGGTAGGTCTCGACGACCTCCTCGAAGGTGACCGTCTCGGCATTCGGGAGGACGTCCTCCCGGGCGTGCCCGGCGAAGCCGTAGGCCTCGCCGTCGGGCTCGAGCTCGGGCGGGTCGACGAGCTTGAGATCCGTGAGTCCGAAGTTCTTCATCGCCCGAGCGATCGTCCCGATGTTTCCCGGCGTCTCCGGCTCGACGACGACCACGACGGGCTTTGTCGATCGGGGACCCGACCGGGTGTCCGGTTCGAGGTCGGTGTCGGGGTCCGTGTCGGAGTCGACATCTGGATCGGAGCCGTGGTCAGAGCCGGAAGCGGGATCGACAGTGGGATCGTCGTCGGTCATCGATCCCCACTCGGATACTCGGTCGAGAGGTCGACGGCGGCGTCGTCGAGATCATCCGGCGAGAGACGGTCCTCTGCGGTGTCGTCGTCCGTCCCGTCGGAGTCGTCCGGCGCGTCGGAGTCGTCCGGCGCGTACGACCGGATGTCGATCCGGCGGCCCTCGAAGCCGGCCTCGACCCGCTCTTGGACCTCCTGTTGGCCCGGGGGATCGGGAAGCGCCTCCGGATCGGAATCGACGTGTTCGAGCCCGCCGTATCCCTCCGGTGCGCGGTTGTCGGCCGCGTACCACTCGTGGAATCGGTCGGCGAACGTCTCCTCGCCTTTGTGTTCGCTGCCGCCGTCCTCACGGAACCAGTAGAGAAAGTCCGCTTCGTGGTCGTCACACAGCAGGAGCTCCCCCATCGGTTCGCCGTAGACGATCGTCGCCTGATTGGCGCGGTACAGCTCCTCCTCGCCGTACTCGAGGTAGCAGGCGTCACACGGCTCCTCGACGAGTTTCATCAGGCGGACCAGTCGTTCACTCGACTCCTCGGGGATCTCGTCGAGGGGCCTGAACTCGCCGTCGTCGTCGAAGATCTCGGACTCCTCGAAGCGCCATCCGCGGAGCCCGACGCTCACCTTGCCCATATCCATTCGTCGGCGGCGCGGGAGTATAAGCGCGTTCTTCCCAGGGTGGGCCGTGGACCCGCTGCCACACGATCCGAGTCGTCACCTGGACCGGTTCCGGACCGCCTATGGTGATCGCGACCGTGTCGATCGATATGCGAACTGTGGACGCGGCAGGACTCGAGATCGGCGACGGGCGGCCGCCGCGGATCATGGGCGTGCTCAACGTCTCGGCGGAGTCGCCCTACGACCCGAGCGTGTTCGACGACCCGGGTGACGCGGCCGACTACGTCGACTCGGAGCTGATCGACGAGGGAGCGGACATCGTCGACGTCGGGCTCGAATCGGCGAACAAGCGGTTCGACGTCCTCACCGCCGACGAGGAGCTCGACCGTCTCGACACGGCGCTTGACGCGATGGCGTCGACCACCGGCGACGCGGTCTGGTCGATCGAGACGCGGTACCACGAGGTCGCCGACGCGGCGCTCCGCGGCGGATTCGACATGGTCAACGACATCTGTGGGTTCGCCGATCCCGAGATGCCGGCTGTCTGTGCGTCCCACGACGCCGCCGTCGTGAAGATGGCCTCGCCGCCGGACCTCGAGCGTCCTGGCGCGATCCCGGACGTCGACGGGATCTACGAGGCGCTGTCGCGGAACGGGTTCACCGAGAAGACGATCATCGATCCCGCTTTCGGCGGCTGGACCGAGGAAAAGACACTCGCCGATGACCGTGAGACGTTCCGGCGGCTCCGGGAGTTCCGGGGCTACGGGCGGCCGATGCTCGTCTCGATCAACCGGAAGAACTTCCTCCGGGAGGTCGCCGGGCGCGACACCGAGGCGGCGCTGCCGGTGTCGCTTGCGGCGACATCGATGGCGGTCGAGCGGGGCGCCCACGTGATCCGGACCCACGACGTGGCCGAAACCCGCGACGCCGCGCTCATCGGCGCCGAGTTCGCCCGAGATCGGTACAGTCGTACGGCCGAGGGAATCGGAGTCGAGGAGCTCGACGTGACCACGCCTGGTGAGGCGACACGGCACCTCGATCGGCTGGAGGCGGCCGCGGCGATCGCCGACGAAAGCGTCGTTCGAGCCCTCGAGCTGTCCGGGCTCGACGGCGACCGGATCCGGACGCTCCGGGCGGCGACCGAGGGAACGACCGCGGCGTTCGCTCCGGCCGGCTCCGCGAACGCCGAAACGGAGGCGGAGACGAAGGCGACGGCCACCGACGGATCCGGACGGGAACCGACGCGCGGACTCCTGGTCGGAACGCCGGCCGCGATCGCCCGGGTGCACGAGCGCGTCAGGGGCGCCGACGCCGCCCTTGAAGCGGCGTTCGATGAAGTCGTAGAGGACGGAGCGACCGAACGGTCGAAGTAAGAGAAAGTGTATGCCATCGGATGGAAAACGGGTCGACCGGACGCCGAAGGGGCACGCGGGTAGGGGCAGTTCGTGCCACTTCGGCCCACACCTTCACCGACGCCGAGCGGCGACGCCGCCGATCGCGGACCCGGATCGTCGATCGGCCGGCACCGATCGGTCGACCGGTACCGATCGGTCGACCGGCTCCTGGAGGATGGCCGACCGAGATCGGCGACAGAACCACGCTCGGCGACAGAACCACGCTCGGCGACGCGACGGGAGGGCCGGATGAACTTCGAGACGTGGGAACCGGCCTACGAGGCGATCCTGTCGGATTTCGGGTTCGACCGCGCGGCCGACGAGCGAGCGCGTGACGTGGCTGCGGAACTCGCACCCCCGTTTCCGCCCGACCAGCTCGACGTGCTGGCCGACGCCACCGTGGCGATCGCCGGGGCGGGACCGTCGCTGACCGACGATGCCGATCTGGAGCGGGCGGCCACCGCCGACGCCGTCGTCGCGGCGTCCACGGCGGTCGACGTCCTCGCCGACGCGGGGATCACGGTCGACGTGATGGTCACCGATCTCGACAAGAATCCCGAGACTGCACGCCGGCTTACGGCGTCCGGGACGCCGGTTGCGGCACACGCACACGGGGACAACGTGCCGGCCGTCCGGACGTGGCTCCCCCGGTTCACGGCCGAGCACGTCCTGGTAACCACACAGGCCGCGCCGCGCGGACCGGTCGTCAACCACGGTGGATTCACCGACGGCGATCGGGCGGCGTTCCTCGCGGACCACGCCGGCGCCGCGGAGCTGGTCTTCGTCGGCTGGGACTTCGCGGACCCGAGCGTGAGCCCGATGAAGGCGCACAAGCTCGCGTGGGCCGCCCGACTGTTACACTGGCTCGAACTGCGGCGCGACGCCCGGTTCGACGTCCTCGATGACCACCGGGCGGAGCTCTCCCTGCCGTGGCTGTCGGCGTGAGCGGGCGATCGACCATCCATCCACGGGAGCGACCGCGGCTGTGAGCCGATCACGAGCGCGTCTCGTAACGCACCATTTATAACCGCGCCGACGGTAGACGGGCTCACGACTATGCCGAGTTCCAACGGGCCCAACAAAGCGACGCGCAACAAGCTCTCGAACAAACCGCGCGAGCGCGGGACGTCCCCGCCGCAGCGGGCGATCCAGGAGTACGAGGAGGGCCAGAAAGTCCACCTCAAGATCGACCCGAGCGTTCGCGATGGCCGGTTCCACCCCCGATTCGACGGCCAGACCGGGACCGTCACGGGCAAGCAGGGCTCGGCGTTCACCGTCGAGATCACCGACGGCGGCAAGGAGAAGACGCTCATCGTCTCCGCCGCCCATATGCGCGCACAGAACTAGAGGGGACGGAGATGAGCATCTTCAAAGAGAAGCTCGAGGAGGAGACCATCACGACGGCCGAGGCCAAGGACATCCTGGTGGACATCGAGGCCGAGCGGGCCGACGACGAGGAGCGGGAACTCCGCTACGAGCTGGCGCGAGCGATCGAACACGTCAACCGGTTCGCGGTCCTCGAGGCCGAGGAATCACGGGAACTCGTCGAGGAACTGGCCGCCCTCGAGTACGTCGACGAGCAGGCCGCGATCAAGATCGCCGACCTGTTGCCCGGCGACCGGACCGAGCTCCGCTCGGTGTTCGCTCACGAACGGTACTCGCTCGACGGCGAGCAGCTCGACGAGATCCTGAACGTCGTCGCGAAGTACGCCTGAGGGCGACGCGAGCGGACTACGGCCCTGCGGCCCGGATCGGCGGATTCGGATCCACGTGGTGGCGGGCGATTTTTAAGTATCACCTCCCCATAGAGAGGCGTATGAACGAACCCCAGCGTTCGCGCGTGCTCCCGGACGGCGGGACCGAGACCGAGTCCGGCGACGCCGCCGACCGCTCGGACGCACCCGATGCCGCCGACGCATCCGAGGCCGACTCGACCGCGGAGGCATCGACGGCGGCCGACGAGGACCGCCAGTTCGCGGTCGCACTCGACGTGTTGCCACAGGGGCGCCCGGGCGACGACCGCCCCCAGTACCAGAAGTCGCCGATCGCGTACGCGCTGGGAGAGGCGGACTTCCGGCTGTTCGAGCTCACGCTGACCGACGACGCCGACCGCTCCGTGGGCGATCGGATCGCCCTCGATCCGCGGCCGGAGGACGTCTCGCGGTACCGGGAGGTCGAGCACGACGACCTGACCCACAACGCGGCTGCCGAGATCGAGTACGCGGTCGAACAGATCGTCGAGACGAACGAGCGCCGGTTCGTCGACTTCTACAACGACGCCGAGCCGATCACGCTTCGGCTCCACCGGCTCAACCTGCTTCCCGGCATCGGCAAGAAGCTGCGCAACAACGTCCTCGACGAGCGGAAACGCGGTCCCTTCGAGAGCTTCGCGGACATCGCCGATCGGATCTCCGGGCTTCACCGGCCCAAGGAGGTCCTGATCGAACGGATCATCGAGGAGATCAAGGAGGACGACCTCAAGTACCGCGTGTTCGTCGATCGCCGCGAGGAGTGATCGACGAGCGGGGGGACCGACCGAAACGGGACGTTTACCGGGGCGGTCCGTGTAGCGGAGGTATGACCGATTCGCCGACCGCCCCCGAACCGGGCGACCGCGATCCGGACGGCCTGATCCGACGGGCCGGCCTTCGGGTCGACCCCGATCAGGACCAACACTTCCTCGTCGACGACCGCGTTCTCGACCGGATCCCGACGTACCTGCCGGCAGCCGCCGACCGAAGCCACCTGCTCGAGATCGGTGGTGGTGCTGGTGCGCTCACCGACCGCCTCCTCGGATCGCTGCCCGTGGACGGGCAGCTGACCGTGATCGAGCGCCACGAGGGGTACGCGTCGTTTCTGGAGACGGAGTTCGCGGACGCGGTCGACGCCGGCCGGCTCACGGTGGTGACGGGGGACGCCCTCGACGTCGAGTTGCCGCCGTTCACCGCATCCGTCTCGAATCTCCCGTACGGAGTGTCCTCGGAGATCGCCTTCCGGCTGCTGCCCGAAAAGCGACCGCTCGTTGCCACGTTCCAGGCGGAGTTCGCCGACCGGATGGTCGCCGAGCCGGGAACCAGCGCGTACGGGCGGCTGTCGGTGTCGGCCCAACACTACGCCGACGTCGAGATCGTCGAACGGATCCCGCGGGAGGCTTTCGAGCCGAAGCCGGCCGTCGAGAGCGCGGTGGTCCGGTGCACCCCGCGGGACCCCGAGTACGAGGTCGCGAACGAAGCGTTCTTTCTCCGGTTCGTCAAGGCGCTGTTCACCCAGCGGCGGAAGACGGTGCGGAACGCGATCCGGAACACGGGCCACATCTCCGGGCTCGAGGAGCCGGAGGCCGTCGTCGACGTCGTCGACGAGGACCTGCTCCGGAAGCGTCCCGGCGATCTCGCGCCGTCGACGTTCGCCGAGATCGCGGCGGTGGCTCTCGAGCACGGAGAGCCGACGGGGGAGTGACGGGACGGGACGATCCGAGTGTGAAGCTTCTTGAGTCAGTGCGCGCAACACGTCCGACAGTGACTGTGGGAGAGATCGACGCATCGACGGGACACCCGCGTTCCCCGAGGCGGGCACGACTGCGGGAACGGGTACGACCGTCGGAACGGGCACGGCTTTCGACGTCGTCGCGACTGGAGCACGTCCGATGACCGGGTTCGAGGCGATCGTCGGGGTCCTTTCGGGAACGCTTCCGGCGAGCGATGGGGTGATCCTCGCAAGCGACACCGTCTGGCCCGGGAACGGGCAGGTCGCGCTCGGACCGCTCGAGCGCGCGGTCGCGAGCGCCGGCGTCGTCGCGGTCGTGGTCGTCGTTCGGTTCCTCGTGCGACGCTATCGAAGCAGACAGGATGGCGACCTCGGGACGACGAAACGGCTCACCCTCTCGAGCGTGATCGCCGCGTCGACGGCCGCGGGCGTCCTCACGGTCGTCGGGCTCTGGGGACTGGGCGACCAGCTCGTGGCCGCCTACGGCAGCCTCGAGCTCGCCGAGCAGGTTCCGAACATCGTGCTTGCGGTCATCGTGCTCGGCGGCGCGTACGCGCTGACCGACTTCTTCGGACAGATCATCCGCGAGGTCGTCTCGACCGGAAAGACGGTCTCGACCCACCAAAAGCAGATCATCTACCGGCTGACCCAGCTCGCGGTCTACTCGCTGGCGGGGCTGATCGTCATCGGCCTGTTCACCGATAATCTCGGGAACCTCCTCGTCGGTGCCGGCTTCCTCGGCATCGTCGTCGGCATGGCGGCGCGTCAGACGCTCGGATCCGTCCTGGCCGGGATCGTGTTGATGTTCTCACGTCCCTTCGAGATCGGCGACTGGATCGAGTTCGAGGAGAACGAGGGGACGGTCACCGAGATCACCGTCTTTCACACCCGGATCCAGACGTTCGACGGCGAGTACGTCACGATCCCGAACGACCGTATCGCGAACAACCCGATCATCGATCGATCGCGAAAGGGACGGCTCCGGATCGAGGTCGAGGTCGGCATCGACTACGACGACGACCCGGACCACGCGGCGGACGTGGCACAGGAGGCGATGGCCGACCTCGACGACGTTCGAACGGCGCCGCGACCGAAGGTGGTCGCCAAACGGTTCGGCGACTCCTCTGTCGTCCTCGGGGCCCGGTTCTGGATCGACCAGCCCAGCGCGCGCAAGCGGTGGCGCACACAAACGGCGGTCATCTCGGCGCTCCACGACGCCTTCCGCAAGGAGGGGATCACGATCCCGTTCCCGCAGCGGACCCACGGCGCGCGGTCGGAGGGGCTGTCGGTGACGGTCGGGTCGGGTGGCGACGCCGGATCGAGTGGTGAGGCAGCACCGGGTGGCAACGCTGCATCGGGTTCCGACGCGGGAACGGGAGGCAGCGAGTGACCGACCTCGCCGAGCGGCGCGGCGCCGAAACGACCGTGTACCAACCCGCCGAGGACTCCGGCCTGCTGGCCGAGGCGGCGATCGCCGAGGCCACCGGGCGCGTACTGGAGGTCGGCACCGGGTCGGGCTGGGTCGCAGAGCGGATCGCGACGGCCGACGACGGCGCCGACGTCGAGGTGGTCGCCAGCGACGTCAACCCACACGCCTGCAGACAGGCGCGTGAACGCGGACTCGATGTCGTCCGGGCGAGTCTGCTCGACCCCTTTCGGGACGGCGTCTTCGACACCGTCGCGTTCAATCCCCCGTACCTGCCGACCGACCCCGACAACGAGTGGGACGACTGGATGGAGACGGCACTGTCGGGCGGGCGAACCGGCCGTGAGCTGATCGAGCCGTTCCTCGACGACGTCGGCCGGGTGCTCACACCGGGGGGCTGCGTCCTGCTGCTCGTGAGTTCGCTGACGGGCTACGAGGCCGTCATCGATCGCGTCGAGGCGGCCGGCTTTTCCCACGAGGTCGTCCGGGAGGAGTCGTACCCCTTCGAGACGCTCTCGATACTCCGGCTGACGCGGCAGTGAGACCGCTGGACGCAGCGGTGGAAGGCCGACGGATGCAGCACAGGGGCCGGGGGAGATTACCATTGGGAATAAGTTCCATTAGAAAATATTAAACTACGGCATATCCTAGCTTCGCTGATGACTGAACGAGTCGCGACGACGCCGGGACTGTTTCCGCTCCCGGACTGGGCGAAGGAGACCCTCTCCGATCTGAAGGGTCACCAGAAGGGGGACCTGTTGAGCGGCGACGAGGGGCCGGAGATCGTCTCGACGTACGCCGACGTCCGATCCGAACTGATCGATGACCAACTCGATGCCGGATTGGACCGCATCGTGGAGGGCCAAGCGCGATGGGACGACATGATCGCCCATCCGCTGACGGTCGCCGACGGCGTCGAGACCGGCGGGATCGTCCGCTACTACGACAACAACAACTTCTACCGCGATCCGCGGGTCGTCTCGGAGCCGACCGCAAGCGGCGACGTCGCCGAGGAGCTTGCGGCCGCACGCGATCAGCTACCGGCCGACGATGACGTCGCCCTCCAGGCGGTGCTGCCGGGTCCGTACTCGCTGTCCGAGCTGGCCACGAACGAGACGGGGGCGGACGCGGAGGCGTTCCGCGAGTCGATCGCCGCCTTCCTGGCGGCTGAGGTCGAGGCGCTCGGGGACCACGAGACGCTGTTCCTGCTCGAGCCGTCGCTCGTGGAGCAACCCCCCGAGGACGGCGTGGACGCGCAGGCAAGCGACGCGATCGATCGCGTCGCGTCGGCGACCGACGCCGACGTCGTCGTGCACACCTACTGGGGGGCGATCCCGGAGAAACCCTACGCCCACCTGCTCGATGCCGACATCGACGCGGTCGGGCTCGATCTCGTCACCGGCGACCGGGACGATTCGGTGTACAACGTCCAGGAGTACGGTGCTCCCGACTCGGTGGCGCTCGGCGTCGTCGACGGACAGAACACGCTCGTCGAGGAGCCCGAAACGATCGCCGAGCGCGTCGAGTGGTTCGAGGAGCAGCTGCCGGTCGGCGGCTTCGAGACGACCTACGTCACCTCGAACACCGAGCTGTTCTACCTGCCGGAGAACAAGTATCAAGCCAAGCTGAACGCCCTCGCCGCGGGCGTGGAGGTGTTGTCCTGATGGTTCGAGTTCCCGACGCCAACCGCGACCAGTTCCGCCCGGAATCGCACCCGAACGACCACTTTCTGTTGACCACGGTCGTCGGCTCCTACCCGAAGCCGAAGTGGCTCAACCGCGCCGACGACCTCGTCGATGACCCCGACTCGAAGTTCGACGCGGACGACCTCGCGGAGGCCCACGACGACGCCTGTCGGCTCATCACACACGAACACGAACGGGCCGGACTGGACACCGTCGTCGACGGCGAGATGCGCCGCAACGAGATGGTTGAGTTCTTCGCCCACCGCATCCCGGGCTACGAGTTCAACGGCCCGGTGAAGGTGTGGGGACACAACTACTTCGACAAGCCCTCCGTCGTCGAGCCGGTCGAGTACGACGAACCGTGGCTCGTCGACGAGTTCGAGTTCACGAGCGACGTCGCCGAACGGCCGGTCAAGGTTCCGATCACCGGCCCCTACACGCTCGGCTTCTGGGCGTTCAACGAGGCCTACGAGACGACCGAGGAACTCGTGTACGACCTGGCGGACCTCGTCAACGAGGAGGTCGAGGCGCTGGTCGAGGCCGGCGCGAAGTACATTCAGATCGACGAGCCGGCGCTGGCGACGACTCCCGAGGACCACGCCATCGTCCACGAGGCGCTCGACCGGATCACGGCCGGGATCGACGACGACGTCCGGATCGGCCTGCACGTCTGTTACGGCGACTACTCGCGGATCTACCCCGAGCTCAACGAGTTCCCGATCGACGAGTTCGACGTCGAGCTATGCAACGGCGACTACGAGCAGGTCGAGGTGTTCACCGACCCCGACTTCGAGCCGGACCTGGCGCTCGGCGTCGTCGACGCCCACACCGCCGAGGTGGAGTCGGTCGCCGAGATCAAACGGAACATCAAACAGGGCCTGCGGATCGTGCCCCCGGAGAAGCTCACGATCTCGCCCGACTGCGGGCTCAAGCTTCTGCCCCGGGAGATCGCCTACGGAAAGACTGAGAACATGGTGACGGCCGTCCGCGAGGTCGAGGCCGAGCTCGACGCCGGCGAGATCGACCTCGAAAACCCGCTCGCGGACGAGTAGGCTGGCGGTCCGGATACAGGCGGTCGCAACGCCAAAGGCCGCTCCCGCCATCGGAACGGTATGGACCTCGATGGGACGGATCGGGCGATCCTCCGCGTCCTCGGAGAGAACGCCCGAACGCCCTTCTCGGAGATCGCACATCGTGTGAACGAGACCACCGACACCGTCCGGGATCGGGTGAATCGGATGGAGGACGCGGGCGTGATCGAGGGGTATCACGCCGCCGTGAACGCCCCCGCGTTGGGATACGATCTCGAGGCGTTCGTCGGCCTCGAGGTGACCCAGCGCAACGTCGACGACGTCATCGCCGCGCTCGACCCGATCGAGGCGGTCCGGGATCGTCACCTCACGGCCGGCGAGTGGGACCTCCTGCTTCGGGTCGTCGTCGAGGACGCCGCGGCGCTTCGTGATCTCGTCTACGACCGGATCGCCGGGATCGAGGACGTGGATCGGTCACGAACGCTGCTCGTCCTGGACGGAGAGACGGACGTGGGCGATCCGCAGCTGTGACCGGTCCGTCCGCGGTCGTCCGTGACTGAGCCGTCCGCGGTCGTGGCGAACTACTCCGGTCGTGGACGAACTACTCCGGTCGTGGACGAACTACTCCGGTCGTGACCGGAACGCTCAACCCGTCGGTCGTTCGCAGTTGTACCAATGAGTGACCGGATCGACGAGCGCCTCGACGTCTCGCCGGAGGCGGCGTGGCTCACGGCCGTCGTCTCGATCGTGGTCGGGATCGGCACCGGCGCGGTACTGTTCCCACGGATCGTCTACGACGGGTTCCTCTGGCGGTACTTCTGGGGGCCGGTGGTCGCCGACGGCGAGGGCGCCGCCTGTGCGGTGCGCCGCGGCGGCGGGACGGAGTATCTCTACTCCACGGACGCGTGTGCGGAGGCCACCGCGGCCGCCGACGCGGTGGTCGCCTCGCCCGGATACACGACCGTCTCGACGGTCTCGTACATCGTCATCCTGCTGGTCGCGCTGATCGGCGTCCTCTTCCTCCTTCGCCGGCTCGGGATCGGCGAGGAGCGGCGGTTCTTCTTCGCGCTGTTCCCGTTCGTGCTCCTCGGGGGCGCGCTGCGAACGATCGAGGACGCGGGCGTGGCCGCACTCGACGCGGGCGGCCAGCACCTGATCCCTGCCCCCTGGACCGCGCTGTTCATCAGCCCGTTCATCTACGTGACCGTGTTCGCGATCACGCTCGGCTGCGTGGTCCTCGCGTACGCCCTCGCGGACCGCGGGGTGACCGATGACTACGCACGACCCCTGTTCGCGATGGGAAGCGTGGCGGTGGTCGGGTCGGTCGGCTACCTCGGGTCCCTCGCCGCAACGACCACGTTCGTCGGGTTCAACGCGGCGGTGATCGTCGCCATCCTCGCGATCGCCACGGCGTCGGCGGGCGTGACCTGGTGGCTGATCGAGCGGTACGAGCCGTCGGTCAACGCGGGAACGGGGTACATCGGACTCGTCGTCATCTGGGGCCACGCGATCGACGGCGTGGCGAACGTGATCGGGCTCGACTGGATGCCCGTTCTCGCCGACAGCGCGAACCTCGTGCCGAAACACGTGGTCAACGCGGCGATCGTCGACTGGACGGCACGGCTGTTGCCCCCGTCCGTCCTCTCGGTGACCGGCGACGCCTGGCCGTTTCTGATCGTGAAACTCGCGGCCGCGACGTTCGTCGTCTGGGTGTTCAACGACGAGATGTTCACGGAGTCGCCGCGGTACACGGTCCTGCTGTTGATCACCGTCCTCGCCGTCGGCCTCGGGCCGGGGACCCGGGATATGCTGCGCGCCACGTTCGGGATCTGAGACGATCGTCCGGGATCGCGGCGATCGCCACGGTCGACCGACTCAGGCGATCTCGGCGGCCGCATCGAGCAGTTCGTCGTGAAGGTCGCCGTTGGAGGCGACCAGTCCGGTCGAGTCGTGTCGCCAGCGGTCGCCCTCGAGGTCGGTGACGGTGCCGCCCGCCCGTCGGATCAGGTGGACGCCCGCGACCGAGTCCCAAGGGTGAGAGACGACGTTCGTGATCGCGCCGTCGATGCTGCCGTGGGCGATCCCCGCAAGCATCGCCTGGGCGGAGCCGATCCGGCGGACGTCCCAGAAGCGCTCGAGCAGCGCCGCACACGCGTTGCCGTACTCCTCACGGCGGTCCATCGGCCACCACATCGCCGGCGCGGCGAGGGCGGCCTCGGGATCGGTCACGTCGCTGACCACGATCGGCTCGTCGTTTCGGACGGCGCCCGCGTCGCCGGCGACGTAGACGTCCTCGAGCGCCGGCATCGCGACGGCGGCGGCGACGGGCTCACCGTCCACGACCGCCGCGACGGCGGTTCCCCAGACGGGATCGTTGCGGACGTAGTTGGTCGTCCCGTCGATCGGGTCGACGATCCAGACGGCGCCGGCGTCGGGGACCGTTTTCAGCTCGTCCTCCTCCTCGCCGACGATCGCGTCCTCCGGGAACGTCTCGCGGACGACGTCGATGACCTCGCGCTGGGCGGCGCGGTCGGCCTCGGTGACGACGTCGGCCGTTCCGCCCTTCGTCTCGACGGCGATCCCGGTCCGGAAGTGCTCGTGGGCGACGCGGGCCCCGGCCCGAGCCGCGCGCTCGGCGACCGTGACTCGATCGACGGTGTCGGTCATACCCGGACTCGACCTGGCGCGCCCGTTAACGCATCGATCGGCCCCACGGGCGGGACGCGTTCCCCGTGAGTGATGGTCGATCGTGACCGCCGTCAACGGGCTCGAACGGGCGTCACGGGGACGTCTTCACACGAAACGGTGGTGTGTCCCGCTCCCGATCGAAGCCGGCGGCTCACGGGAGTCTGTGGTGATGAAGTTTTGCGAGGGAAGAGCGCTCCAAGAGCGGTCTTCCGCATCACGGGGTGTGACCCCGGCGATGCGAGGGGAGGGATTTGAACCCACGGACCTCTACAGGAGCGGATCTTGAGTCCGCCGCCGTTTCCCGGCTTGGCTACCCTCGCACGCAACTCGGTCTGACGCCCTCGTAGGGGTTTAAGCCTCCGGTTTCGATCGGTTTGGCCGTTCACGCCACCCGCCTCCCGCAGCGTTTACGCCGATCGACTGCCACCGTTCCGGTATGGACGAGCACACCCGGGACCCGGGCGTCGCCCCGCCGCTTGGCAACCCGACCGGGTGGCGATACGGGGACCGCGTCTGGGAACACGCGACGCTCCGGCGGGCGACCGAACACGGGGTGCGGCTGTTCAACGCGGGCGCCTACCACGAGTCCCACGACTGCTTCGAGGACGAGTGGTACAACTACGGCGCCGGGACGACCGAGTCGGCGTACCTCCACGGGATGGTCCAGGTCGCGGCGGGCGCGTACAAACGCGTCGACTTCGACAGCGACCGCGGAATGCGGTCGCTCTTTGAGACCGCGCTCGAGTACCTCCACGGCGTCCCCGAGGACTTCTACGGCGTCGACGTCGCGGACGTTCGGGTCACGATCCGGGCGGCCATCGAGGATCCGGCGACGATCGACGACTGGCGGATCACGATCGACGACGCGTGCCCGGACGCGTATCCGGCGGACTACGAATACGCCGAAACGCTCGAAAACGGGCCGTAAGGACCGCGCATCCGAGCCGAAGCGACCTCCGGACCGATCCCCACTTATTCGACGGGCCGGTAGCACCGGTATGCGCGTCGTCGAACTCGGAGACGGTCGCCCCGAGATCGCGGTTGTCGCGGCGATCCACGGGGACGAACCCTGTGGCTCCCGCGCGGTCGATCGCCTCCTCGCGGACGAGGAGGAGTACGAACGGCCGGTGAAGCTGATCGTCGCCAATGAGGAGGCGCTCGCGGCCGGGGAGCGCTACCTCGATGCGGACCTCAACCGGTCCTTTCCGGGCGACCCCGACGCCGAGACCCACGAGGGGCGGCTCGCCCATCGGCTCACCTCCGAGCTGACCGGGTGTACGACCCTCGCGCTCCACTCGACGCAGTCGTACGCCGAGCCCTTCGCGGTGATCAACACGATGGACGAGGTCGCCCGCGGCGTCGCCCCACACCTTCCCGTCGAGGTCGTCGTCCAGACCGACGCCTTCACCGAGGGACGGCTCATCGAACATCCGCACACGATCGAGGTCGAATGCGGCCTCCAGGGCTCGGATGAAGCCGCCGACAACGCCTACTGGCTCGTCCGTGCGTTCCTCGCTGCGACGGGCGCGCTGTCCGCACCCGGAACCGATAGCGTGGTCGACGCCGGCGGTCGCAAGGACGTCGACGTCTTCCGATTGGCCGACCGGATCCCCAAGCCGCCGGCCGAGGAGTACGAGGTGTTCGCGCACAACTTCCAGCGCGTCGAGGCAGGCGAACGCTTCGCGGCCGCCGACGGCGAGTCGATCGTCGCGGAGAAGTCCTTCTACCCCGTCCTGCTGTCGGCGTACGGCTACGAACACGAGTTCGGCTACGCCGCCGAGTACGTGGACACGTTCGGATGAGGGCGGGATCACCGAGGACCGGCCCGCCGAGTGAGAACCGGTCCGCGGGAAGCGGACCGAGCGCCGGGTGCGCAACCATTTAGGGCTCGCCCGGCAACCACCGAGCGATGAAGGTCCGCGGCGAACGCGAATGTGTGTCCTGCGGGACGCAGTGGTCCTACTACGAGACCGGCGAGATCGCGTGTCCGGAGTGCGGGAGCGTCCGGAGCGTCGGGGTCTCCCAGCGTCGCCGTCACACCGACTCGCCGGCAACGCTCGAGTTGACGACCCACCGCGCCCGATTCGGCGAGGCGACCGGAGCGCTCCCGTCGGAGGGCGTCGACGACCTCAAGCGCGACCTCCGCGAGTACGTCCGCAAGCGTGGGTTCATCGACGGTGGTGAGCTGCAGGCCCTCGACGACGAGGTACTCCTCGCCCACGAACTCCTACAGGCCGTCGACCTGGTCGATCGCCTTCCCGATCCGGACGGCCGTGACCGCGAGTACCTCCTCCGTCTGCTGAGCGGCGCGGACGAGGGCGACCGACCAACACCCGGTGACGTCCCGCCGAACCTCCACCCGGCGCGCGGACTCGCAGCCGTCGAGGCCGTCGAGGCCTACCGGGAGGACCTGCGGACCTACCTCGACGATCTGGCGGCGGACGGGACGGACGGGGGAAACGACGGCCGCGAGGAGGACGCCGATCGCGACCTCGAGACGGCACACGACGTTCTCGAGTCGCTTCGAGACCGGAGCAAACGCATCGAGTCCCTTCAGGGCGACGTCGACCCCGAGACCGCGGAGACGCTGGTTCGGGCAGCCGACGACCTCGGTCGATACCTCCGAACCGGCGAGCCGGACGCGCTCGAGGGCGCTCGCGGTCGGCTCGCGGATCCCGTCGTGTGAGGCGCCTTCGACACGCCGGTTCCCACCGGCGCCGTTAAGGTATCTCGGTGACCACCCCAGAGAGGATGCCCACTCTCGAGTTCGACGTCCACGACCACCGCCACCAGCTGAAACAGCTGCGAAACGCCGGCGAGACCGAACTCTACGAGAACCGCGACGGCGTGGCCTGTCCGGCCTGCGGCGAGCCGTTCACCCGGCTATTCCTCACCGAGCGGGCGACGACGACGTTCCCGGAAACCGACGGCTCACGGTTCTGTTTGGGAAACGGATCGAACGGGATCTACGTGTTCCGACACTGAGTGGGCCGGACGCCGATCGGACGTCGATCGGCCATCGGGTCACGGACGCAGTGAGTCAGAGAGCCGTGAGTCAGGGTAGCTCGACGTCGACGTCCGTCTGCAGTCCGGCGGCCTTGACGGTGTTGTACAGCAACATCGCGCGGGTCATCGGGCCGACGCCGCCGGGGACCGGCGTGATCGCGCCGGCGACGTCCGCCGCGGAGTCGTACTCGACGTCGCCCACGAGCGTCGTTCCCTCGCCGTCGTCCGCCTCGACGCGGTTGACGCCGACGTCGATGACGGTGGCGCCCTCCTGAATCATCGAGCCGTCGATGAACTCCGGGATCCCGACCGCGGCGATCACGATGTCGGCGTTCCGAGTGTGGGAGGTCAGGTCATCAGTCCGGGAGTGACAGACGGTGACGGTGGCATTCCCCTGCGGGGCCTTCTGGATCAGGAGGTTGGCCATCGGCTTGCCGACGATGTCGGACCGGCCGACGACCACGGCATCGGCGCCCTCCGTCTCGACGTCGTAGGCCTCGAGCAGCTTCAGGACGCCGTGGGGAGTACACGGTTTAAATCGGGCGTTGCCGGCGACGAGCCGGCCGACGTTCTCGGGGTGGAACCCGTCGACGTCCTTCGCCGGGCTGATCCGGCGGAGGACCTCGCGCTCGTCGACGTGGTCGGGGACGGGCAGCTGGACGAGGATCCCGTGGACGGCGTCGTCCGCGTTCAGCTCGTCGATCGTCGCGTAGAGCTCCTCGGCGGGTGCCTCGGGATCGACCTCGACGTGGATGCCCTCGATGCCGACCTCCTCGCAGTCGCGCTGTTTCATCGAGACGTACGTTTCGCTCGCGGGATCGTCGCTCATCAGGACGGTCGCCAGTCCGGGCTCGACGCCCGCGTCCGTGAGCGTCTCCACGCAGTCGGCGATCTCCGTCCGGATGTCGGCCGCGACGGCGTCGCCGTCGATGACGTCGGTCATATGCGGATCCTCGGCGAGCATAGTTAAAATGGACAGGGATCGACGCGTAGCCTCGACGGCGATACGGCCGGCGGACGTGCGACTGCGAGAGACGTGTCACCTCGACGGTGGGACGCGTGCCGACGCGTAAATTGCCTCGGGGTCAAGCCCCGAGGCTTTCGCGTGGACTCCCGTTCTATGCCTCGGTAGAGGCAGGGGGTACGTACTCCCCGCTCACGTTCAACGTCCCGCGATTCAAGCGCACATCTACGGGTGCGCCTCCATCGCCTGCGTTTTGCCGACGACGGAGATACTGCAAACCGATGTTCTTGGAAGCGTTGTAGTCGGCGTCGTTCTTATACCCACACTGCTGACACTCAAACGACTCCCCGTTACGGTTATCGTCGTGGGTAAACCCACACGTCGAGCAACGTTTCGACGTGTTTCGTGGGTCAACCTGTACGGCTTCGATA
>NZ_JARANU010000029.1:0-11303 GCF_029889855.1 Halopenitus sp. POP-27 | reverse complement strand
TTTAATGTTACGGCGACCACCTAGATTTATTTAATTTTTTTTGTCTGCAGCGTCAGATTTTTATTAGAGACAATCCAGTACCCACCCAGCATCCACCCGGCACGCATCCAGTACCCACCCAGCATCCACCCGCACGCACACGGCTTATCCCGGAGCCGACCGAACCTGCGTGTATGAGCGACGGGCGTGACGGGACCGACGCCGAGGCCGCCGACGAGGAGCGGTTCACGGCGGTGGTCCAGACGGCGATCGCGGTCGCGGAGACGAACGACGGGATGGATCCGACGATCATCGAGGACGCGACGCGATACGCACGCGAGGAGCGGGACACCGGTCGCGCGCGGTACCGGAGCCTGCTCGTCGACGTCGCCGGGATCGATCCCGCCGTTCGGTCGAGTGGATCCATCACGGACGACCGACCGACCGACCACAGCACGACCACGCCCACGGAGCGCCAGCGCGTCGCGTACGCGCGCCTCCGCGATCACGTCGATCGGAGACGGGGGCGCGAGGCGGACGTCGACGGCCTCTTCGAGTGAAGCTGCTCCGTATCCGGCGGGATCAACCGTCACCGTCACCGGTGACGACGGCGGCAAGCGCCGCCACGGATCGGGGGCTTATACCGTCGGCAGGCGAAGACGGGACCGAATGCCCCGCGTCAGCGTCGCCGCCGGTGCCCGACTCCATTTCGGCTTTCAAAACCTGAGTCTCGCCCACGAACGACTCTATGGGGCGCTCGGCGTGGGGATCGACGACCCGGCAGTCGAAGTCGTCGCCGAGCCGGCCGAAGACGTCTCGGTCGAGATGGCCGACCACGGCGCGGAACCCCGATCCCACGGTGTCGCGGACGCGTCGACGCCGGACGCGCCGACGCCGGACGCGCCGACTCCGGACGCGCTCGCGGACATCCGGCGGTACGCGAGCGACGCGTGTTCCCTGCTCGACGTCCCCGGCGTTTCGATCGACGTTCGGACGACGATCCCCCGACACGTCGGGCTCGGCAGCGGGACACAGCTCGCGCTGGCGACCGTGGCGGCGGTGGCCCGGTCGTACGACGGGGAGCCGGCGGTTCGCGACCACGCGCCGCGGCTCGGACGTGGCGGGCGGTCGGGCGTCGGCGTCGCGGCCTTCGAGGACGGCGGGTTCGTTCTCGACGTCGGCCACCCGACCTCACGGTTCACCACCCACCGCCCCGAAACCGGCGAGTGGACGGTGCCGGCGGTCGCCGCCAGACACCCGATCCCTGACGACTGGCGGTTCCTCCTGGTGCTCCCGGACGCCGAGCCTGGACGGAACGGCGACGACGAGGACCGGAGCATCCGGGCGGCGGTCGAGCGCGCGGACCCCGACGTCGCCGATCGGATCGCGGGGATCGTGACCCGGCGCGTGCTGCCGGCGATCGTCGAGGGACGGGCCGACGCCTTCGGCGAGGCAGTCGCCGACGTCGGGCGGCTCAACGGGGCGTGGTACGCCGACGAGCAGGGCGGGGTCTATCGCCCCCCGGTCGGGGGAATCGTCGCGTCGCTGTCCGACGCGCCGGCGATCTACGGCGCGGGCCAGTCCTCGTGGGGGCCGGCGGTCTACGGTGTGACGGACGCGACACACGCGGCCGCGGCGCTCGAGGCCGGCGAGGCTGCACTCGAGGCGGCCGGCGTCGACGGCACGGTCCGGATCGTCGCGGGGCGCAACCAGGGCGCACGGATCGAACCGCGGCGTAACCGATAAATCACCCGCGCGCACCTATCCGGTATGTCGAACGTTCCGTTCGGGGTCGCCCGGCTCGACTCGATCCTTGGCGGCGGCGCGCCGCCGGGGAGCGTCGTGTTGTTGTCGGGGGAATCCGGCGCGGGCGCCCGCGAGTTCCTGTACACGAGCGCGGCGATGAACGTGCTCGCGCGGGCCGACGAGGACCTCTTCGATCTGTACTACGGCGATTTGGAGGACTCCTCGGAGGTTCCCCCGGAGGTACACTACGTCTCGTTCACCTCCGGCGAGGGCGCGATCGAGCGGGAGCTCGGCTTTACGATGGCCGACGAGATCGCCGCGGCCGCGACGGACGGGATCCACTTTGCGGACCTGTCGACGCCGTATTTCCAGCTGAGTCCGATCCCGCGCGACTGGTACCACGGGGATCCCTCGACGATCACCGACCTCGGTCAGCGGGAACGCCACGGGGACGTCCTCTCCGAACTCGGGGAGTACCTCTCGGCACACGCCACGGGCAACCTCGTCGTGATCGACTCGGTCACCGACCTCGTCTCCACCATCTCCGAGGAGATGGGCTGGAACGACATCGCGATGGTGATGAAGGGGCTCAAGAAGGCGGCACATCACTGGGGCGGACTGATCCTGCTGTTGGTCAACGAGGACACGCTCACCGACACCGAGCGCGGGATCCTGATGGATGCGGCCAGCGGGACCTTCCGGTTCACCTGGGAGACCGGCGGATCCCAACGCGCCCGGACGATGGTCGTCAAGGAGTTCCGCGGGGTCCTCTCGCGACTCGAGGAGGAGAACATCATTCGGTTCGAGACGGAGATCCACGAGGGTGGCTTCGACATCACCGACGTGCGAAAGATCCGGTAGTCGAAGCTCTCTCGACGCCCTCGTTCGGAGACCAACTCGAGCCGTCGCCACCTCGAAGTACTCGAGCCGTCGCCACCCCGCGGTGAAGCGACCTAGAACTCCTCGACGGTCGGCTCCGGAACGGTTCCCTCCTCGCGTTCCGCGAGGTCGAAGGCCGACCGCAGCTCGGCGATTCGGTCGCGGATGTCGGCCGCCAGCTCGAACTCGAGGTTGCTTGCCGCCTCGTTCATCCGCTCCTCGAGCGCCTCGATCCGGTCGCGGGCCCCGTCCTCGGTCTCGACGTCGCCGACGGCGACGCCGCTCGTGTCCGTCTTCGAGCCGGGGAGGGAGGTCTCGCCGACCGGCTTGTCGATCGTCGTCGGCGTGTGGCCGTATTCCTCGTTGTACTCGCGTTGGATCTCCCGGCGGCGGCGCGTCTCGTCGATGGCCGCCTGCATCGAGTCGGTAACCTCGTCGGCGTAGAGGACGACCTCGCCGTTGACGTTGCGGGCGGCCCGTCCCATCGTCTGGACGAGCGTCGTCGTCGAGCGCAGGAACCCCTCCTGGTCGGCGTCGAGGATCGCCACGAGGCTCACCTCGGGGATGTCCAGCCCCTCCCGGAGCAGGTTGATGCCGACCAGAACGTCGATGTTCCCGAGCCGGAGGTCCCGGATGATCTCGTGGCGCTCGAGGGTGTCGGTCTCGTCGTGCATGTACGCGACGTCGACGCCGGCCTCCTCGAGGTATTCCGTGAGGTCCTCGGCCATCCGTTTCGTCAGCGTGGTCACGAGGGTCCGCTCGCCGCGCTCGATGCGGTCGTCGATGCGGTCGAGCAGGTCGTCGACCTGCCCGGTCGCGTCGGCGATCTCGACGGCGGGATCGACGAGGTAGGTCGGCCGGACGATCTGTTCGACCACCTGCGCGGAGTGCTCGCGCTCGTAGGCGCCGGGCGTCGCGGAGACGTAGAGGGTTCGGTCGGTCTTCGCCTCGAACTCCTCGAAGGTGAGCGGCCGGTTGTCGTAGGCGGTCGGCAGCCGGAAGCCGTTCTCGACCAGCGAGTCCTTCCGGGACTTGTCGCCCTCGTACTGCCCTTTGATCTGCGGGATCGTCTGGTGGGACTCGTCGATGACCGTCAGGAAGTCGTCGGGGAAGTAATCGAGCAGGGTATAGGGCGGATCGCCGCGCTCGCGGTCGTCCATATGGACCGAGTAGTTCTCGATCCCCGAACAGTAGCCGGCCTCCCGCAGCATCTCGAGGTCGAAGGTCGTCCGCTCGTCGATGCGCTGGGCGGCGACGAGGTCACCCTCGCGTTCGAACTGCCGGACGCGTTGGTCCCGGAGCGTCTCGATCTCCCCGATCGCCTGCTGCAGCTTCTCCTCGGGGATCGAGTAGTGCTCCGCGGGGTGGACGAGCGTCGCGGGCTCCTCGGAGACGACCTCCCCTTGCATCGGGTCGACCTTCAGGATCCGATCGACCTCCTCGCCCCACAGCTCGATCCGGAGCGCGTACCGGCCGTACATCGGGAACACCTCGATCGTGTCGCCCCGGACGCGGAAGGTGCCCTGCGTGAAGTCGACGTCGTTGCGGTCGTAGTTCCGGTCGACCAGCTCGGCGAGCAGGTCCTCGCGGCCGATCCGGTCGCCGACCGACAGCTCCAGGGCCATCTCGCGGTAGTTTCCGGGGTCGCCGAGGCCGTAGATGGCGGAGACCGAGGCGACCACGATGACGTCGTCTCTGGTCAAAAGCGACCGCGTCGCGGAGTGGCGCAGACGGTCGATTTCCTCGTTGATCGACATCTCCTTGTCGATGTAGGTGTCCGTCTGCTCGACGTACGCCTCCGGCTGGTAGTAGTTGTAGTAGGAGACGAAGTACTCGACCGCGTTGTCGGGAAACAGCTCGCGGAACTCCTCGTAGAGCTGTGCCGCGAGCGTCTTGTTGTGTGCCAACACCAGCGTCGGCCGGTTCAGCTCCTCGGCGACCCACGAGACCGTGTTCGTCTTGCCCGATCCGGTCACGCCCAGCAGCGTCTGTTCGGTTGCGCCGTCCCGATAGCCCTCGACGAGCGCCTCGATGGCGTCGGGTTGGTCGCCGGCCGGCTCGAAGGGGGCATCGACACGCAGCGGGCGGTCGACGGTCGGGCGGTCCTCCGACAGCGGGGAGTCGGCGTCGCTCACGCTCCTCGTTGGCTGCGCAGACACTTGAGCGGCGCGCCCGGTGCTCGTTACGAACGGGACCGCACTCGGGTCACAGCGCGTTCTCGATCGACGCCGCGACCGACCGCGCCCGCTCCGCAAGCGGCTCGGGGACGGTGCCCGCCTCGACGGCGTCGTCGAGTTCGTCGTCGTCGACGCGATCGACGGTTCCATCGGCGTGTTTGATCACGTCGACGTGGAGGTCGACGTAGCGGACGGTCTCGGGAAACACCTCGACCGGCGTACAGACGTTGACGTACGTCCCTTTCACTTCACCCGCGGCGTCGCGATAGGTGGTCGGGTACCACCAGCGACCCTCGGTGAACGTCGTCGTCGCGACGTCGCCCGACTCGCGGGGAACGTCGAGCGCATCGTAGGTCCCGCCGGCCGTCATCGCACGCTCGACCGTGATCCGGCCCGCATCGGCATCGCGGTCGGTCACCTCGCCGTCGCCGAGAACTACGAGATGGCCGGCGGGTTTGCCGTGGGCGATCCGGACGGAGTCGCCGACGAGCGGGCCGAACGTCTCGGTGACGACGTCGAACGGAAACTCGCGGTGGAGCGTCTCGGGGGAACAGAACGCCTCGACGAAGTCGACGCCGGCGCGTGCCCCCGCCGAACCGGCCTTCACGCGATGGTGGCCGGGCATCGTCGTCGTCACCTCGCGACGCCGGTCGTCGAGGGCGAACCGAGACTCACGGCCGAACCAAACCCAGGCGCCGGCGACCGGGACCGCGAGCGGGCGCGGGGCGGAGACGTCGGCCTCGCGAACCGCTGCGACCGCGTCGAGCCGATCGATCGCCCGCGAGAGGCCCGTTTCCAGGGCGTCCATCCCGGCGTCGATCGCCGGGCGATGCCAACGGATTCCCCACCCTTCAGGCGGCTCCAGTCCGAGGAGGTCGGCCATCCCGGCCAGCTCGCGCCCGGCCGCGTCATCGCGAGCGTCCACGCGCGTTCCCTCACCGGGAACGAGCGAGGCGAGCGGCCCGGGAGCTCGGAGATCGACCCCGAGTTCGGGTCGCCGGTCCGCCCAGGGCGGTGCGGGCTCACGAACCTGCACGCGCAGCGCGTCGCCGACCTCGATCCGATCCGCCGTTTCGCCATACGGGAGGTATCCCTCGAGCGTTCCGCGCCCCGCGACCGCGAGACCCGACAGCGTTGACGCCGCACCCCCCCAAGCGTCGTCACTGCTCGCGAGTCGATCCTGGACGGCGGCCGGATCGTCGGCCAACCGGACGACGGCACCGCCGCCGAGCGTCTCCGTCACCTCACCGTCGAAGACGGCCCCACGCGGGGCCGGATCGAGCCAGGCGAGCGCGTCGACGCCGACCGCGCGCAGCCGGTCCGTCAGGGTCGCTACCGCCTCACCGTCGCCGTGCACGCCGACGCCCTGCCGGTCGGTGGTCGTTCGAACCGAGACGTTGACGGGCGCCGGCCCCTCGACGTCGGGCAGCGAGTCGTCGGCGAACCGCTCGCGGATCGGCTCGGACGCATCGACGACGTCGTGTCCGGCGTCGCCGAACGCCGCCGTGAGCGCGGTCGCGTAGATCCCACGGACGCGAACGTGCATCTATAGCTCCTCGGCCGTCGGCGCGAAGCGGACGCGGTCGTGGACCGTCGGCCCTAGCGTCAGCTCGACGACGTCAGCCGAGAGCACGCGGCCGTCCTCGACGGGGACGCCCCAGGAATCAAACGAGAGATAACCCCGGAGGTCGCCGCCGTGCGTGTACAGGTCGGCTCGAACGACGTCGTGTTCGGTCGGCCCGTCCGGGCCGTGGGCGGTCTCCATATCCGAGTAAAACGTCCCGCCATCGCCGAAGAACGACTCGATCGCCGCGGCGTCCTCCCGAACCAGCTCGGCGACGCGGTCGCTCGCCGCCCGGATGGCGTCCGTCTCGAGGCCGGCCTCGCGAAGCGCCTGCTGGGTGCGCTGATCGAAGTGCATACGCGCGATTGGGGCGGCGGGCTTTTGAAGCCTCGCGGTTCGTTGGTGACGGGAGCCGCACCGCCGGAACCACTCCGAACGCGAAACCCCCGTTCGACGGCGTGGCAAGGCCTTACTACCCCGCGGGTGATGTGGCGTGTATGCCCGACCGTACGGATCCGATCGAGAGCGCGGACGACGCCGGACGGGACCTCTATGACGTCGCAACCTGGGAGCCACGGTCCCTCCTGGACCGCGCAGCGGTCGCCGGGTACTGGACGCTGACCGCGGGTACGAAGGCGTTCGTGATCGCGCTTGCAGTCGTCATCCTCCTGGGGATCGGTGCCCTCGGCGCGTTCGCCGACCCGGTGATCCGGATCCTCACGGTGTTGTCCGTCCTCCCGGCGGCGGCGTTGGCCGGCTACGTCTGGGCGAGCGACGTGACCACGACCGAACCGCTCTCGTTGCTCGTCGGGACGTTCTTGCTTGCCGTGTTGACGGCGACGTTCGCGGCGGTGCTCAACTCCGCGGTCACGAGCGTGTTCGGCCCCTTCTCCGGGATCGGCTACGTGTTCTTCTTCTTCCTCGTCGTCGGCCCCGTCGAGGAGACCGTCAAGCTGCTCGCGGTGCGGCTGTACGCCTACACGGACTACCGGTTCGACGCGGTGATCGACGGGGCGGTCTACGGGGCGATCGCGGGACTTGGGTTCGCGACGATCGAGAACCTGCTGTACATCTCGCGGAACATCGACGCCGTCGAGATGGGCATCAGTCTCGCCATACTCGGCGCGGGTGACGGGATCGCGGCGGTTCGCGCCTTCGCCGGGCCGGGCCACGTCATCTACTCGGCGTTTGCCGGCTACTACCTCGGGCTCGCGAAGTTCAATCCCGAACACCGGGGGCCGCTGGTCCTGAAGGGGATCGTGCTCGCCGCCGTGATCCACGCGACGTACAACTCGACGGTCGGGATCGGCACCGGGCTGATCGGCGCGGTGACCGGATTGGGCTCGCTTCCGTCGATGATCGTGTACGTGCTCGTCTTCGACGGAATCTTTGGGTTCGTCCTCCTGCGGAAGATCTGGCGATACCGCGAGACCTACCGGACGGTGCACGCCGAGATCGACGAGGAAGCGGATCCCGAACTGACCGAGTTCGAGGAGTGACGGGACCAACGAGCTGACGACCGACGTCCCGGCCCGCCACGGGAAACCTTGATACTCGCGGCCCGCAAGCGATCGCGTATGTCCGACGACTGCATCTTCTGTTCGATCGTCGACGGCGAGATCCCGGCCCGAACCGTGACTGAAACGAACGACGTGATCGCGTTCCTCGACGCGAATCCGCTCGCGGCGGGACACACGCTCGTCATCCCGAAGGCCCACCACACACACCTCGGCGACCTCCCCGCGGACCTGTCCGCCGCCGTCTTCGAGGTCGTTTCCGATCTGACACCGCGCGTCCAGACCGCCGTCGAGGCGGACGCCGCCACCGTCGGAATCAACGACGGAGCCGCAGCCGGTCAGGAGGTCCCGCACGTGCACGTGCACATCGTGCCGCGGTTCGAGGGGGACGGCGGCGCACCGATCCACGCCGTCGCCGGCGACCGGCCCGACCTTGACGACGAGGAACTCGACGCGATCGCCGAGACGATCCGCGGATAGCGCCAGCGCGACTTATTTTACAGATACATCCATCGAATTTAAGATGGTGACGACCCGCAGGAACGTATGGATGGTTCAACGCTCGCGCTAGTCGGTGCCACCGGCGGTGCCGGGACGACGCGGACCGCGGTGGAGATGGCTGCTGCCGGCGCGATCGACGATCGCGACGTCATCGTGATCGACGCCGCATACGCGACACAGGGACTCTCGGAGTACGTTTCCGGACGGATCGATCCGGACGTTACGACGCTCGTCACCGACGGTCGAACCGACACCCCCGATGCGGCGGCCTACACGGTCGACGGCGACTGGGGCGGGCGTGTCCGACTCGTTCCGGCTTCCGCGCCGTTCGAACGGATCGCGCGAGCGAAGACGGTCGATGCGGCACGCGGGCTCGTCTCGGTGATCAACGCGGCAAGCGAGACGGCTGACCACGTCATCGTCGACACGCCGCCGGTCGCCGCGAACCAGGCGGTCGCGGCCGTGACCGAAACCGATCGGATCGCCGCGGTGACCCCCGGAACCGTCCACGGTCGCGATGCCCTGGAGCGGCTTCGCGGGCGGATACAGGACGTCGGCGAGCGCGTCGAAACCACGATCGCGACCCGTGGCTCCCTGCCCGCTGCCGACGTCGACCTGCCGACGGCCGAGGAGACGGCGACGACACACCCGACCGTCCGGCCGACCGGCGGTGCCTACGCCGAAGGGATCGCGACGGCGCTGGAGGTCTGCTTCGAGACGACGCTTACCGCCGGGTTTGAGGGAGCAAACGTCCTCAATCGGTTCCGATAGCGACGACGAACGACGGATCGACCTACTCGATCGCCGTCGCAAGCTGATCACGAAGATCGACGTAGGTCCCCCGAACGGTAACCGGCGTCACGTCCGCAACGTCGGCCGCCTCCCGCTGAGTGAGCCCCGAATCGTGTTCGCGGCTCGCGGTGTACAGGCAGGCGGCGGCGACGCCGCCGGGGTTCTTCCCGCCGATGAGCCCCGCCTCGAGGGCCGCGTCCGCGAGCTCACGCGCCCGCGATTCGACCGCCGTCGAGCACGCAAGCGTCGAGGCGAACCGGGGAAGGTACTCCGTCGGGTCGATCGCGCCGATCGGTAACCCGAGTTCGCGGTTCATCGCGTCGAAGGCGGCGGCGTGTTCGTCCGCCGTCGCCTTCGCCGCCGCACACACCTCCGGGACCGTCCGCGAGACGTTGGCCGCCCGCGCGGCCGCATACACGCTCGCCGCGGCGAACCCCTCGATCGACCGACCACGAAGCAGGTCCGCGTCCTGTGCGGATTCGAACAGAGCACACGCCTGGTCACGAATGCCGTCCGGAACCCCAAGCACGTCACAGAGCCGCCGGATCTCGGTGAACGCATAGACACGGTTGCGGTCCCGCTTCGATCCGATCCGTGCCCGGTTGTGGTGGGTCCGCAGCCGCGCGAACCGACGGCGTTTGCGTGCCGTCGCACGGGTCGGACGGCCGATCTCCGTCGAGAGACCGCGATCGTGGCGTGCGCGCGTCCGTGGGGCACCGGTTCGCTCCGGGTTCGTGTCGTCATCGGCGAACGACCGCCACTCGGGCCCGTGATCGATGCGGTCCTCATCGACGACGAGTCCACAGTCGGTACAGACGCGCTCGGTACCGTCCGGACGGACGCGACCGTCACACTCGGGACACCCGCTCTCACTCACCTGAGTAGACTGGGTCTGACTCATCACAACTGAACCTTGGGCCCGATGCCTTACTTAAAGGAGGGTCGAATCGCCCGACTCGAGCGGGGATCGACGGCGAGAACCAACCGGTCACCGGTCGGTTGCTCCGGTTCCCCACCCGATCGAGCCGCCGTAACGGGATTCCCACACTGATAATTCCACCAAGAATACAAATGTATTTAATAGAGAACCTAAGAATAGAATGTAGTGACGCTCTCGGAGATCGCAGCCGGCATCGAAGTGACGACCGAGCAGCGCGACCGCGGCGCTGCGGTCGTCGACGACACCGGAATCGATCTGCACGACCGGCTGCGATCCCACGCATCATCGCTGCCGTGTACGGCCGCCGCAGCCGCAACCCTGATCGAAACGTACACCGCCGGCGCAAGCGTCGGCGACGCGGCACGCGAGGCAGCCGTCGCCCCGATGACCGCGGCCAAAACTCTTCATCGATGTGGGGTTTCCGGCGTCTGTCCGCTCGCCCCCACCCGTCGCGGCATCGTCCGCGACTGGCTCGCGGGTCAGATCGGCAGGCGTGACGCGATCGATCTGACCGGTGGCGACGAGGCGGCCTTCGCACTCGCCGTGTACATCGAGACGCACGACCCGATCGCCGACCTCGCGGATGCCGTCACGCGCGTCGACGACCACACGCTCGGCGTCGACACGCTCGGCGGCTCGCTCGAGACGCCCGACGAGTTGCGGTAGCGATCGATGCTGATAGTGGCGGGGTCTCCCCGACACACCCAGGACCGCGTCGATCGACGGTTCGATCACGCACCGACAGCCGTTCTCGCGATATCCGGATCGCGATCCTGAGTCCTCCGGTTATGTCTCGATATCGAGACGGCTGGTGCTCGAGCGTACCGCCGATCAGCAGTCGTTTGCAAGCACAGGTACGACTGAACGGAGAACGGAACAAGCCAAGGGCCGGATTTGAACCGGCGTTGGGCGGCTCTGCAGGCCGCTGCGTCTGACCGAACTCTGCCACCTTGGCGCGTCCGGTCGTAGCCACGTCGCGCGCTTAAGCCTAGCGGTCGACGAGTCGCGACCGACGTTGGAGCCGCTCTGGTCCGCTTCGCCGCGATCGTGGTCACTCACCCGCATAGCGCTCCCGCTGTGTGTGCGATCGTCGGGAGCCGTCGGATCACTAACCACCGCCCCGATCTCCCGCCTCCCGACTGATCACACAGTCGTAACTCCCCAACAACCACACGACTCCTCCAAACACTCCTTGCCGACCGCTAAAA
>NZ_JARANU010000028.1:0-13804 GCF_029889855.1 Halopenitus sp. POP-27 | reverse complement strand
ACCGAGTTCTACTCTAGTCGTTGAGCCGGCAGCGTCAGATGTGTTTTATTGTCAGGATCGGTACGGGCGGAACGGGTGGCGGGCTATCGGGGACGGCGGGCGGCGTCGCCCGCCTGCGACTGGCGGTCGACCACGACGAGCGGGACCTGGGAACGGGCCCGTTTCGGATCGCCATCGAGACGGCGAACCCGGCCGCGGTCGAGCGGGCGGTTCGACGGACCGGTGACCGAGCAGCCACCACAGACCCCGAATCGGAACCCATCCTGGCGATCGACCGGCGGCAGTTCGCCGGCGACGACCACGAAAGCGTCGTGGCGACCGTCGAGGGTGATCGGGAGGGATACCTGCTCGTCCGCACCGTCGATCTGGAACTGGAGGTGGCGTATGGGACGTGATCCGTCGATCGGGATCGGGTCACGGAGCGGGTCGGGGGCGGAACGGGGCAGACACCGCGGATCGAGACCGATCCGGGCCCGCGCCGTGACGCCGGTTGCGGGCAAACTCCTCGAGGTCGGTGTCGTCGTGCTGTTCGTAGCAACGCTGTCGACGGCCCTCTACGGGGGCGTCGTCCCGGAGTACCGGTCGGCGGTCGCCGAGGAGATCGGCGACCGAACGCTGACCGCGGCCGACCATACGGTCACGTCGGCGGTTCCACCGGCATCAGGGACGTCGACGGTCCGATCGGCGACGACGCGGACGACGGTCGACCTTCCGGAGACGATCCGGGGTGAGTCCTACCGGGTCAGGTTTGCGGACGGCGTGCTCACGCTCGAACATCCACATCCAGCCGTCGGAGACCGACGACGGCTTGCGTTCCCGACGGAGCCGTCAGGGACACCGAGCACCTGGCGAAGCGACGCGCGGACGATCGTGGTTGTCCAGCGGGATGAGGAGGGGTTGACCGTGGAGCTGGTGAACCGATGACCTGGCGATCGACGACGCCGATGGGCGGGCGATCGACGACACCGATAGCCGGGCCACCGAACCGGGGGACTGGAGGGGGGAATCGTTCTCGATCCCGAAGCCGTGCACAGGCGGCGTTGCCGGCGCTCGCCGTCGCGATCGTGATCCTGGCGTCGGCGACCGTCCTCGCCGTCACGATCGCCGACGACGCCCGAACCGCCGCGGAACGCGACGTCGCGAGCCGGGGACTGGCGGTCACGGTCGCCGACACCCTCGTCGATCCGGAGGGGCCGACGACGCGGCGCCGGACCGTGCTCGACCGGAACGCAACGCTGGCGATCTCGATCACGGCGATCGAGGACGCCGTTCCGGCGGTTCGTGACCGAGCGATCCGGATCCGCCTCGCCGGCGATGCGATCGCGGACTGGACGGTCGAGGACCGGACGATCCTGGAACGGGGGTCGGTCCGTGGAGGGACGACCGCGAGCCGGATCGCGCTGCTTGCACGCTCGGAAACCCGAACCGATCGGATCACCGTCGATCCGGCGGCGGAACGAGCGCTGCCCGCGACCGCGCGACGCCTCACGGTCGAGGCTCGCTCGGGGAACGTCACCACGGTTCGGGTCGACGATCGGGTAGTGCTGTATCGCCCGAACGGGATCCGGGGATCGACGACGATCGACCTGCCGCGGCAGGGCACCGACCGGCTCGTCCTCGAGGGGACCGGCGTGGTCGAACTGCGGGTCGAACGGGAACGACGGACGCCGATCGTCATCACGGTGACCGTCGATGCGTAGCTGCGAACGGGGCGGGAGCGATCCCACCGTGGTCCTCGATGCCGGTCGACCGGGGACGCGCGGTCAACTCTCGCTGTCGGCCATCGAGGCGGCGATCGGCGTGACGTTCGTGCTGGCGATCGCGACTTCGTTCGCGGTCGCGCCCGCGGATCCCGGCGTGGCCACCGCGGACCTCGATGCCTCGGCGACCGACGTCGCGACGGTGCTCGCGAACGAGGGGCGCGCGGGGTTCGGCGACGGGACCGCGGCCGGGCGACCGCTTCCCGCGGCGATCGCGACCGCGGAGACGTTCGCGGCCGAGCGCGACGCGATCGACGCTCGCGCCGAGGCGCTCGTTCCCGACCGGCTCCAGTACCACGTGGAAACGCCTCACGGAGACGTCGGGATCACGCCGCCGCCCGACGCCACCGTCGGCCGATCGGCGATAGCCACCCGAAACGGCCGGATCGTCGTGGCGGTGTGGCGATGAGGCGTCACCGCGGTGGGCGGCTGGCGGTGATGCGTCTCGGACGGCTCGCGGTGAGGCGCCCGAGACGGCTCGCGGTGAGACGTTCGGGCCGACTCGCGGTGAGGCACGACGAACGGCGATCGCCGGATCCGCGACACGGTGACGGGGGTGAGCGATGACCCTACCCCGAACGGGGCGATCGGGCTCGGGCGGCCACGACCGCGGCCAGCTCGTCCTGCTCGCGGCGGTGACGCTCGCGCTGGCGCTCGTGCCGCTGTCGCTCGCGTATCTACAGCTCGGGTATGCGGGCGACATCGACGGCGAACCGGCCGTCGAAACGACCGGGACATCGGGGGCCGCCGGCGGAGCGGGGCCCGAAAGCGGAACCGGATCGTCGGTCATCGAGACGATCGATCGGACGGTTACGGTCCGGGAGGGCGACATCGCCGGAGCCTACGAGTGGAGCGCCCGCGACGCGGCGGTGTCCGCGTACCGCGACGGCCTCGACGCCGATCTCGACGTGATCGAGGGGGCATCCCTCGAGGACGGGACGGTACTCGCCGTCACGGTCGCACCCGCCGTCGCAACGTCGCGTGCCGAGTCAGCGTGCCCGGGCGGCCCGAACCGCGTCTTCGGCGCCTGCGAGGCGGATCGCGGCGTCGTCGTGCAAGACCGCGCGGGGACCACGACGATCGTGGCGGTCGCGCTCGAGATCCGCATCCGCCGGGCGGGAACGAGGACCACGATGACGATCGTCGCAACGCCGTGGGCGTGACGGCGTGCGGAGGCGGGCACGGTCGACGGCGTCCCGAACCGGTCGTGGAAACCCGCCTCGAGAACGCCGATCGAGGCGCCGATCGAGGGGACGTCTCGCCCGTGGCGACACGTATTTGAGGACCTTTGCCGAACACGCGACCGATGCCGAGCGAGGACGCACACGAGGACGTCCGCTATCTCGCGGGGTCGCCCGGACGGATCGCGATACTCCGGGCGATCCGCGAGGAGCCGCTGCGCCCGGCGGCGATCACGCGACGCGTCGAGTCGACGCGAACGACGGTCCAACGCGTGCTTGCGGGGTTTCGGGAGCGCCGATGGGTGGTCGAACGGGACGCGACCTACCGGCTGACCGCGACCGGCGAACGGGTGTGTGACGCCTACGAGAACCTGCTTGACGCGACCGCGCGAGCGCGAGAGTTCGCGCCGTTCGCCGCCAACGCCGAACCGATCGCCACGGAGCTGCCGTCGGCGGCCTTCGAGCACGGATCCCTGACGGTGGCCTCGGCCCAGGACCCGTTGGCGCCGGTCGACCGGCTGATCGATCGGTTCGGGGAGACCGAAGACGCCGCCGTCAGGAGCGTCTCGCCCATCGTCTCGCGGACGTTCAACGAGGCCGCGATGGAGCTGCTCGGGCGGGAGACGAGCATCCAGCTCGTGATAGACGAACGCGTCCTCGAGACGTCGACCGAGTCGTTTCCCGAGGCGTTCAAGCGGGCGCTCGACCGCTGTGACGTGTCGGTACGCGTCCATCCCGATCCGCTGCCGGTCGGCCTGTTCACCGACCGCGAAGGGCCACGGACGTGTCTGATGGCCTACGACGACCAGAACACGCCACGGGCCCTGTTCGAGTGTACCGACGAATCGGTCCACGAGTGGGTGCTCGCGTGGTTCGATCGCGTCCAGGATCGATCACGGCCGCTCGAGGACGTGATCGACGACGACGGCAGCGATCCGACCGGACGAGACGGCATGGATGCCGATGCCGATGTCGGGGATGAAGCGGACGTCGCGTGAACGCGCCGCCGATCGCGGGATTGCGGCGTGGTAGGGCGGCAGGAGGGCCGGGTCGTCAGACGGCGGCATCGCGAGCATCGCCGGTCGCTCGCGAGTCACGATTGGCGCGTCGGCGACCTATATGTATCCGCTGTCGGCTGTCTCACACCCGAGTTGGTGTTACCGACCCTGTAACAGCGGCGGTGCGACCGCACGTTCAAGTGGACCGCCCGCCGACGAGGGATGTATGAATGAGGGCGAACCCGGAACGGGGTCCGCGAGCGGCTCCGACGCGTCGTCGATCCGACACCTCGACGAGCGGACGGTACAGCGGATCGCCGCCGGCGAGGTCGTCGAACGGCCGGCGTCGGTGGTCAAGGAGCTCGTTGAGAACGCCCTGGACGCCGGTGCGGACCGGATCTCGGTGTCGGTGACCGATGGGGGAACTTCCCGAATTCGGGTGCGCGATGACGGCGTCGGCATTCCACCGGCGCAACTGCCCGACGCCGTCGCCGAACACGCGACCTCGAAGATCGCCGACATCGAGGACCTCGATTCGGGGGTCGGAACGCTCGGGTTCCGGGGCGAGGCGCTGTACACGATCGGCGCGGTCTCCCGGCTGACCGTCAGGTCGCGACCCCGGCCGGACGCGCACGACTCGAGCGTGCGCAACGAGGAGGGGGAAGGGGGAAGAACCGACGTCGACCTCGCGCCGGATGCGGGGGCGGAGCTGACCGTCGAGGGTGGCGAGATCGGCGCGGTTCAGCCGGCCGGCTGTCCGGTCGGAACGACCGTGGAGGTCGCGGATCTGTTCTTCAACACGCCGGCCCGGCGGAAGTTCCTCAAGACGGACGCCACGGAGTTCGACCACGTCAATCGGGTCGTCACGCAGTACGCGCTCGCGAACCCCGACGTCGCGGTGTCGCTCGAACACGACGGCCGGGAGACGTTCGCCACCCAGGGGAACGGCGACCTCGAGAGCGCGGTGCTCGCGGTCTACGGCCGCGACGTCGCCACGTCGATGATCCCCGTCGAGTACACGGTGGACGACGAGACGCCGGGGGGCGGCGAAGCCGGATCCCCGTCCCCCCTGGCCGGCACGCCGGTCGAGCGCGTGCACGGGCTCGTCTCGCACCCGGAGACGACGCGGGCGAACCGGGAGTATCTCTCGACGTTCGTCAACGACCGCTACGTGACCGCGAGCATCCTGCGAAACGCGGTCGTCGACGCCTACGGCGGCCAGCTCGCGCCGGATCGGTATCCCTTCGCCGTCCTGTTCGTCGATCTCCCGGCCGGGACGGTGGACGTGAACGTGCATCCTCGCAAGCTCGAGATCCGGTTCGACGAGCCGGCGGCGGTGCGTGAAACCGTCTCGGCGGCGGTCGAGTCGGCCCTCCTCGACCACGGCGTGATCCGGTCGACGGCACCCCGTGGTCGATCGGCGCCCGCGGAGACGAGCGTGTCACCGGGCGAGGGCGCGTCCGCCGACGAGGAGGCGGTCGGCGGCGCCGGAACCCGACACGAGCAGGTTGCGGACGCTGCGGGAGGCGCGGACGCTGCGGGAGACGCGGACGCGACGGAGGCGAACGCGACGGACGACCCTGACGGTGCGGACGGTGGTGGGGTGAGCGAGGTCTCCCCGACGGACGGGGACGCCTGGTCCGTCTCCGGACTCGGCGACTCCGACCCGACGTCCAGGCCCGAATCCGGAACGATGACGGATGACACGTCGATCGACGCCGACGCCGCGACCGTCTCGCCGTCACCGAGGCGGTGGCAATCGGACGAGGACGGAGCCGCGTCAGGGGACGTCGGGGACGAGACGAACACGACGAAAAGCGAGACGCCCGCGGAGACGGAAACGAACGCCGGGGCGACCGAACCGGACCGAACCGATTCGGTCGGGACGCCCGACAGGACGGACCGCGATTCGGGCTCGATCCGTGCGCCGACCGACCAGGGGACGCTCCCGGGTGCCGGGGACGACTCCGCGGGATCGACCGCTGATCCCGCGGCCGCTGATCCCGCGGCCGCTGATCCCGCGTCCACTAATCCCGCGACCACTGAAGCGGGCGAGACGGGACCGATCGGTGGAACGACCGCCGTCGAGCGGGCCTACGACTCGCTGCCGCGGCTGCGGATACTCGGCCAGCATCGGGAGACGTACGTGGTCGCGGAGTCCCCCGAGGGATTGGTACTCATCGATCAACACGCGGCCGACGAGCGCGTCAACTACGAGCGGCTCCAGGACGTGTTCGCCGACGGCGCCCCCGCCCAGGCGCTCGCGGAGCCGGTGTCGATCGAGGTGACCGCCCGGGAGGCGGCGCTGTTCGAGGAGTTCCTCGGCGACCTTGACGAGGTCGGGTTCCGTGCCGAGCGGGCCGGCGATCGGGAGATCGTCGTCGAGGCGGTGCCCGCAGTCTTCGACGCGACCCTCGATCCGGAACTCCTCCGGGACGTGCTCGGATCGCTGGTCGACGAGACCACTGCGGACGATGCGCCCGTCAGCGACGTGGTCGACGAGCTGCTCGCGGATCTCGCGTGTTACCCGTCCGTGACCGGCAACACGTCGCTGACCGAGGGGTCGATCGTCGAGCTGCTCGCGGCGCTCGACGACTGTGTGAACCCCTACGCGTGCCCGCACGGCCGGCCCGTGATCATCGCGTTCGACGACGGGGAGATCGCCGACCGGTTCGAGCGGGACTATCCCGGCCATACGGGGCGTCGACGGGAGTAGCGGAGCGCCGGGTGATCGTGCGGGCGCCGCCGACCCGCAGATCGTGGGGAATAAGTGACAATCTGGAGACATCATCGGCCGTATCACCTATATAGCCGGCTTCTGAGTGACTCGGTATGGAGTGGGAGCGGTGACGGATCTGGTGACGTTCGGGGAGACGACGGTCCGACTCTCGCCGCCGCGTGGCGATCGGCTCGAAACGGCCCCGTCCCTGGACGTCCGGGTGAGCGGACCGGAAAGCAACGTCGCGATCGGGGCTGCCCGGCTCGGCGTCGACGCAGCCTGGCTCTCGAAGCTGCCTGACTCGGCGCTTGGACGCCGGGTCGTCGCGGCGCTTCGTGGCCACGGCGTCCGGACCGGCGTCGCCTGGGCGGACGGCAACGCCGACACCGACCGCGTCGGGACGGTGTATGATGATCGTGGCGCGAACGCGCGCGTGACCGCGGCGATCGACGACCGTGATGGGTCCGCGTTCACCACGATCACCCCGGCGGAGCTGCCAGGCGGCGTGGTGGAGTCGACCGACCGGTTTCACACGAGCGGCGCGACGCTTGCTGCCTCGGACCGGGCGCGCTCGACCGCGCTCGACCTGCTCGCCACCGCCGGCGAGGCGGGCGTTCGACGGTCGTTCGCGCTCCGCCACCGGAGCCGATCAACGGGTGGGGACCAGCGAAACCGACCGACGGGGAACGACCGGAACGGCGGAGCCGAACCGGCTGCCGACGTCTACCGGGAAGCGTTCGACCACGTGGACACGCTGTTCGTGTCGCGACACGAGGCCCGAACGGTGTTGTCGTGTGAGGGCGATGCGGTCGAGATCGTCCACTCGCTGCGCACCGAGTTCGACCTCGAGACCGTCGTCCTCACGCGCGAGGGGGCGGGCGCGGTCGCGATCGCCGCGGGATCGGTCCACGAGGGACCCGCAATCGACGGCACCCATCGCGACCCCGCCGGCACCGAGGACGCGTTCGTCGCGGGGTTCCTGGCGGAACGGATCGCGGGCGGCGACGTCCCGGACGCGCTCGAGCGGGGCGAAGCCACCGCGGCGGTGACCGGCCGGATCGACGGCGGAACGGCGATCGTCACCGGCGAGGAGGTCGACGCCGTGATTGCGGACCACGACGCGCGGGAGCGATGAGTCAACGTCGGCGACGGTGACCGGACCGAGTCACGGTGGACAACGACCACGGTCGCAGTGATAACCGATCACGGTCGCAGTGATAACGGATCACAGTCGCAGTGAAAACCGACCACGGTCGCAGTGAAAACCGACCACGGTCGCGGTGGACAACGCTTACTACCGCCCGAGCGCGAGGATCGGTATGCACGTAGTCGTGATCGGCGCGTACGGGAGCGCCGGCGCCGCAGTCGCGGAGGGACTTGCCCCCGCCGTCGGAACGCGGATCGACCAGCTCACGCTCATCGACGACGGCGAGCCCGGCGGGGGACTCTGTATCCTCGAGGGATGTATGCCCTCGAAGGAGCTCCTCTCGGCGGCCGGCCACCGGTTCCAGGGGCGGGTCGACGACCGGCTGACCGGCGACCCACACGGGCTCGATCTCGACCGGATCGTCGCGGAGAAGAACGACCGGACGCGCGGCTGGGCCGGCCACCGACGCGAGTCGATCCACGAGATCGCCGACGACGAGAACGCGGAGTTCATCCACGCCCCCGCGACGTTCGTCGACGATCACACGATCGAGGTGGACGGCCGCACGATCGAGGCGGACTACGTCGTGATCGCCACCGGATCGGTGCCGAACGTTCCGGACATCCCGGGCCTCGAGGAGGCGGGGTACCACACGAGCAAGGACCTGCTGCACGCGACCGAGCTGCCGGAGTCGGCGGTCCTGCTCGGGTTCGGCTACGTCGGCCTGGAGATGGCGCCGTACCTGGCGGAGGCCGGCGTCGATCTCACCGTGATCGAACACGACGAGCGCCCGATCGACGAGGCCGACCCCGAGTTCGGCGACGCGCTCCTCGACATCTACCGCGAGGAGTTCGACATCGACATCCGGACGGCGGTCTTCGAGGAGCGCGTCACGGAGACCGACGACGGGATCCGCCTCGATCTGGTCGACGCCGACGGGAACGCGGGCCCCGACCCGGTCGAGGCCGAGTCGATCTTCTGTTTCACCGGTCGGGTGCCGAACCTCGACCGGCTCGGGCTCGAGCACACGTCGCTGTCGCCGGCGGACGACTGGATCGACGCGACGATGCGGCCCCCGAACGACGACCGAACCTTCGTGGTCGGCGACGCCAACGGCCGCGAGCCGATCCTCCACGTCGCCAAGGAGCAGGGGTATCAAACGGCGGAGAACGTCCTCGCGCACGCACGCGGCGAGCCGATCGAACCGTACGGAAACGTCCACCACCACGTGATCTTCTCGGGCGCCGCGGTCTACCCGTTCGCCCGGGTCGGCCACACTCCCCGGTCGGCCGTCGAGGCCGGCCACTCGATCGTCACGGCGACCCGGCAGGCCAGCGACGACGGCGTCTTCAAGTCCAAGGACGTGCCCCACGGGCTGGGCCGGCTCGTCGTCGACGCCGACGACGGAACGGTGCTCGGCTGGCAGGGCCTCCACCACCATGCCGACGTGATGGCGAAGACGCTCCAGCTCGCCGTCGAGATGGAACTCGACGTCCGGGAGATCCCCGACCGCGCGTACCACCCCACGACGCCGGAGACCCTCGACGGCCTGATCCGCGAGTGCGCCGCGGGCGTGACGGACGACGCGGAGTAACGGGCGACTCGGAGTAGCGGCGGCGAGAATCGCGGCGGAACCGAAGACGCGGACGACCCGGAGGCGTCGACGCCGTGTCGACCTATGTCTCCGACTCATCGTGTGTCGACCCAGCTGGGGCTGCGTCGTCACGCCGCACGCGGACCTGCTCGATGCGGTTCCGGTCGGTCGCCTCGACGGCGATCGACACGCTGGCCTCGGGAACCGCCACGACGTCGCCGACCTCGCCGAGCCGGCCCAGACGGGCGGTGACGAGTCCGGCGATCGTCTCGTAATCGCCGGCGCGCGGGAGTTCGATCCCGAGGGCGTCGTTCACCTCGCCGACGGTCACCTCGCCGTTGACGAGCAGGCCGTCGTCGGTGTGGCGCAGGCTGCGCGGCTCGCCGACCTCCGCGATCTCGCCGACGATCTCCTCGAGGACGTCCTCGATCGTGACGATCCCCTCGGTCTCGCCGTACTCGTTGACCACGACGGCCATCGGGGAACGCCGGGTCTGGAGTTCGGCGAGGAGCGCGTCGACGCGCCGGGAATCGGGCACGATGACCGGCTCGCGGAGGACGTCCGCGAGCGACAGCCCCTCCCGGAGCGCGCGCTCGGCGTCGCGGACGTCGACGATCCCGACCACGTCGTCGAGGGAATCACGGTACACGGGTACCCGCGTGACGCGCTCGTCGGCGCACAGGCCGACGATCGCCGAAAGCGACGCGGTCTCGGCCACCGCGATCACGTTCGGGCGGGGGACGAGTACCTCGCGGACGCTCGTCGTCTCCAGGTCGAAGACGCCCTGCACCATCCGGCGTTCGCGGTCGTCGATCGCGCCGACGTCCTCGCCGGTGGCGATCAGCCGCTCGAGTTCGGCCCGGGTGAGCTCGGTCGCGGCGGCGGGTTGCGATCCCGTCAGCCGGTCGAGCACTGAGACGACGCCCTCGAAGACGGTCACCACCGGGGAGATGACGCGCTCGAAGACGGCGATCGGGCGGGCGACCAGGAGGGCGATGCGCTCGGCGTTGGCGACCCCGTAGGATTTAGGAGCGATCTCGCCGACGACCAGTATCAATACCGACATCGCGGCGGTGGCGATCGTGACGCCCGCACCGGGGCCGTAGGCGGCCGCCAGGGTGGCCGTCGCCAGGCTGGCCATCGTGATGTTGACCACGTTGTTGCCCACCAGGATCGTCACGAGCAGCCGATGCGGGTCCTCGCGCAGCCGCGCCAGGGCGGCGCCGTCGGGGTCCGGCCCCGACGCCAGCGCCGCGATCCGGTGGCGCTCCAGCGAGAAGATCGCGATCTCGCTGGCCGAGAAGAACGCGCTACAGCACAACAAGACGGCGATCACGCCCCCCGCCACCGCCATCGAATCGAGGATCATACCGATCCAACGACGCCGGGGTGAAATATAAACGGGGCTGAGCGAGCGATGGGTTCCCAACCGAAGGAGGGCCGAAACAGACCGGGAAGCGTGGATCGGAACCGATCGGGAACGACGGGGCGGAAACGAGTCCCGCATCGATCCGGCGTCACGCGGCCTCAGGATCGATATCTCGCGCCCCCCGAAACGAGCCCGAACGACGCCGATCCAGGGTCGGAGCCGACCCCAAACCGCACGACTGCAGTTTATTATCACGTATGAAAATCGGGGACGAGGGTTTATGCGGGGTGTCTCCCTCGTGGCGAGTATGTCCGTGCGGAGACCACGGGCGTAGACACAATGTTCGAACGCATAACGGAAGACGAGGAACGCGGGCAGGTGGGGATCGGCACCCTCATCGTGTTCATCGCGATGGTGCTCGTGGCCGCGATCGCCGCGGGCGTGCTCATCAACACCGCCGGCTTCCTCCAAGAGCAGTCCGAAGCAACGGGCGAGGAAAGTACCCAGCAGGTCACCGATCGAGTCCAGGTGATCGGAACGGTTGGAGAAGATACTGATACTGATGGTACCAGCAATTTAGACACCTTCAACTTCACCGTCACTAAGAGTCCCGGATCGAGTGAAATCGAACTCACCGATGCAACAGTGCAGATCATCGATCCCAGTGGTTCATCAACGACACAACTTGCAAGCGGAGACGTATACGGTGTCGGTGATAATTCGGGAACCGCACTCACCAGCGATAACGATCGCCTGAAGATCCAACTCTCCTCTGCCACACTCACCGAAGGACAGGAAGCGACGTTCCACTTCACGACGGCATCCGGAGCAACGACGACGGTCACCGTGCGTGCACCGGACAGCTTCGACGACGGGGATACGGTGTTCCTGTAATGTTCGAGTTCATCACTGACGCCGACGAGGAACGCGGGCAGGTGGGGATCGGCACCCTCATCGTGTTCATCGCGATGGTTCTCGTAGCCGCGATCGCTGCGGGCGTGCTCATCAACACCGCCGGCTTCCTCCAGGAACAGTCCGAGGCAACGGGCGAGGAAAGTACCCAACAGGTCACCGACCGGATACAGGTGTTCAATTCAGTCGGGGATCATGACGGAAGTAACGTGAACACCGCAAAGATATCGATCACGAAGAGCCCGGGAGCAAACGACATCAACCTCTCAGAGACGACGATCGATCTCGTCGGAAGCAACGGCGGAACGACGCTTGGATATAGCGATAGTGGTGCGGACGGATCGAACTTCACTACGACCGAGATAACGGGTAGTGGCGACAACATACTCTCCGACGAACAACAGTACCAGATCGTACTCGATCTGCAGAACATCGAAGCAGTCAACGACGCCAGTACTGGACTCTCAACGGGTAACACAGTAGAACTCAGGGTTACCACACCCTCGGGCGCCGTGACTGCCGTCGAACTGCGCGCACCCGAGTCGCTCTCGGGTAACGCCGTCGAACTGTAGCGCGACCACCCGTTTTATTACGTTTTTACACGGACCCCACAACACGAATGACCGACGACGGCTCCGCGTTCACCCCGGACGATCTCGACTTCACGCGCGACGAGCGCGTCACCGAGATCGACGACGGGCGGTACGTCGTGTCGGCCGGCGAGGGTCCGCCGCGGGTCCCCGAGAACGAGGAGTCGCTCGCGGACCTGCTCGGCGACGCCGCCGACGGCGAGACGAGCCCGGACGCGGACGCCGCACGCGACGACGCCGCGGGAGCGACGACGACCGACGCGACCGAGCGCGACCAGTCGCGGGACGTGGTGACCTCCCAGGACGTGAGTCGCTGGCTGGCGACCTCCTTTTCCGAGGACGGCTTCGCGTACGGGTTCGACGCGACCCTCTCGGTCGACGACGAGGTGGTTCGCCACCGGATGGTCTCGAACGACGTGACCGCCGCCTTCGAGACGCTGCTCACGTGGTTCACCCGACACGCGGCCAGCGAGGCGCCGCCCGACGAGGCGCTCGGCATCCTGGTCGCCGCCGCCGAGCTGCCGGTGCAGTACCCGCCGGGCACGCTCGAGCGGTACCTGGACCGCCACGACCTCTCGCCGGAGGACTCGATCGGCGAGCTGCTGCGGGTCGCGGAGGCCCACGGCGGCCTCCGGATCGACACCGGCGATGGGTCGGCGGCGGCCGCCGACGTAACCGACGAGGACGCCGACCCCGGCACGAACACTGGAACCGACGCGAACGCCGAGCGCGACGAGACGGCGACCAGCCGGCACACGGCCGGGGATGGAGACCGGAGCCGCGGAGACCGCAGTCGGAACGGACCCGCCCACGCTGGCGATCGCGTCGACGATCGCACGCACGGTGTCGATGAAGCCTCGACCCGAAGTGCTGACGGGTCGACCGGATCTGACGACCGCGTTCCGGGATTCGACGGCACACCTGGAACGAGCAGCCGGACCGGAGAGGCCGAATCGGGCTCCAGTCCGAGTGCGGACCCGGATGCCGATCCACACACGGATCCGACCGCCGACCGACAAACCGACACGGACGCCGAGTCGAAGGTCACTCCCGACGACGGAACTGAGGACGGCGGATCGTGGAACTGGGTCGGGTCGGACATCGATACCGCCGAGTGAGGCCGATCGACGGTGGCTGGCCGGCTTGCAAGGAACATCTTATCAATTAACCAACCATATAGAATCAAATTTGATAATGACAGAGGTACATTGAAGTGGTGGACGGCCGTTTGCACGCACAATGGCGCTCGAAACATCAGTCTGGGCCCTACCGACGGTCGCGGGGGGGACCGTGCTTGGGCTCATCGGAGCCGGCTTTTTGGACCGACTCCGCGATGACGAGGCCAGCGAATCGGGGGGGACCGATCCGTTGTCCGACGACGCCGGCTATGGCGGCGGGGGCGACGGGTTGAGCGGCGACGGGTTCGGCGGGGGAACCGACCTGGAGGCGGAACTCGGCGGCGGAGCCGCCGGCGACGGCGGAACGGGGGGGAACGGGCTCGGAGGCGGTGGTTTGGTGGGGGGGGGGTCCGGTG
>NZ_JARANU010000027.1:0-16509 GCF_029889855.1 Halopenitus sp. POP-27 | reverse complement strand
CGCGGTGATGCGTATAAGTTACAGGGGCGTTTTGCCCGAGACGGTCGACTTCGAGGGCGCGAACGTGGGGCCGGGGCCGGACCCGTTCGTGCTGTCCGACCTCGAAACGGATCTTGCGGTCCTGCTGTTCCACCGCGACCACCTCTGTGGGAACTGTCGCACGCAGGTCAAGGCCGTCGTCTCGAACCACGATTCGCTCCGCGAGGCCGGCATCGAGGCCGTCTCCATCCTCCCGGAGGACCGCGAGCGGGCCGCCGAGTGGGTGGCGGAGTACGACGTTCCCTACCCCTTCATCGCGGACCCGGAGACCGAGATCGCGAGCCAGTACGGCCAGTCGCGTCGATTCGGGCCGATCGGTCGGCGGATCGACCTGATCGGCCGGATGCCCGAGGTCGTGCTCGTCGACCTGCGCCGGGATCCCGAAGTTCTCTGGCGGTACACCGGGTCCCACCCCGGCGACCGACCGGGGATCGACGCGATCCTCGAGGAGGCGCGGAAGTTCGCGTGAGGGTCCCCTCGAGCGATCCGCCAGCGGGAATCACGATTCGGCTCGCCGAGGCGGACGACGCCGTCGATGTCCTCCGAGTCCTTGAGGGTGCCTTGCTCGAGGTCGACGCCGAGACAGTTCGGTCCGGGATCGAGGCCGGCCGCGTCCTCCTTGCGGAGACCGATCCTGAGTCCGGGAACGAACGAGCCCGGACCGTCGTCGGGGCACTCTCCCTGGTGCCCTGCGACGAACCGTCTCGGAGTGCGTGCGGCGACCGACTTCACGTCGACGCCGTGGCCGTCACGCGCCACCGGCGTGAGGCCGGAATCGGCTCCGCGCTCGTGCGGGCCGCGATCGACCTGGCTGCGGCACGCGAGGTGACCCGACTCACCGCCGCCTTCGAGAGCGATCTCCGTGAGTTCTACGCCGACCTCGGGTTCGGGATCGAGCCGGTCGAGGGAGCCGACCGGCTGCGTGGCGTCGTCGACGTCGGAGCGATCGATCGACGCTAACGGCGGGCCGGCGGGTAGCGGCGATCTGGTGTCCACACGGTGTCGACCCCATTCGACGTGCCTTTCCGGGTCGACCACGTCACGATCGGTATGAACGTGCGTTCGTCAGCGGCCGATTCCCGGACCGATCCACGGGGATCGGGGAGGCATCAATGAGCGGGAAGGACGAGTACTACAACCGCTCCAAGCAGGAGGGCTACCGCAGCCGGGCCGCCTACAAGCTCCGGCAACTCGACGAGACGGCCTCGCTGTTCGACCGGAACGACACCGTCGTCGACCTGGGCGCGGCGCCGGGCGGCTGGCTGCAGGTCGCCGCAGAGCGCGTCGGCGCCGGCGGGACCGTGGTCGGCGTCGACCTCCAGCGTATCCGGGATCTCGATCCGGATGCGGATGGGGACGAGGACGACTGGGGCGACGGCGACGTCGCGAGCGTCGAAACGGTCCGCGGCGATATGACCGAGTCGAAGACCCAGGATCGCCTCCGCGATCGGATCGGCGAGCGCGGGGCCGACGTCGTAATTTCGGATATGGCGCCGAACATGACCGGCGAGTACAACCTCGACCACGCCCGGTCGGTCCACCTCGCCCGACAGGCGTTCGAGGTCGCGATGGACGTCCTGGCGCCCGGCGGCGATCTCGTCGTCAAGGTGTTCCAGGGGCAGGATCTCGAGGCGCTCCAGGACGACATCGAGGCGGAGTTCGAGTACGTCCGCGTCGTCTCCCCGCCCGCCTCGCGCGACTCCTCCTCGGAGGTGTACCTCGTCGCGAAGGGGCTGATGACCGCGCCCGTCGAGGCGGGTGACCAACTTTCGGTCGAGATCGAGGACGTCGGCGACGAGGGCGACGGGATCGCCACGGTGGACGGCTACACGCTGTTCGTGCCCGGCACCGAGGCCGGCGAGACCGTCGAGATCGTCGTCGACGACGTCAAGCCGCGGTTCGGCTTCGCCGAGCGCGTTGACTGACGCGTTCGAACGCCGTTTCAGCGCCGGGGCCGTTCCGGGACGGATGCCGTTTTCGCCCGAGGGGAGCGCTTTTATATGCCGCCTCGGTGGGTCAGGTATGCGATCGTTCGAGAAGGCGATCATCACGTGTGCGGTCACGGGATCGATCCACGTTCCGACGATGTCACCGCATCTGCCCATCACACCCGACGAGATCGTCGAGGAGGCCGTCGAGGCCGCCGACGCCGGCGCAAGCATCGTGCACGTTCACGTTCGGGACCCCGAGACCGGCGAGCCCTCCCCCGACCTCGATCTGTTCCGTGAGGTCGCGACTCGGATCCGGCAGCGCCGTGACGTGATCGTGCAGCCAACCACGGGCGGTGGGTCGAATATGACTCTCGAGGAGCGGGTGCAGGTCGTCCCCGAGCTCGAGCCGGAGATGGCGTCCTGTAACATGGGATCTATCAACTTCGGCCTGTATCCGATCCTCGAGGCGTACGACGAGTTCGAATACGACTGGGAACGCCCGTTTCTCGAGAACACTCGCGAGTTCGTTTTCCGGAACACCTTCGCGGACCTCGAACGTATCATCCCGCTGTTCGCCGAGCACGGAACGATGCCCGAACTCGAGTGTTACGACGTCGGACACCTTCACAACGCGAAACACCTCCTCGACCGGGACATCCTCGATCCGCCGCTGCACCTCCAGTTCGTGATGGGTATCCACGGCGGGATCGGCGCCGATCCCGAGCACCTCACGCACATGATCCGGACCGCGGAACGACTCTTCGGCGACCGATACTCCTTCTCGGTGGTCGGGGCCGGTCGGATGCAGTTCCCCCTCACGACTCAGGCGATCTCGGCGGGCGGTCACGCTCGGGTCGGGATGGAGGACAACCTCTACCTCCGGAAGGGCGAACTGGCGGAACGGAACGCGGACCTCGTCGAGAAGATGGTCCACCAGACCCGCGAACTCACCGGCCGCGAAATCGCATCCCCCGACGAGGTCCGAGAGTTCCTCGGCCTCAAAGGCGCCTCAAACGTCGCATTCTGATCGGCTCCACTCGCCTCCCGCTGTTTCACCCTTCGCCTCCCGCTGTTTCACCCTTCGCCTCCCGCTGTTTCACCCTTCGCCTCCCGCTGTTCGACCCCGGAACCCTTTTGGCCGAACGCCAGCCACACAACGGTAATGAGCACGCTCGAAGCCGAATATCGCCTCGACTATTTCGAGGAGGAGGGGTTTCACCGCCGGGAGTGTTCCTCCTGTGGCGTCCACTTCTGGACGCGCGATCCGGACCGAACGACGTGTGGTGAGCCGCCCTGTGCGGACTACAGCTTCATCGGTGACCCCGGGTTCGACGAGGCGTACACGCTCGAGGAGATGCGGGAGGCGTTCCTCTCCTTCTTCGAGGACCACGAGCACGAGCGGATCGACCCCTATCCGGTCGCGGCGAATCGCTGGCGCGACGACGTCCTGTTGACGCAGGCGTCGATCTACGACTTCCAGCCGCTCGTAACCTCCGGCAAGACGCCGCCGCCGGCGAACCCGCTCGCGGTCTCCCAACCCTGCATCCGGATGCAGGACATCGACAACGTCGGCAAGACGGGTCGGCACACGATGGCCTTCGAGATGATGGCCCACCACGCGTTCAACGTCCGGGAGGACGCCGACGAGGAGTACGCCTACGAGGGCGAGGTCTACTGGAAGGACGAGACGGTCAGGTACTGCGATGAGTTCTTCGAGTCGATGGGGGCGAACCTCGAGGAGATCACCTACATCGAGGACCCCTGGGTCGGTGGCGGCAATGCGGGTCCGGCGATCGAGGTCATCTACAAGGGTGCCGAGCTGGCCACGCTCGTCTTCATGTGTATGGAGCAGGACCCCGACGGCGACTACGAGCTCAAGGACGGGAACACCTACTCCTACATGGACACCTACATCGTGGACACCGGATACGGCCTCGAGCGCTGGACCTGGATGAGCCAGGGGACGGCCACGGTCTATGAGGCGATCTATCCCGACGCCATCGAGTTCCTCAAGGAGCACGCCGGGATCGACTACTCCGAGGAGGAGCAGGCGATCGTCAACCGGGCGGCGAAACTCGCCGGCCGGCTCGACATCGACGACGTCGACGATATGGAGGCCGCCCGCGGCGACATCGCCGCGAAGCTCGACGTCGACGTCGACGAGCTGCGCGACCTCCTCGAACCGCTCGAGGACATCTACGCGATCGCCGACCACTCCCGGACGCTCGCGTACATGTTCGGCGACGGGATCGTCCCCTCGAACGTCGGGACCGGCTACCTCGCCCGGATGGTGCTCCGACGCACCAAGCGGCTCGTGGACACGGTCGGCGTCGACGCTCCGCTCGACGAGCTGGTCGATATGCAGGCCGAGCGGCTCGGCTACGAGAACCGCGACACGATCCGCGACATCGTCCGGACCGAAGAGCGAAAGTACCGGAAAACGCTCGATCGCGGCGCCCGGAAGGTCGAGTCGATCGCCGACGAATACGCCGGCACCGGCGAGGCGATCCCCACGGAGACGCTCATCGAGCTGTACGACTCCCACGGGATCCAGCCGGATATGGTCGCCGACATCGCCGCGGAGCGCGGCGCGACCGTGGACGTCCCCGACGACTTCTACGGGCTCGTGGCGGATAGACACGAGGAAGTCGCCGACGAGGAGACGGGTGAGCGTGACGACCGGCTCGCGGACCTGCCCGAGACGGAGAAGCTGTATTACGACGACCAGGACCGGCTGGAGTTCGAGGCGGTCGTCCTCGACGTCTTCGAGGTCGAGGCGGACGACGGGGAGACGACCGACGATGACGTCTACGATGTCGTCCTTGACCAGACGATGTTCTACCCCGAGGGCGGGGGCCAGCCTGCCGACCACGGCAGCCTGACCGCCGGCGAGACGACCGTCGAGGTGACCGACGTCCAGGAGGCCGACGGCGTCGTCCTGCACCGCACCGACGGCGACCCCGGAACGGGGGAGTTCGTCCGCGGGCAGATCGACGGGGAGCGCCGCCGCCGGTTGATGCGCCACCACACGGCCACCCACCTCATCGGCCACGCCGCTCGCGAGGTGCTCGGCGATCACGTCCGACAGGCCGGTGCCCAGAAGGGACTCGACTCGTCGCGGCTCGACGTCCGCCACTACGAGCGGATCTCCCGCGAGGAGGTGACGGCGATCGAGCGCGTCGCCAACGATCTCGTGATGGAGAACCTGCCGGTCGACCAGGAGTGGCCCCACCGCCACGAGGCCGAGGCTGAACACGGGTTCGACCTCTATCAGGGCGGGATCCCGCCGGGAACGAACGTTCGCCTGATCCACGTCGGTGACGCGGACGTGCAAGCGTGCGCGGGCACGCACGTGGAACGAACCGGTGACATCGGGGCCGTGAAGGTGCTCAAGACGGAGCCGGTCCAGGACGGCGTCGAGCGTCTCGTCTTTGCGGCTGGAACCGCGGCCCTGGAGGCGACTCAACGGACCGAGGACGCCCTGTATGACGCCGCCGACGTCCTCGACGTCGACCCGCTCGACGTGCCGGACACGGCCGAACGGTTCTTCCAGGAGTGGAAGGAACGGGGCAAGGAGATCGACCGGCTCACCGACGAGCTGGCGGCGGCCCGTGCCTCGGGTGCCGACGACGCCGAGGAGATCGAGCTCGACGGCGTGACGGTCGTCGTCCAGCGGCTCGATGCGGACTCGGAGGAACTGCGTGCCACCGCGAACGCGATGGTCGAGGAGGGGACGGTCGCGGTACTGGGATCGGGACACGACGGTTCCGCCCAGTTCGTCGTCGGAGTTCCCGACGATGTGGACGTCAACGCCGGGGAGATCGTCAGCCGGCTGGCACAACAAGTCGGCGGCGGTGGCGGCGGGCCGCCGGACTTCGCCCAGGGGGGCGGCCCGGACGTCGACGCGCTCGACGACGCGCTCGAGGCGGCCGGCGAGACCGTTCGATCGCTCCGGCGGGCCTGAGTCGGCGGTCGGCCGGGGGACCGCAACTCCTGATCGCGAGTCAGCGTTTGCGCAGCGTCCCGTCGCAAGCCGGGCAGCGATCGTGTGTCGACCCGGCGAGCTCGAGCGTTCGCTCGTTGAAGCAGTTCGAACACAGCAACGTTCCGCACTTCGAGCACTCGTACCCGTCCAGGCTGCCGATACCGAGCCGCGTGAGCAGCCCCGAGTTCGCCTCGAGCTCCTGCTCACACCGGGCACACTGTGGCATACGTGGGCGATATGTTGAGTGGTATCAATGAACCTATCGATCCGTCGAATCGTGTTGCGGCACCCTCCGTCGACGTATCGCCCGCCCACCGTCGGACCTGCTGCTGACCCGCCACCGGAACGGTCAACACGCCCGCGTGACGATCCGGAGACGTGGCATACGCCGTACACGATTCCGTCTCCATCCGGTATGCGGTCGCCGGCTCCGGCCCCGCGGTCGTCTTCGTCGGCGACATCGGGCTCGGCGCGTGGCAGTTCGCCTGGCAACACGGTGCGGTCGCCGGCCCGTATTCGGCGATCACACCCGAGCCGCGCGGGATCGGTCGCTCCGACGCGCCGACCGGTCCCTACACGATCAACGACCTGACGGGCGACGTTACGGCCGTCCTCTCCGACGCCGGGATACGGTCGGCACATCTCGTCGGCTACGGACTCGGCGGCCTGGTCGCGATGGCGACGGCGATGGATTCGACGCGCGTACGGAGCCTCGCCCTGATCGGGACGCCGCCGTGCGGTGACGCGTTCGAGACCGACCAGCTGTGGGCTGATCCGGCCGACCGGACCGCGGTCGAAGCGGCCACGACCGCGATCCTGTCGGACGCCTTCCGGCGTGACCATCCCGACGACGTCGAGCGGATCGTCGAGTGGCGGACCGCGGAGGACGCGTCCCCCGACACGGTCGCCGCCCATCGTGCCGCGTTGGCCGACGTCGATCTTTCCGACCGGTTCCATGAACTCACCACCCCGACGCTCGTCGTTCACGGGACCGGGGACACGATCTGTCCCCCCGATCAGGGTCAACGGCTCGCTGATGGATTGCCGCGGGGGACGTTTCGGCCGATGGAGGACGTCGGTCACTTCGCCGGGATCGAGGCATCGGGCGCACTCAACGACGCGCTCCTCGGCTGGCTCGTCGATCACGCCGATCGCGACGTCGACGCGTAGCCGACCGATCTCGCGTGAAGTCGACCGATCTCGCGTGATCGACCCCACGTCGGGAGTCACGGCAGCGATCGCGAGGGGCACAACCGTTTTTACGCCCAGACGGCTATCCACGCACGATGGCACGACCCCGCATCGCCCTGCTCAACGCGGCCCACGACGCCGCGAACACCCGTCGGAACTTCCGCCGGGAGCTCGACGCGGATCTCGTCGAGTTCCACGCCGCAACGGGTGAGATCCCGAACGGATACGACTTCGACGCCCTCGTCATCACCGGCTCCCGGTCGTCGGTGTACTGGGACGAGGAGTGGATCCCGCCGCTCATCGAGTACGTCGCCGCGGCAACCGACCGCGGGATCCCGACGCTCGGCGTCTGTTACGGGCATCAGGTGCTCGCGGAAGCGCTCGGTGGACGGGTCGCCGGGATGGACGACTTCGAACTCGGCTATTCGGAGATCACCCACCACGGCGACGAGCTGTTCGCGGGCATCGACGAGGAGTTCACCGTGTTCACCTCCCACGGCGACGCCGTCGTCGAGCTTCCGCCGGGAGCAGAACTGCTCGCGGAGAACGAGTACGGCATCCACGCCTTCCGCGACGGCCACAACTGGGGGCTGCAGTTCCACCCCGAGTACGATATGGAGACGGCCGCGGACGTCGCAGACGGCAAACGCGATCGGATCGGGGACGCTCGCGTCGACGCCGCGATCGCGGAGATAACGCCGGAGAACTACGCGGCGGCCTGCGAGGTCAAGCAGGTGTTCCGGAACTTCACCGAGTACGTGCGGGACGTTTCGGGACTCACTGCGGACGGTTCGGCACCTGATCGCGCAGTGGCCGAACCCCGCGCCGACGACTGAACCGTCGACTCCATACCGTTGACTCCGTATCGTCGCCACTAGACCGACGATCACGATCGAAACGCCAGCGGCGGGACTCCGAACCCGGAGACGTTGCCCGGCCGGCGCACCGCTATGCGGGTGTGACCCGTTTGCAAACATCTTTTGCCGTCGTCCACGTCGGATCGACCAATGCTCGATTACGTGGGTCTCGAGGACGACCTGACCGAGGAGGAGCGGATGATCCGGGACACGGCACGTCGGTTCGTCGACGACAACGTCCGGCCGACGATCGGCGACCACTTCGAGGCGGGGACGTTCCCGACGGATCTCATCCCCGAGATGGGTGAGCTGGGGTTTTACGCCCCGAACCTGGAGGGGTACGGGTCGCCGAACGTCTCCGAGACGGCCTATGGACTGTTGATGCAGGAGCTCGAGGCGGGCGATTCGGGGCTGCGATCGATGGCCAGCGTTCAGGGGGCGCTCGTGATGTATCCCATCCACGCCTTCGGTAGCGAGGACCAGAAGGAGGAGTGGCTCCCCGACCTCGGCACCGGCCAGGCGGTGGGCTGTTTCGGGCTCACCGAACCCGAACACGGGTCGAACCCCTCGAGAATGGAAACGTCTGCCGAACGGGACGGCGACGAGTACGTGCTCAACGGCTCGAAGACGTGGATCACGAACTCCCCCATCGCTGACGTCGCCGTCGTCTGGGCCAGGGACCGCTCCGCGGCTGGCGACGCCGACGATGACGGTCCGGTTCGGGGCTTCCTCGTCGAGACCGACCGGGACGGGGTGACGACGAACGAGATCACGGAGAAGCTGTCGCTGCGGGCGTCGATCACCGGCGAGATAGATCTGCAGGATGTCCGTGTACCCGAATCGAACGTCCTCCCCGGCGTCGATGGGATGAAGGGTCCGCTGTCGTGTCTGACGCAGGCCCGGTACGGCATCGCCTGGGGCGCCGTCGGCGCGGCCCGTGACTGCTTCGAGACGGCACGGGAATACGCGACCGATCGCGAGCAGTTCGGCGGCCCGATCGCCAGGTTCCAGCTCCAACAGGAGAAGCTTGCCGAGATGGCGACCGAGATCACGACGAGCCAGCTGCTCGCCCATCGGCTCGCCGAGCTGAAGGAACGCGGCGACCTCCGTCCACAGCACGTCTCGATGGCGAAACGGAACAACGTCCGAATGGCCCGCGAGCAGTCCCGAGTCGCCCGCGAGATGCTCGGCGGCAACGGGATCACCACGGACTACTCGCCGATGCGCCATCTCGCCAACCTCGAGACCGTCTACACCTACGAGGGAACCCACGACATCCACACGCTCATCCTGGGCCAGGACCTCACCGGAATCGCGGCGTTCGAGTGACGTGTTCGAGTGACGCGTTCGAGTAACGCGTCCACGATCGATGGGGTTTCTCCTCGATACGGTCGAACTATCCCGTCGCTGCCCCTCCGTTTCGGGCTGTACGTTCCCGACTGGATACCCACCGATTCCGTCGTTCGGATGTGGTAATGAGACGCATACTTTTATCCCCGGGTGAAATAGCGACACACGATGACGACGTCAGCCCGCAAGGGACCGACGACGCTCGACCTGTCCCGGGAGGGGTCGTGGGTTGCACACGCAGCGCTCGTCCGCTCGGGGCGCGAGGCGACTGAGGCGGGTGAAGCGCGGCCGATCGAGTGTCGGTTGTTGGAGAAGCTCGAGGACGACGACCCGTTCAAGGCGGCCGAGCTCTCGGCGCTGCGTGACGCGTTGGTGGTCTATCTCGGCGACGCCCCGCTGCGTGACCGGGCTCCGGGTCGAGAGGCATTGCGGGCGGTCACCGCTGCCATCGACCCGGCGGACCCGACGTCGACGGCACCGTGACCGGCGACGGCACCGTGACCGGCGACGTCGACCGGTGGCTGCCCGATCGTATCTCCTGACCGACGGGTTCGATGGGGAACCTGTCGGTTCGGATTGACGGGACCGATCGGGTCGGGTGGACGAAACCGGCCGGGTCGGATGGAAGAGGTTTTAACGACGCCGCGGAAAGTACGGGCCACTATGGGTAAGAAATCGAAGGCCAAGAAGAAGCGTCTGGCCAAAAAGGAGCGCCAGAACCAGCGTGTCCCCTCGTGGGTTATGATGAAGACCGATATGAACGTCACCCGCAACCCGAAGCGGCGCAACTGGCGGCGAAGCGACCTCGACGAGTAAGGATCCATACGAATGAGCACCAACGACTTCGAGGAACGCGTCATCACGGTCCCGATCGGCGGCATCTCGGACAAGCCGGTCCAGCAGCGAGCCGACTACGCGATGCGAACGGTTCGGTCGCATCTCGCACAACACTTCTCGGTCGAGGAGGACGAGGTCCGCCTGGATCCGAACATCAATGAGGCGGTTTGGGCCAACGGCCGACAGAACCCGCCGAGCGATCTCCGCGTCCGCGCCGCCCGGTTCGTCGAGGACGAGGAGCCGATCGTCGAAGCAGAGCACGCGGAGTAACCGTTTCGTGCTACGGACGTCCTTCGTCGGGTCGTCGTACGTCGGCGTGTTCGCACGGGTCACGGACGACGTCCTCCTGGTACGACCGGACATCGACGACGACCTGCAGGCGGATCTCGAAACGGAACTCGGCGCGACGGCCGTCGCGACCACGGTCGGCGGGTCGAACACCGTCGGTGCGCTCGCAACCGGCAACGAGAACGGCATCGTCGTCTCCTCGCGGACCACCGACCGCGAGACACGGCGCATCGAGGAGGCCGCCGACCGTGAGGTCCGTGAACTCCCCGGCACGCTCAACGCCGCCGGCAACGTGATCCTCGCGAACGACTACGGCGCGTACGTCCACCCGGACCTCGATCGGGAGGCCGTCCAGCTGGTCCGGGAGACCCTCGAGGTCCCCGTCCAGCGCGGCGACCTCGCCGACGTCCGGACCGTGGGAACGGCGGCCGTCGCGAACAACACGGGCGCGCTGTGTCACCCCCAGTCCCGTGAACCCGAACTCGAGGCGATCGAGGAGCACCTCGACGTCTACGCCGATCTCGGGACGATCAACTACGGCGGCCCGCTCGTCGGTTCCGGGCTCGTCGCCAACGACACGGGCTACGTGGTCGGTGAGGATACGACCGGTCCGGAGCTTGGCCGCATCGAGGACACGCTCGGCTTCATCGACTGACGACGGTCTCGCCGTCGGCATCCTTTAGGAAGATACTTCCCTGTCCCTCCCGGATTCGGGGATATGAGTCACTTCACGGTTAGCGGACGGTTCCAGACGCGCTACGGCCACCAGGAGTTCACCAAGACGGTCGAGGCGCCCAACGAGAATGTCGCCCGCGACCGGATCTACTCCCAGGTGGGTAGCCAGCACGGCGTCAAGCGACCCAAGATCGACCTCGAGTCGGTCGCCGAAGCCGAGGAGGCCGCAGCATGATGGGTGGCGGCGGACAGCAGGAACTCCAGCAGCTCTCCCAGGAACTGCAGGCGCTTGAAGAACAGATCGAGGCGCTCGAGGGCGAGGTCAACGCCTACCGCCAGGAGCAGCAGGGGATCGACGAGGCGATCGAGGCGATCGAGACCCTCGAGACCGGATCGACGATCCAGGTCCCCCTCGGCGGCGGCGCTCACGTCCGCGCGGAGGTTCAGGACATCGACGAGATCGTCGTCTCCCTCGGCGGCAACTACGCGGCCGAACAGGAACAGACGGACGCGATCGAGTCCCTGCGAACCAAACAGGACGCCCTCGACGACCGCATCGAGGAGACCCAGGCGGAGATCGACGAGCTCGAGGACGAAAGCAGCGAGCTCGAACAGCAGGCCCAGCAGATGCAACAGCAGATGCAGCAACAGCAGATGCAGCAGATGCAGCAGCAGGCCGACGACGAGTAATCACGCTCCCGACCCCACGTAGGCGGGCAGCTGCAGGTGCTGATCGACGACCGACGGCGATCATTCAGGAGCGATCATCGTGTTTGACGGACTGAAGGACAAACTGAACGACTTCCGCAAGGACGTCGAGGAGACGACCGACGAGCAGGATCCGGATGCGACCGACGACGCACCCGACGATGCGTCCGGAACGGGCTTGGACGCCGCCGATCCCGGCGCCGCGTCGGCCGAACCGGCGACGGAGTCGGCTGATCGCGGGACTGGCGGCACTCCGGGCGACCCGGACGACGACTCGCCGGCCGAAACGGATGCAGCCGCCGACGACGGCTCGGAGCCGAGCACCCTCCAGCGCGCGAAGGCGTTCGCGACCGGCCGAATCATCATCGAGGAGGAGGACCTCGAGGACCCGCTGTGGAACCTCGAGATGGCCCTCCTCGAAAGCGACGTCGAGATGAGCGTCGCCGAGGCGATCCTCGACACCGTTCGCGAGACGATGCTCGGCGAGACGCGCAAACAGGTCGAAACGACCGGCGAGCTCGTCGAGGAGGCGCTCCACGACGCACTGTTGGACGTGATCGCGGTCGGGCAGTTCGACTTCGAGGAGCGGATCGCGAACGCGGACAAACCCGTCACCATCGTCTTTACCGGCGTCAACGGCGTCGGCAAGACCACCTCGATCGCGAAGCTCTCGGAGTGGCTCGCCGACCACGGCTATTCGTCGGTGTTGGCCAACGGCGACACCTACCGCGCCGGCGCGAACGAACAGATACGCGAGCACGCAGACCGGCTCGACCGCAAGATCATCAGCCACGAGCAGGGCGGCGATCCGGCGGCCGTGATCTACGACGGCCTCGAGTACGCGAAGGCCAACGACGTCGACGTCGTCCTCGGCGACACGGCCGGTCGGCTCCACACTTCGGACGACCTGATGGCCCAACTCGAGAAGATCGACCGCGTCGTCGACCCCGACCTCACGCTGTTCGTCGACGAGGCGGTCGCGGGTCAGGACGCGGTCACGCGCGCCGAGCAGTTCAACGAGGCGGCCGCGATCGACGGCGCCATCCTCACCAAGGCCGACGCCGACTCCTCGGGCGGGGCGGCGATCTCCATCGCGTACGTCACCGGCAAGCCGATCCTCTTTCTGGGCACCGGGCAGGGGTACGACGACATCGAGCGGTTCGACCCCGAACGGCTGGTCGACCAGCTCCTCGGCGCCGACGAGTCGTAGCCGGATCCGTTCTCGGCGGGCGTCCCGATCGCGACCGCGACGAACAAAGCCTTTAGCGTTCGGGTCCCCTACTGGTGACAAATGGTACTCGACGATCTCGGGAGCTCCCTTCGCGGCACGCTCGACACGCTGCAGGGGAAATCCCGGCTGAGCGAGGACGACGTCGAGGCGATCGTCAAGGAGATCCAACGGTCGCTGCTGTCAGCCGACGTCGACGTCTCGCTCGTGATGGAGCTATCGGACGCGATCGAATCCCGGGCGCTCGAGGAGGAGCCACCCGGCGGAACGACCGCCCGCGACCACGTCCTCAAGATCGTCTACGAGGAGCTCGTGGACCTGGTGGGCGATTCGACCGAGTTGCCCCTCGAGTCACAGACGATCCTGCTTGCGGGCCTGCAGGGGTCGGGGAAGACGACCTCTGCGGCCAAGATGGCCTGGTGGTTCTCGAAGAAGGGACTCCGTCCCGCGGTGATCCAGACGGACACCTTCCGCCCCGGCGCCTACGACCAGGCGAAGCAGATGTGCGAGCGGGCGGAGGTCGAGTTCTACGGCGATCCCGACGCGGAGGATCCCGTGCAGATCGCCCGCGACGGGCTCGAGGAGACGGCCGACGCCGACGTCCACATCGTCGACACGGCGGGTCGACACGCGCTCGAGGACGACCTCATCGCGGAGATCGAGGCGATCGAGACCGCCGTCGACCCGGACCGGTCACTGCTGGTGCTCGACGCGGCGATCGGCCAGGGCGCCAAGGAGCAGGCGAGCCAGTTCGAGCAGTCGATCGGGATCGAGGGCGTCGTCATCACCAAGCTGGACGGAACCGCCAAGGGTGGCGGGGCGCTCACCGCGGTCAACGAGACCGACTCCTCCATCGCCTTCCTCGGGACCGGCGAGACGGTTCAGGACATCGAACGGTTCGAACCCTCCGGGTTCATCTCCCGGCTGCTCGGAATGGGCGATCTCAAGCAGCTCTCCGAGCGCGTCGAACGCGCGATGGCCGAAACCGGCGATGATGACGAGGACTGGGACCCCGAGGACCTGCTTGAGGGGAGTTTCACCCTGAAGGACATGCAAAAGCAGATGGAGACGATGAACAAGATGGGGCCCCTCGACCAGGTGATGGACATGATCCCCGGGATGGGTGGCGGGATGATGGACCAACTGCCCGACGACGCCATGGACGTCACCCAGAACCGGATGCGGGATTTCGAGGTGGCGATGGACTCGATGACCGACGAGGAACTCGAGAACCCCCGGGTCATCGGCCAGTCACGTGTCGAGCGGATCGTCCGTGGCTCCGGCATCGAGGAGGAGACGGTCCGGGAACTGCTCGAACAGCACAAGATGATGGATCAGACCATCTCACAGTTCCAGGGGATGGGCGACGGAGATATGCAGCGGATGATGAAGAAGCTCGAACAGGGCGGCGGCGGTGGCGGCGGCCTCGGCGGGATGATGGGCGGCGGCAAGGGCCCGTTCGGCTGACCACCGTCCCGAGCACCGTACGTCGATCGGAGGCGGCCGCTCGCTCGACTACGCGGTGTAGTAGTACTCGCCGGTCCGTTTCTGCTCGCGGTCCTTCTGCGACTCGGGTTTGTTGATGCGCGGCCGACCGGTTCGTTCGTCGCGCCGGAACGTGATGTCCAGGTTCGCCAGGAAATCGTTCATCCCCGCGCGCATCTCCTGCGGGGGCGTCGCGTGACCGTGGTCGGCCGACTCGCCGTCGAAGACCATCAACCGGTCCGCGAGCAGGTCGACCACGTAGATGTCGTGGTCGATGACGAGGACGGTCGCGTCGTGGTTCTCGGCGTAGCGGCGGATCGCCGAGGTGGCTTGCACGCGCTGTTCGACGTCGAGGTGTGCGGAGGGTTCGTCGAGCACGTACAGGTCGGCGTCCTCCGAGAGACACGCGGCGATGGCGACGCGCTGGCGCTCGCCGCCCGACAGGTCCGTGAGGTTCTGTTCCATGATCCGGCCGAGCTGGAGCGGCTCGGCGATCTCCGTGTTCCAGTAGGAGGTGCCGACCCGGTCGGTGATCGACGAGAGGAACGCGTCGACCCGGATCGGCTGGTCGATCTCGATGTACTGCGGCTTGTAGGCGATGTCGAGCGCGAACTCCAGGGATCCCTCGTCGGGTTCAAGCGATCCGGCGAACAGCTTCGCGAGCGTCGACTTACCGATCCCGTTCGGACCGACTATCCCGAGGACCTCCGACTCGTAGATGGTTCCGCCCTCGACCTCGAGGGAGAACTCGCCCTCGCCGTAGGACTTCCGGAGGTCCGGGTACTCCACGAGCGCGGTTTCCTTCGAGGAGACGCGAGGCGCGTGCTCCTCGAAGGTGATCGAGTCGGGCCGGATTCGCATGTTCTCGTTGTCGAGATATCCCTCCAGGTACTCGTTGATCCCGTTTCTAACGGACTTCGGATCGGTGATCACGCCGTAGGCACCGGGTTCGCCGTAGGCGACGTGGAGGGTGTCCGCAAGCAGGTCGAGGATCGCGAGGTCGTGTTCGACGACCAGCATCGACCGGTCGTCGTCCTCGGCGAGCTCCCGGATGAGTCGGGCCGCGGTCATCCGCTGGCCGATGTCGAGATAGGGCGTGATCTCATCGAGGAAGTAGAAGTCGGCGTCCCGAGCCAGACAGGCGGCGATCGCCACCCGCTGGAGCTCGCCGCCGGAGATCGAGTCGATGTCCTGGTCCATCACCGGGCGGATGTTGAGCCGGTCGATGAGTTCGTCAAGCGCCCCCCGCTCGTCGGTGTGTTCGAGCAGGTCGCGGGTGTTGCCGTCGAACTGTTTCGGGATCTGGTCGACGTACTGGGGCTTTCGCGCGACCGAGATCGACCCCTCTCGGAGCGTCTCGAGGTAGGTCTGGAGCTCGGTGCCGCGGAACCGGTCGATGACGGCTTCCCAGTCCGGTTCGTCGCCGTGCCGACCCAGGTTCGGGGTCAACTCGCCGGCGAGCGCGTGAACGGCGGTCGATTTCCCGATCCCGTTCGGACCGAGGATCCCCGTCACTGAACCCGGCTCCGGAACCGGCAGGCCGTACAGCGAGAAGGCGTTCTCGCCGTAGCGGTGGACGGGGTCCTCCGAGAGTTCCGACGGGAGATTGATGATCTCGATCGCGTCGAAGGGACACTTCTCCACGCAGATACCGCAGGTCTCGCCGAGACAGATCTCCTCGGAGATGTGGACCTGGTCGGGGTCGCCGTCGTCGGCGTCCTCCCCGCGCAGCGTGATACACTCCTTGCCCGTTCTGTTCGGCGGGCAGTAGTTCATACACTCGTAGTTACACCGGTCCGGCTGGCAGCGGTCGAGGTCGACGACCGCGATGCTGTCGTCGGCCATCGGTTACAGTTGCACCCCCGAGTTGAGGAGGACCGCATACGAGATGAACCACAGCGTGAACGTCATGAACGCCACGTAGAGCGTATCCTT
>NZ_JARANU010000026.1:0-23497 GCF_029889855.1 Halopenitus sp. POP-27 | reverse complement strand
CTTTGCCTCTTCGATTCATGTCTCTCCAGCCTACGTCAGGTTAAGCGTGCACCGTCGTTCTCCCGTGCTACCCCGGGTCACTCTCCAACCCCGGTTCACTCTCCAACCCCGGTTCACTCTCCAATCCCGATTCACTCTCCGAACTCGCGCTCGAACCGCTTCACGTCGTCGTCGGTCCCGACGATGACCAACTCGTCCTCGCCTCCAACCTCAAACGTGTGGGGATCGAACCCGTGTATCGTCGATCCACCACGCTCGACGGCGACGATCGTACAGCCGGTTTGTCCCCGGACGTCCGCGCCCGCGATCGTCGATCCCGCGAGCGAGCCGGCGGGGAGCCGCACCACGTTGATCCGCTTGTCGTAGGCGAGAACCTCCTCGTCCTCGAACACCGTGGAGGCCAACATCCGACCGCTGATGGTCGCCAAGGACTGGACGTAATCGGCACCCGCCCGATACAGCTTCTCCACGTTCGCGTCGTCGTTGGCTCGGGCCACGATGTCGAGATCGGGATTCAGCTCTCGAGCGATCAGCGTCGTGAAAATCGTCGTCGTATCGTTGCCGATCGTGAGGACCAACACCGACGCCTCCGTTATCCCGGCCGCATCGAGAACCGCCGGGTCCCGTGCGTCCCCAACGACGTCCACCACGTCGGCCGCCTCATCCACCCCCGATCCCGGTGCGTCGGCTTCCCCGGTCGGTCCATCATTCCCCCAGGGTGACGACACGTCCGGTCGTGAATCGAGCATGTCCATCTCGGGATCCAACCCACCAACGGACTCGTCACCCTCATCCCGGGAGGACGGTCCTCCACCGTCCCCCGTGCTCGCGATCCGTCCACTTCTTCCGGTCTCGACGAGGTCGAGAACCGTCACGTGGGACCCCGCTCGAGCGAGTGCTTCGTAGGCCGCCCGCCCTGAATCGCCGTACCCGGCGAGGACGATCCGCTGGGAGGGGAAGGTATGAACCGTCGCCTCGGTCGCCTCCCGGAACGTCTCGATCCGCTCCGGATCGCCGACGACGAGCACCCGTGTGCCCGCATCGAGCCGAGCGCTCGGCTCGACTGGCGTCTGAAAGTCTCCGTTGGTCCACACCCCGATCACGTTCACGCCGAACCGCTCGCGAACGTGTATCTCATCGAACCGGCGCCCAGAGACGGTGCTGTCCTCGGCGATGGCCATCTCCACGAGTTGGAAATCCTCACCAAGCGTCACGCCGTCGTCGACGTCGGTCGCGACCGCGGTCGGAATCTCGCCGATCAGGCTTCGGCCCAGAAGCTGTCGCGGTGAGAGCACCTCGTCCGCGCCGGCAGCGCGGTGATACCGAGCCAGATCGGTATCGGTCACGAGCGTTATCGCGCGGACGTCCGGGTTCGCGTCGCGGGCCGCGAGCACGATGCTGGCGTTCGCGTCGTCGGTCGAATCCGCGACAACCGTCCGTGCGGTTTCGATCCGCACGTTCTCGAGCGCCGCCGTCGATTCCGGATCGCCGTGAACCACTCGGTAGCCCTCGTCGTGAAGTTCGCGTGCCGTCTCCGCGTCGGGTTCGACGAGTGCGTACGCGCGCCCGCGTGCCTCGAGCTCCGAGATGAACGCCTCCGTCCGCGGCGTGTACGCACAGATCACCACGTGGCCGGGACCGACGTCGATCGACTCCGGCGGACTCGGCGTCACCGCCTCCCGCAGCCACGGCACCGCGAAGACGTCGACGCCGGTCAGGATCAGCCCGATTCCGGCCAGCTGCATCGTGATCACGAGCGCGTTCATCTGCGGCGACTGCCACGGCGAGTCCTCCCCGTACCCGGTCGTCGTGAAGCTCTGCACGACCACCTCGAGCGATCGATACAGGGGCTGGGGTCGCCCCTCCCAGACCGCCATTCCGGTGTTGTACACGAGAGTAAAGAGGACGGTCGTCGCCACCACCAACCCGACATAAAACGCCGTTCGTCGCGCACGCAACACCATACGCCACCCGTTCAACGGGCAGGTATGAAGGTCCACGGATCACCTCGTTTCCGACTCAAAATCCATCCACCGATCGCCGTTAAAACAGCCGCCGCTCGATCGTCTCGTCGGCGTCCGACTCGACGAGATGGGTCTCAACCAGGGGCGCACAGGTCGCGACGAGTTCGTCAGGGATGTCGTTACCGCACTAGAGACGTATCTGCAGTAGTTCGAAATGTACGCCCGGAACACACCGGGCGAGGATCTACAGGCTGAACAGGGCGAGTGCCTCGGGGCTTGACCCCGAGGTACTTCACTAGTAGGCTCGGTGGAAGTGAAACGCGACCTTTTTACGGTCGAATTCGGCCACGACGACAGATCCAGTACAGCAGTACATTCATTACGTCAGTACACTAAGTACAGTGTATGCCAGTACGTATCGAAGAGTTCGAAACTGGTGAGCTGCCCAACGGCCCGAGCGTTCCCGAGCAGGTGCTCACCTATCTGTACACGAACAGGGATAACGCGTTCACTCGTTCCGAGATTGCAACCGGAATTGACGAAGATCCGAACACAGCCGGAACTGCACTCTCTCGGCTGAAGCAGCGTAATCTCGTTAGACACAAAGGAAAGTACTGGGCGATAGCAGAGGATCTGGATCGGGTGAGAGACGCCTATGACCTTCACGCTATCACGGAACGTCTGGATGAGGAAGACGAGGGGATCAATCCGGACGAGTGGGACGCCGTTGCCCCCGACGAACCACATCCCAGCGAGCGAGACGGATAAATGCAGCCGGAGCAAGGTGACGTGGTTCGAAGCATGGATCCGTTCAAACTGGGCGACGATAACCAACGACCGTGGCTAATTGTCAACAACGATTCGCATCCGTTCAGTGACGAACAATTCCTCGCGGTCGCCATCTCGACGAAAGAATATGAGGACTCAATCGCACTGGAACCGGATGTATGGACGATTGGTGGCGTACCGCAACAGTCGTTTATTTCACCGTGGGCGGTTCATTCACCCCGTATCGAAGACTTGGTTGCGTGGCAGGGACGTGTCACAGACGAGTTCGTAAGGGATGTCGTTACCGCGCTGGAGATGTATCTACAGTAGTTTGAGATGTACGCCCGGAACACTAACGACCGGTCTCATCTCCGGCGGCGTGCCGTGTCGACCGGGAAACCCTCGTGCCGGGCGGCCGGAGACGTTCCGGCGGACGGTCCGAACGCGATCGAACGCGCTCGGACGGGGATGTATCGCGCCCGGGTTCGCCGCTCGGTCATCGCTCCCAGTCGGGAATACTCCGGCGGGGACTGAAGGCGCGTACGCCCCTTAGCGACTACACGTTCTTAAGACGTCCGACGACCTCGGATTTCGGGGATCCACCCCGTTCGCCCACCACAACCGCTGTACTCACCCGACCGCATCACTCCGATCCAACGTCCGTGTCCACGCCCGCGTCCGTCTCCCCGACGTCCTCGCGTGGCGTGTTCGCGGCGATCGGCGAGATGCCGCGACGACGTGCATCGAACTCCGAGAGCCCGTAGACGAGGCCCACGAGGACGACCGCACCGATCGGGAGCAACACGACCGGCGAGATGCCGACGTATCCCCACACGAGCAGGAGGACGATCGCGACGATCCCGACGGTGCCGGCGTAGTACAGCTGGGTTCGAACGTGGTCGATGAGGTCGGCGCCGGTGAACGTCGCGGAGAGGACGGTCGTATCGGAGATCGGCGAGGTGTGGTCGCCGAAGATCGATCCGGAGAAGATCGCCCCAACCATCGCCGCGACGAGCGTGTGGCCCGCGGCGCCGCCGCCGGTAATCGACCACGCGACGGGGATGACGATCGGGGTGAGAATGCCCATCGTTCCCCAGGAGGTCCCCGTCGAGAAGGCCATAAACGCCGCAATGACCACCACGAGTGCGGGCAGGATCGCCGGGTTCACGACGCCCTCGGCCACGCCGGCAACGTACTCGCCGGTACCGAGTGCGCTCACTACCTCGCCGATCCCCCACGCGAGCGAGAGGATGGAGACCGCGGTCAACATAATGCCGAACCCGTCGATCGTCGTGTCCGTGGCCTCGCCGAGCCCGAAGATCCCGTACGCCTTCCCGAGGACGAACCCGGTGACGACCATCGCGAAGGATCCGTACAACAGCGCCTTGTCGTAGGCGGCATTGGTGACGCCGTCCCAGAGGGCCCCGGTCGGGTCCGCAAGGAACCCGCCAGGTGTGAACCCGCCGGTCCACAACGCGCCGATGAGCGTGACGACGATGAGCACCGCGACGGGACCGAAGAAGTTGATGAGTCGCGGGTTCGCCGCGGACGGATCGCCGAGTTCGGCGGCGACGTCCTGCATCGGCCGGGCCTCCTCACGGTTGACCTTTCCGGTGGACCACGACCGATGTTCAGCGGCGAGCATCTCGCCGTAGTCCCGTCCCGAGAGGACGATGACGAACACCATCACGATCGCGAGGATCGCGTACATGTTGAACGGGATCGAGTTCACGAACACCTCGAAGACGGGTGGGTGGTCGCTCACGCCTGCGGCCTCGTACCCGTCACTGATGAGGGACAGCTGAAAGGCAACCCACGAGGAGATCCCCAGCGTCGCGACCGGCGCCGCCGTCGAGTCGACGAGGTAGGAGAGTTTCTCCCGGGAGATCCGCAACCGATCCGACACGTCCTTCATCGAACTCCCGACGATCGCGGTGTTGGCGTAGTCGTCGAAAAAGAGGATCACGCCGAGGACGGCGATCGAGACGCCGGCCTTTCGCTGGGTCGTGAGCCGTTTGAGGGCCCAGTCCCGGATCGCGTACGACCCCCCGAGGTTCCAGACCATCGCCACTCCCGATCCCAAAAGCAGCGTGAAGACGATGATCGTCGCGTGGAACTCCCCGGCGATCGCCGCGATGATCCAGTCGAACGCCGGGAAGAAGCCGAACCCGGCCGCGACAACCCCGGAGACCCACCCGACGGGGTCCCCGAGGAGGGTCGGTCCCCCGGCCTGAATCACGCCCCCGGACCAGATGCCCAAGAACAGCGACAGTACCGCCTTGCGAGTCACGATCGCCAAGGCGATCGCGAGCACGGGTGGGATCAGTGATGCGGCACCGAATTCAACCATATTCCGATCGATTCGACCGGGAAGTACTTAAAAACCTATCCAGATCGGCGATTCGGCCACGGTCGAACCACCATCTGTCCGACACAGCCATCCATCACCCGACAGGCTGCACCACCCCGACAGGCTGCACCACCCCGACAGGCTGCACCACCCCAATTGGCTGCATCGATCCAGCAGACGGCAGTGCCCCAGCGGACTGCAGCGCTCCGACCAACGGATGGACGACTCCGGCTGACCAACGAGGGAAGAACCCGGCCACAGATCGAATATCCCGATGATCCATCGTCTCGGCTTCGAACGGCGCCCGTCGATCCGAACCGTCACCACGAATCCGAACGCACTTATGCGGGAACGACCCACACCCAGCAATGACTGTACGAGTCGGCATCCTCGGCGCCACCGGCGCCGTCGGACAGCGATTCATCCAACTGCTCGACGACCACCCGACCTTCGAACTCGCCGCGGTCACCGCGAGCGAGGCCAGCGCCGGGAAGACGTACCGCGAAGCCGCCAAGTGGCGTGTTGACACACCGATCCCCGACGACGTCGCCGAGATGGAGGTCGTCGAAACCGACCCGTCAGCGGTGCCTGACGATATCGACCTGCTCTTCTCGTCGCTGCCCTCCGACGTCGCCGCGGCGGTCGAGCCGCCGTTCCTCGAGGCCGGCTACGTCGTCTCCTCGAACTCCTCGAACGACCGGATGGCCGAGGACGTCCCGCTGACGATCCCCGAGATCAACCCGGACCACCTCGGACTGATCGACGTCCAGCGCGACGAGCGCGGCTGGGACGGCGCGCTCGTGAAGAACCCGAACTGCTCGACGATCACGATGGTCCCGACCCTCGCGGCCCTCGACCGCTTCGGACTCGAACGTGCACATATCGCGACGCTGCAGGCCGTCTCCGGCGCCGGCTACTCCGGCGTCACCTCGATGGAGATCATCGACAACGCGATCCCCCACATCGGCGGCGAGGAGGAGAAGATGGAGACCGAATCCCGGAAGCTGCTCGGCTCCTTCGACGGCGCCGAACTCTCGATGCACGACGCCGACGTTTCGGCCTCCTGTAACCGTATCCCGACGCTCGATGGCCACCTCGAGAACGTCTTTGCCGAGCTCTCGGAGGACCCTTCCGTCGAGGCGGTTCGCGAGGCGATGCACGATCAGCCCTCTGCTGACCTCCACAGCTCCCCGGACCAGCTGATCAAGGTCTTCGACGATTCGGAGCCGGAGCGTCCACAGCCCCGCCTCGATCGAACCTACGCGAACGGGATGGGGATCGTCGCCGGCGGGGTGCAGACGACGACCGACGGCGTGAAGTACAACTGCCTCGCGCACAACACCATCCGCGGCGCCGCGGGCGCGTCCATCCTCAACGGGGAGCTCCTCGTCGAGGACGGCTGGATCTGAGACGGTCGGACCCAGGGGATCCCCGCCGACACTCAGCGGCATACATCGACGATCGTCCGTTCCTGTCGACGATCATCGACGATCGTCCGTTCCCGTCGACGATCATCGACCACCGCCCGTTCCCGCCGACGACCGTCGACCGTCGACGATCGTCCGGATCACGATCGCACCCACTCGATGCACACCTATCCATCCCTCCCGCGAGTCGAGAACGCGCCGGACGCCCTCCTGCAGGACGGTCACCTGTGGATCCTCGAGAAGGTCGACGGCGCACACCTCCGGTTTCAGCTCCGGGATACCGGCGTCATTCGGTTCGGTGACCGGGACCGGGTCTATATGGACCCCGCCGAGATCCCCGAGCCGTACCGTCACGCGGTGCGGCACGTCCGTGAGCGACTCGACCGGGAGGCGCTTCGAAACGCGGCTTCGGACGTCGAGGACGTGGTCTTCTTCGGGGAGGCGACACACCGGCACACGATCGACTACGACTGGGACCGGACGCCGTCGTTTCTCGGGTTCGACGTGTGGTCCGCCGCGGCGGGCGGGTTCCTCCCGCCCGACTCGGTCGAGTCGATACTCGGGGAGCTCGGACTCGACGCCGTTCACGCCGTCGATCGTGAGGTTCGAGCTCGCGATTTCGATCCCGACTCGTACACGATCCCCGGATCGGCCTACTACGACGGGCCGGCCGAAGGGGTCGTGATACGCGATAAAGCCGGTCACCGGGGGATGATTCAGCATCCCGAATTCCGTGACGGGTCCGACTTCGGGTTCGCTTCCGGTTCCGCTCCCGGTTCCGCTCCCGATGATCCCGTATCGGACCGTCTCGACGCCGATGCCGCGGCTGACCGGTTCGTGACCCGCCGGCGGTTCGAGACGATCGCGACCCGGCTCGCGGAGACGGATCGGGAGGTCACCTTCGACGCCCTCTATGACCGCGTCCTCGAGGACGTCGCCCGCCGGCAGCACCACCTGTTGTATGCGCATCCACGGCCGGTCGATCTGGATGCGTTCCGTGCGGTCGTTGCCGCCCGGACGCGTCGGTTCCTCGACGACCGCTGACTACTCCACGACGGCGCCCACGGCGTCCATCACGCGATCGACCGCCTCGACGTCCGCGTTGTACCCCATATGGCCGATCCGCAGGATGTCGTCGGCCAGATCGCCGAGCCCGGTGGCGAGCACGATGTCGTGTTCCGCCTCGACGCGGTCCCGGACCGCCGTCGCCTCGCCCGGCAGGTGGAACGCGGTCACGGTCGGCGAGGCCCGTTCGGGGTCTGGATAGAGATCGAGGCCGAGTTCGCGTCCGCGCGCGCGACAGCGTTCGGCGGCCCGTTCGTGGCGCTGGAAGACGTCGTCGAGTCCCTCCTCGAGGATCAGGTCGAGCGCGACGTCGAGCGCGGCGACGTTCGCGCTCAAATGGGTGTACGGGAACCCCTCGGAGACGTCACGCCACGGCAGGAAGTTCGTGTACAACGACGCCGGGTCACGCTCCTCCATCCGGTCCCAGGCGCGATCGCTGATCGCGGCCGTCGTGAGCCCGGGTGGTGCGCTGAAGCACTTCTGGGAGGCTCCGAGACAGACGTCGATCCGATCGGTCGGGACCGGCGTACCGCCGAGTGCGGAGACGGCGTCGACGACGCTGACCACGTCGTGGTTCTCGAGGCGATCGAGGGCCGGCCCGATGTCGTTGAGCGTTCCCGTCGGCGTCTCACAATGGACCAGCGTGGCCACCTCGATGGGATCGCCCTCCGCCGCGGCCGCCTCGAGCGCCTCCTCCACTGCCGCCAGGTCGTATCCCTCCTCATAGGGTGCGGAGACGACGATCGCTTCGCCGCCGTACGACTCGACGAAGTCCGCGAACCCGTCGCCGTAGAGCCCGTTCGAGACGCACAGCACGCGGTCGCCGGGGGCCACGAGCGACGCGATCGCCGCCTCGAGCCCCAGGATCCCCTCGCCGCCCGGCACGACGACGTCGTGGTCGGTTCCGTAGACGGTCGCGAGCTTTCCACACACGTCCGCGTACCGGTCGGCGAACGCCGCCTCGATGTCGGGATTCGGCTGTTCGGCGGCCATCGCGTCCCGCACCGCCTCCGGAACCGTCGTGGGTCCGGGAGTGAATCTCGTTGGCATACCTCGTCGTGAGGTCGGCAGCCACATCCCGATTTCGATCGGGTGGGTGACCCCTCGGACACGTGGGTTCCTGTGATCCGAAATCAACGCCCGTGCTCCGCAATCAACGTGTGTGATCTGGTGGAAACAGCACAATAGTAAAGTCGAACGGGGACGTATCTCCGACTATGGACACAAACGTCGGTGAGATCGATCGGGCAGTACGGATCGGACTCGGTGCCGTCGCCGGGATCGTTTCGGTGGCGATCCTCACGAACGCCCTCGCCGCACCGTCGGTGGTCGCGCTCGTGTTGGGGATCGCGGCGATCGTCCTGCTTGCGACGGGCTACCTGAGTACGTGTGGACTCTACGCGGTGTTGGGCATCGACACGCGCTGATCCGGAGACGCGCTACTCGACGCCCCGATCGGACCGTTCCCCGTTCAGCCCGTTCCCCGATCGATTTTTACGCACTGCGCGCGATGAAACGGATATGTCCGACCAGATCCGGGTTCTTCACGTCGACGATCAGCCGGAATTCGGGGAGCTGGTCGCCACGTTCCTGGAACGTGTAAACGACCGGATAACGGTCGTTTCCGAGACCAGCGTCGACGCCGGCCGCGATCGACTCGACGCGGAGGCGGACCGGATCGACTGTATCGTTAGCGACTACGATATGCCCGGGACCAACGGCATCGCGTTCCTGGAGGCCGTTCGAGAGGAGTACCCGACACTCCCGTTCATTCTCTTTACGGGCAAGGGATCCGAGGAGGTCGCAAGCGAGGCGATCGCCGCCGGCGCGACCGACTACCTCCAGAAGCGGGGCGGCACCGAACAGTACGAACTCCTCGCCAACCGGATCGGCAACGCCGTCGAGCAGTACCGCTACGAGGCCGAACGCAACCGCGTCTACCAGGCCCTCGAAACCGCCACACAGGCGATCGGACTCATCGACGAGGGCGGCCACTATATCTACCTGAACGAGGCGTACGCGAACCTCTACGGCTACGAACCGGAGGACCTCGTCGGCGAGCACTGGGAGGTGTTGTACCCCGAGGAGGAGACGAAGCGGTTCAACGAGGAGATCCTTCCCCGGCTCGCCGAGGAGGGCCGCTGGACCGGGCAGAGTTACGGCCGTCACGTCGACGGAACGACGATCCCCGAGCGGCTCTCGCTCGCACAACTCGACACCGGCGGCCACGTCTGTGTGGTACAGGACATCTCCGAGCAGCGACGGCGCCGGCAACGCCAACAGCGACAACGGGAGGCGCTGCTGGACCTGGTGACCCACGAGGCGGTGATCTCGGGATCGTTCGACCGCGCGATCCGCCAGGTTACCGAGACCGCAACCGACGTGCTTGAGGTCCCTGTTGCTAACGTGTGGCTGTTCGATCAACACGGGACGGCCCTGCGGTGTGTCGACCACTACGACCGCGAGGCCGATACGCATCGGAACGGGCAGGAACTCCTCGCCGAGGAGTACGCCGAGTACGTGTCAGCCATCGAGGACAACCGCGCGATCGCTGCCACCGACGCCCGCGCGGACGACCGAACGGCGGGGTTGACGGACGACTATCTCGACCCGAACGACGTGTCCGCGTTGCTTGATGCCACCCTGCGGTCGGAGGGCGAGGTCGTCGGCGTCGTCTGTCACGAGGAACGCGAGGAGACACGCGAGTGGACCGACGACGAGGTCCAGTTCGCGACCGACGTCGCCGAGATCGTTCACCGCGCGCTCCGCAACCGGGACCGCCGCGAGCAGCAGGCGGAACTCGAGTTCCAACGCTCGTTGCTTCACGCCCAGCAGGACGCCATCCTCGACGGACTCATCGTCGTCGACGAGAATCGCCGCATCGTCTCGTACAACGACCGGTTCGCGGAGCTCTGGGACGTCCCGGTCGACGCCCTCGAGGAGGGAGACGACACGGTCGTGCTCGATCAGGTCGCCCGACAGGTCGCCGACCCGGAGGCGTTTCGTGACGCCGTCGAACGACTGTATGACGATTCGACGACGACGAGCCGCGACGAGATCGACCTCGCTGACGGCCGAGTGTATGACCGATACACGACGCCCGTCACCGGCGAGGACGGGACCCACTACGGTCGGCTGTGGATGTTCCGCGACGTCACCGATCGAAAACACCGTGAACGCCGCCTCGAGCGGCAGACCGAACAGTTCGAGGAACTCGCGAGCGTCGTCTCCCACGACCTGCAGACGCCGATCTCGACGGTCCGTGGGCGACTCGAGCTCGCGCTCGAGGACGGCGAGGAGGACCACATCGAGGCGGCGGTCCGTGCGCTCGACCGGGTCGACGACCTTCGGGAGGACCTCGTGTCGGTGCTCCGGTCCCGGGAGATCGTCTCCGAGACCGGGACCGTCGACCTCGCGTCGGTCGTCGGAACCGTCTCCGAATCGATCGAGGGCATCGATGACGACCGCGTCGCGGTGGTCGACGCACCGATTCGGGTCGTGGGCGACGAGAACGCGCTCCTCCGGCTGCTCCAGAACCTGATCGGCAACTCGGTCGAACACGGGGGGTCGGACGTTCGGGTTCGGATCGGCGCGCTGTCCGGCGGGGACGCGCCGGCCGACACATCCGGCAGGGACGCGCCAGCCGACACATCCGGCGATGACGGCGCATCTGTGGGCGCCGCTCCCGAACCCCGCGGATTCTTTCTCGAGGACTCGGGCCCGGGCATTCCGCCCGATGATCGTGACGACGTCTTCGAACCCGGGTTCACGACGAAGACCGACGAGAACGGGACGGGAATGGGGATGGCGAGCGTCGAGCAGATCGTCGACGCACACGGCTGGACGATCGCGATCGACGACGCAGCGGTCCTCGACGGCGTTCGGTTCGAGATCCGGTTCAACGGGTGATCGGGGTGTCCGGAGTGAACGGGATGAACGGTGCGGGAACGGGGTGAACGGCGATCGGTCACCGATCCCCGTCAGCGCCGATCCGGTGGCGAAGCAGCGAGATGTACTCCCCGAATTCCGGGTCGCCCCGATCGCGCGGTCGGTCGAGGTCGATCCGGATCACGTCCTGGAGGTGTCCCGGATCGGATCCTAACACGAGTACGCGGTCGGCGAGCGTCACCGCCTCCGCGACGTCGTGGGTGATGAACAGCGCCGTCTTGCCGGTCTCGCTCCAGATGTCGAGCAGCTCGCGCTGGAGCATCTCCTTCGTCTGTGCGTCGACCGCCCCGAAGGGCTCGTCCAGCAACAGGAGGTCGGGATCGACCGCGAGCGCGCGGGCGATCGCCACGCGCTGTTTCATCCCGCCGCTCAGCTCGGTCGGATAGCTGTCCTCGAATCCCGTGAGTCCGACGAGGTCGATCATCCGCTGTACGCGGTCCCGTCGTTCAGCGTCGCTCGCGTCGGTGTGTTCGAGGCCGAACCGGACGTTTCCGGCGACGGTCCGCCACGGGAACAGGTGATACTCCTGGAAGACGACGCCCATATCGGGTCCCGGATCCGTGACCCGGTCGCCCCCGAGATAGATGGCCCCCTCACTCGGCTCCTCAAGCCCGGCTATCAGCCGAAACAGCGTCGTTTTGCCGCTCCCCGAGGGACCGATGACGCAGACGAACTCGCCGTCAGCGACCTCGAAGGAGACGTCCTCGAGCGCGCGCACCGTCCCGTTCGGCGTGTCGTAGCGCTTGCTCAGCCCGCGTGCCTCCACACGCGGATCGCCGGGGACGGATGCGGCGTCCGCGGTCAGCGACTCCTCGGGAGACGACGTCGGCCCGTCGTCGGAAGCGGACGCGGCCGACCCGTCGTCGGCTGGCGCCGCCGATCCCGCTCCGGGATCCGGCCCGGTCATCGCGTCTCACCCCGCCAGACGAGCAGGCGACGCTGTGTCGCCCTGAAGGCGGTGTCGACGATCAGGAACAGCAGGCTCAACACGAGGATGTACGCGATCACGACGTCGACCTGCAGATTGTTCGAGGCCCTGAGGATCCGGCGGCCGATCCCCGGAACGCCGAAGATCTCGGCCGCGACGACCAGCATCCAACAGCGGCCGATCCCGGTGCGAATCCCGGTGAGTATCTCGGGGGAGGCCGCCGGGATGACGACGTGCCGGAGCAGTTCACGATCGCCGTCGACGCCGAGTGACCGGCCGACGTCGACCAGATCCTCGGAGACGCCCTCGACGCCGCCGTAGGCCGCATAGAAGTTGATCCAGAACGCGCCGATCGCGATGATGAACGCCGCCCCGGCGTGATTGATCCCGAACCAGGCGATCGCGAACCCGATGAGCGCCAGCGGCGGCACCGGACGCAACAGGCGAACCACGGGGGAGGTAACCTCGTCGATCGTCGGGTTCCAGCCGGCGACGACCCCACACGCCACGCCGAGGGCCGTCCCGACGATGGTTCCCGGTATCCAGTGGAGCACGCTCTGTCCGATCGCGACGAGGAGACCGCCCGAACTGGCCTCCTCGATGAACGTCGTCGCGACCGCCGCCGGTGTCGGGAGGACGTAGGACGGCTGGGTCAACGAGACGAGGAACCAGCCGATGACGAACGCTGTGACCCCGCCGGTCCCGTAGCGCGCACGCCGCGATGTGAGCCGCTCGAGGACGGCCACTCGATCGGTGGATTCCGGCGTCTCGGCGGCACCCTTCGGCGTGACTCGGTCGCCGGTGGCCTCCGTCTCGGCCGCCGTCGATGTCGTATCGGTTCCCATTCCTCGTCCGTCCCCCTTACAGTCCCTCGTAGACGCTGTAGTCGAATATCTCGTCGATCGTCCGTTGCTCGTCGGTCTGGCCGTTCGCCTCGGCGAAGCGGGCGAACACCTCGGTCCCGCTTTCGATCTCGCGGGGGTCGGTGATGAAGTTCGATAGCGGCGACTCCAGCGCCGTTCGTGCGCGGTCCTCGGGCATTCCGATCCCCTCCTCGACGTGGACGGCGGTCTCGTCTGGGTTCTCCTGGATGAACTCCGTCGCCCGCACGTGCGCGGAGAGGAACTGTCCCGCGAGGTCGCTTTCACGAACCGTGTCGCTCATCGTCACGACCGCGCCCGGCTGTCCGGGCATGATCTCGGCGGCGGTCTTGAACAGCGAGACGTCGGCCCCCTCCTCGCTGGCGATCGTCGGCACCGGCTCCATGATCGAGGTACCGTCGACCTCGCCGTTGGCGATCGCCTGCCAGACCGCGCTCGCGCCGTTGATCTCGGTGATCGTCACGTCCGAGTCGGGATCGAGTCCGAGCCCGTCCGAGAGCCAGTGGCGCAGGAAGACGTCCGGCGTCGATCCCTGCGGGAACGTCCCGAACTCGAAGGGGGAACCGGTTTGTTCCTCCCAGACGGCGAAGGCCTCGGCGCCGTGTTCCTCCCACAGTGACTGGAACTCCTCGTCGGCCATAATCCCCAGCATCTCGTGGATGTTGGCGGCCGTCACCTGGACCGGCAGTCCGCGGTCGATCGCGATGATCGATGGGACGATGCCGAACATCGCGACGTCGATGTCGCCGCCGCCGAGCGCCTGAATGATGGCCGGGCCGTCGGTGAACTCCTGGCCCACGACCTCGGCGTCCACGTCCGCGAAGAATCCCTCGCCCTCCATCACGTACCACTGCAGGTCCGGATAGATCGGCATGTGTGCCACGGTCACCTCGTCGAGCCCGTTCCCCGATCCGCCCAGACAGCCGGCGAGCCCGACCGCCGCCGTTCCGCCGGCAGCCGCGAGGAACCCGCGCCGCGTCGATCTCGTCGGTCCGTTCATACACCCGGGTTCGGGTCCCGCAGACATTCGGTCGTCGCCGCCGGCGATTATCGCGGGTACGCCGACGTCAACGGGGACGATTCAACCGCCGCAGAACCGATCTTTCGTGGCTGTATCGAGCGATATCGAGTGGGCGAGCCGTCACAGATAGCGGAGATTATCTCTGCAACATCGCTGGATCCACGATCGGAGCGATGATCGGTCGGCGCTCGGGTCACCGATCGACGACGTGGACCTCGTCCCCGACGCCGATCGACCCGTTTCGGCTCCCCTCGAGGATCCTGGCGATGATCATCAGCGTGTAGTGGTGGTCGAACGCGTCCGGGTCGGCCCACTTCGGGAACGTCTCGCGCCGCTTCTCGATGAATCGGGTGCGGAACTCCGGGAGCGGCTCCCCCGTATCGGGGTCCCGACTGGGAACCACACATCGCGCGCACGGGGTGACGCCCTCGAACCGGACGTCGCCGACCGTGAACGTCGGCGCGTCGTCGCCGACGAACCGGTCCTCCCAGAAGGGCTCAACGCCCGACACCTCGACGTTTGCCCGAAGCCGACGGCGGGCTCCCTCGACGGTCAGATCGTCGAACCAGCCAGCGACCGTCTCCAGCGTCTCCGTGCTGATGACCGATGGCCCCATATCCGGCCGGTCGACGAACCCGACCGACGAGTTCCGCTCCAGGGTCAGCGCCGCGTCGAACACGCTGCTGAACCACTCGCCCGCGCGCGACCGCTCGTCCGCCTCGTCGAGCGCGAATCGTCGCCGGTCGCCGCCGGGCGTCTCGACGCGGAGCTCACCCGTTTCGGGGTCGAAGTCGGCCCGGAGATCGTGTATCGTCTCGAAGTCCTTCCCGTTGCTGACCTCGCCGTCCTCGTCGACGAGCCCGAACTTGCGGTCGTACGCCAACGTGCCGCCCTCCCGGATCGCCGAGGTCTCCACGTCGATCCCGTCCAATCCCTTCACCGGAAACACCCGGATCCGCTCGAGCCGTGCCATTACCGTCCGGATGCGCGCACCGGTCAATAGCGTTTCGCCGAACGCGATCACGTGACGACCGAGTCCCGTCTGTCCCTCACAACCGGTTTCACCCCGTTCGAATTGATCGTCTCCCGCAACCGGTTTCCTCCCGGTCGACTCTCGCAACCGTTTTGACCCGTCCCCGCCGAGCATCGGTAACCGAACGGTCTCGGTCGGGTTCTCCGACCGATCCGATCCACCACGATGTCACGAACCGACTCACTCCCTCCGACCGGGCCGTCGGCGGTCCTCCCCGCCGAACCCACGGAAGCCACGACACCCGACGTCCTCCCGCTCGCTGATCAACCCCTCACCGCCGGTCGACCGGTGATCCCTGTATGACCGATCGGCGAACGCCCGATGTCGACGTCGGAACCGATCGCACCGACGCGGTCGCCGAGTCCGTGATCCGGGAGATGACCCGTGAAGCGCTCGCTCACGACGCGATCAACCTCTCGCAGGGTATCCCCGACGAGGACGAGACCCCGCCCGCGATCAAGGCCGCAGCGAAGGAGGCGGTCGACACCGACAGCCAGTACACGATCACGTGGGGGCTCCCCGAGCTTCGGGAGGTCGTCTCCGACCGGTACGCCGACTGGAAGGGCGTTCGATACGATCCGGAGACCGAGGTGACGATCACCACCGGCACGAGCGAGGCGCTGATGTCGACGCTGCTCTCGCTCGTCGACGGCGACGACGCGGTGATCTACTTCGAGCCGGTCTACGAGAGCTACATCCCGGCGAGCCAGTTCGCCGGCGCCGAGGCGATCCCGCTGGACATCACCGACGATCTGACGGTCGATTTCGAGGCCCTCGAAGCCGCGGCCGAGCGTGCAACGGTGCTCGTGTTGAACACGCCGATGAATCCGACCGGGAAGGTCTTCTCCCGGGAGGAACTCGCGCGGATCGAGGAGATCGTCTTCGAACACGACCTGATCGTCCTCACCGACGAGATCTACGAGCACATCGTCTACACCGACGACTACGTCAGCCCGGTCGCGGTCGGCGATCTCGCCGATCGAACCGTCGTCTGTACCGGCATGTCGAAGACGTTCAGCGTCACGGGCTGGCGCGTCGGGTTCTGTCTGGCCCCCGAATACCTCTCCGCGGAGCTACGGAAGGTCCACGACTACACGACCATCTGTGCGCCGACGCCCTTCCAGCGGGCCGGCGTCGAGGCGCTGTCGCTCTCCGACGACTACTACACGGAGCTTGCCGACTCCTACGAACGCCGTCGGGACCTGCTGTGTGAGGGCCTCGAGCGCGCTGGTCTCGATCCCGTTCGCCCGGACGGGGCCTACTACGTAATGACACGCCACCCGACCGACGAGCCCGACATCGAGTTCTGTCGCCGCCTGATCCGCGAGGCCGGCGTCGCCGCGGTCCCCGGCGGAAGCTTCTACACCGATCCCAAGGCCGACGCCGACTGGATCCGGTTCACGTTCTCCCGCAACGAGCCGACGCTCCGGGAGGCGATCGACCGGATCGTCGAGAACCGCTGGTGGTGAAGACACACCCCTCCCCGGCGTCGACTCGACGACGTCGTCGTGGATGGCACCGTCGACGTTTCGGCGACGCTTCGGCAACGTCTCGGCGACGTTCCGGCAACATCTTAACGACGTCTCGGCGACGTTCCTATGTTGCCGGGTTTCCAATGAATCCAGATCAGTTGAGTTATAACCGAGATATCTTGATGATCGATCGAGTCACCTCGAAATAGCATCCGATACAGCACTCGATACGTATATTATATTGCTATTCCTCCAGTTCGTATTCGGCGAGTGATTTTAAGGGGTCATCGGGATATCGTACACGTATGGCATCACGAGAAGTCACGCTCGAAAGTACGATCGGCGGGTTCACCGCCCAGGGACAGTTACACACGTTGAGCGTCTGGTTCATCCTCGCGCTCCGACTGATGATGGGGATCGCGTTCCTCCAAAGCGGCGTCGACAAGGTTCTCTCCGGGAGCTTCGGCGCGGCCGGCTACCTCCAGAACGCGCCGCCGTCGAACGGGAGCCCGGTCGCGGACCTGTTCGTCGCGATGGGGAACACGCCGTGGTTCGTTTCCTTCGTGGACGTCGCCGTTCCCTGGGGTGAAGTCCTGATCGGGCTCGGGCTGATCGTCGGCTTTATGACTCGGCTTGCCGCCTTCTGGGGAGCGTTCATGATGCTCCTGTTCTACCTCGGGAACTGGGAAATCTCCCACGGCTACATCAACGGCGACTTCGCGTATATGCTCGTGTTTCTCTCCGTTGCCGCCTTCGGCGCCGGACGGATCCTCGGGCTCGACGCCGCCGTCGAGAACTACGATGTCGGCGGCGAGACGCTGATCGATCGGTACCCGTGGATGCGGTACCTGCTCGGTTGAGGGACGCCCCAGTAGCTGGCCGCTCCGCCGGCGGACTGTCTCCGTCGGCAGCGACGCTCCGCCGGCAGACGTTTTTCCGTGTGACTCGTATGTGCTAGTATGGCACACAGACTCGTCCGTGCACGACCGACGACCGACCGGCTCGCGGAACTCCGGGAGCGACTCCGGGACGGCGACGTCGAATCGATGGAACCGTTCGGCCGCGCGCTGACCACCGCCCTCGAGCGGGCGAAATTCGACCCCGACACCGGCGAGGCCGTCTGGATCGAGGAGGACTACTGCACGCCGCCGCTGGCGATGGAACGGGACGCAGTCCTCGACGAGTACTTCGAGGACATCACCATCGTTGTCGACGACGTCGACGAGGCGGCCGGGTGGACCCGTCTCGAGGATCTGCCAGGACTCTGGAAACGGGTGTCGACCGTCGATCGGTGACGACTGCGATCGGTGACGACACGCCGGGCTGTCGAATATCGGGACCGGAATCGAGAATGAAATGCTCCGACTGGGATTCGAACCCAGGTCATCGCCTCGAGAGGGCAATATGATTGGCCGGACTACACCATCGGAGCGTGTAGCACGTTCGTCTGAACGCATCCGTCGGTATGACTGACCGAATTAAAACAGTTCCGTTTCACGACCGCCGTGGGGCGCTTTGCCGTGTCGCGAGAGAACGCGGTGGCCGATCGCCGTCCAGGTCGAGGCCGACGAGATCTGGACGGCGATCCGACACGACGACCCAGCGATCACTGGGAATCCGAAGGATTTCACTCGGATTCCCGATGTCGACGTGTGCGAGTACTGAGCGTCGTCAGTCGCTGTCGAGGTCGATAACGGTGTTCGAGCGAGAAACTCCGAATCGGCTGTAAAATGGATCCGGACTCCCCGATTTGAACGGGGGGCAAGCCGATCTACAGTCGGCTGCTCTACCAAGCTGAGCTAAGTCCGGTACGGTCCTACGTAGGTGACGACCCGGACTTAAGGGTTCTCTTTCGTCCCGTCCCCGTGGGTCGATCGCACCGTCGAAACCGGACTGATCGCGGTCCCGAGCAACGCCTCGGTCGACAGGCGTAACCCGTTCGCGAGCCCACTGCCGGCTGATGACCGTGCCGTTCACCACGCCGGGAGGATCGCCACGATGACCGCCGACGTCATCCGTATCGGGTTCGGAGCCGGCAGTCCGGAGGGAGCCAACAGCGCGTACCTGCTGCCCGAGCGCGGCGTCCTAATCGACCCCGGACCGCCCGGTGACGCGGCCTTCGAGACGCTCCTGTCGGGGATCGACGCCGCGGGTCTCGCCCCTGAAGACCTCGAGCACGTCCTCGTCACTCACTGGCACGTCGACCACGCCGGATCGGCGCCGCGGATCGCTGATGCAGCCGACGCGACGCTGTGGATGGGCTCCGACGACGCCCCGCTCGTCCGGGAGTACGCGACCGCGCGCGATCGTCGCCTCGATCGTGACGCGGCTGCGCTCCGAGACTGGGGCGTTCCCGACGAGACCGTCGAGGCGGTCGTCGCCGGCGACACGCCCTCGCCGATGCCCGATCGAACGCCCGTGTCCGACCTTCACGACGGCGACGTCGTTGCCGGTTTGGAGGTCATCGACACGCCCGGGCACACGCGTGGGCACGTCGCGTTCCACGACCGAATCGCCGACCAGGGTGATCACGAGAGCGATACGTCTGAGGGCGAGGCGCACGAGCGCGACGACGATCGGAGCGCCCTCTTCGTCGGGGACGCCGTCCTCGCGACGTACACGCCGAACGTCGGCGGGGGAGATACGCGCCTTGAGGATCCACTGTCGACCTATCGCCGAACGCTCGACCGGCTTGACGATCGGTATGACCCGGAGACGACGACGGCGTATCCGGGACACGGCACGCCGCTCGATCTCGACGATCGGATCGGAACGATCCGGGATCACCACGGCGAACGTCGAGGAAACGTCTGCGATGCGCTGACGGAGCGATCGCCGGATCCCGCGACGCCGTGGGAGATCGCGGAGGACCTCTTCGGCGAGCTGTACGGGATCCACGCCAAGATGGGCGCCGGGGAGGCCGCGAGCCACCTCACGGATCTGGTTGCGACCGGTGACGCACGGCTCGTCGACGAGGAGCCGCTGCGGTACGTGATCGACGAGTCGGCGGAGTGACGGCGCCGCAGGCGGTGACGGTGGATCGGGCAACGACGACGTCGCCTCGCTCGATGAGGCGACGACCGGTCACGAATCGACGGTCGTCTCTCGAACGCGGATCCCCTTCTGTGCCAGATGACGCATCTGCCGCTGTGCGAACTCCTCCTCGGCGGACCCGCGCGTCGCGAGCACGTACACGAGCGCCGACCCTGTGGGACGCATCGTTCGGCCGGCTCGCTGTGCGCCCTGACGGCGCGACCCGCCGAGCCCGGACGCGACGATCGCGAGCTCCGCGTTCGGGAGATCGATACCCTCGTCGCCGACCCGGGAGACGACGAGCACGTGCCGGTCGCCCTCGCGGAACGCCTCGAACAGGCGGGACCGCTCGGCGTGGCGCGTCTCGCCGCTGATGAACGGGACCGAGAGTGCCTCGGCGATCCGCTCGCCCTGATCGAGATACTCGACGAAGACGAGCGCCTTCTTGCCCGGATGCGCCTCCAGCAGGCTGCGGATCTCCGTGGCCTTCGTCGGGTTGCTCGCGGCGAGCCGGTATCGTTCGCGCCCGTCCGCGCTCACGTACGCGTTGCGCGCGTCGTCATCGCGCCAGGGGACGTACCGGATCTCGATTTCGGGCTCCTGGACGAACCCGGCCTCGAACAGGGCGTCCCAGTCGGCGCCGATCGGCGGCCCGATGAGGGTGTAGATCTCGTCCTCGTTGCCCGTCTCCCGGACCGGCGTCGCCGACAGTCCCAGTCGGTGCTTCGCCTGCAGGTCCGCCGACCGAGAGAAGACCGGGCTCGGGATGTGGTGAGCCTCGTCGTAGACGATCAGTCCCCACTCCCGAGTGTCGAACAGCTGTCGATGGCGGTCCATCCCGGCGGTCTGGTAGGTCGCGATCGTCACCGGTCGGATCGCCTTTTCCCCGCCGTGGTACTGGCCGATCTGTTCGGCGTCCAGGGTCGTGTGCGTGAGCAGCTCCGTCCGCCATTGCTCGGCCAGCTCGCGTGAGGGAACGAGGATCAGGGTTTCGCCGCCGACCGCCGCGAGCGTGCCGATCGCCGCGACCGTCTTTCCGGACCCTGGCGGGCCGACGTAGACGCCGGAGCGCTTCTCGAGGAAGGTTTCGACCCACCCCTCCTGGTAGTCCCGAAGATCCGCCGCCAGTTCGACGTCGATCGGATCCCCCTCCTCGAGGTCCCTGTCGTCCTCGACCGGATAGCCGGCCTCGTAGAGCGATCGCTTGATCGCGGCGATCGCCGACTCGTTGACCCACGCCTCCGTCTCGGAGATCGGCGCCCGCAGGTGGTCCTCGGCGAGGTGGTCCTCGGCGACCGTGCCGAGCAGGGACTCGCTGGCCGCCTCAAGGACGACGTAGCCCTCCTCGTGGGTGTACAGCCGGAATCGGTGCGCGCGTTTCCACTGGTCGCGGATCCACTCCTCGAGATGGTCGTGTCTGTTCGGCAGTACCGACCGAAGGCTCGCGAGCAGCCCCGACACGTCGTCGAACGGGGCTGCCCAGACGTCTTCCTGACGAATCCGGTAGAGGTACCCGCGTGTCCCGGGATCGGTCCCCGAGGTGTCGACGAGGTGTGCGAACTGCGACAGCTGTGCGCGTGTGTACTGTGTCGGTTGGTCGACCACGATCTCCCGACGGGTCGGGAAGGTGACGACTCGCTCGCGGGCCGCGAGGTCGTTCCACCGTGCCGGATAGAACACGACCGGATCCGACTCCACGTCGACGCGAGCCACGTCCCCGTCGGACGCCAGCCGATCGAGCCCCTCGCGTGCGGCCGATTGCGTCACTCCGAGCCGGCGAGCGACCTGCTGGGCCGTCGCCACCGGTCGCCCCTCAGCCTGTAACGCGTCGAAGAACGTCTCCCGCGAGATCGACTCTTCGGCGACCGCCGTTCCGTCGGCGTCCTGCTCGTCTGTGCCGTCGCTCATCCGGTGATCGATGGTGGCGCTCGCGCAAATGCGTGCCGGCTCGGAACCGAGGAGTCGCCGGGGCTCATCGAGTGTCGTTACCGACAGTGACGCGTCGTGAGCGTCTCCTTCGACCGAAACCGACCGTTACAGTCCGCACACACGACGTATCCGTCGCCGATGCCGGTTCGAACCCGGTGGTTTCCGACCGTGAAGGGTCGATCGACCTCCCGCGGACGGATCTCGTCGGGGATCCGTTCCTCCGACCGAGCGCTGAGCGCCGACCGAAGCTCGATCGTCTCCACGTCGGTCGCGTCGAACCGACGGGCGGTACGCGCGGCTTCCGGGTCGACGATCTCCGTCCACCCGGTGACGACGACCGGAGACGGTGTCTCCGTGTCCTCGACGACGATCACGTATCGAACCCCATCGTCGGTGTACGCGAACCGCCAGCCGTCGGTGGTGCTCCACCGAAGCTGTCCGTGGACGATCGCCTCACGGACCGCATCGAAGGTCACGTACCGTCCGGGTTGGGTGACGCGGTCGAGAAAGTGGTCGGTGAACGCGTACGCGGTCGGATCCCGGACCGGGGGATCGACTGCGGACCGGCGTGCGTGCGATGCCGAGGACGCCCCCTCGTTCGCGCCCGCAGGGGCGCCCGGAACGATATCGAGAGCCTTGCCGGCTCCCGATCCGTCTCGTCGGGATGCCACTACCTGATCCATCGACGTCCACTCTCAAAGGTATTACGGCGGATCGTCGCCGTCGGTCGCCGATCATCGATCCGGGCCCGTCTCGAGTCCGTGCTATCCGAGGAGGCCGAGATCCTCGATGCGATCGACGATCTCCTCGACGGCCTCCTCGGCGTCGTGGGTGTGTTTCCCGCCGGTGATGACGATCTTCCCGCTGCCGAACAACAGGATGACCACGTCAGGATCGTCCATTCGGTAGACGAGCCCGGGGAACTGTTCGGGTTCGTACTCGACGTCCTCGAGCCCGAGGCCGATCGCCAGCGCGTTCAGGTTCAGGTTGTGTCCGAGGTCCGCACTCGAGACGATGTTCTGGACCGTGATCTCCGGGTCGTCCTCGACCGGGATGGTGAGGTCTCGAAGCTTCTCGAAGATGATCCCAAGCGCCTCGTGGACGTCGTCGATGCTCTTTGCGCCCGTACAGACGATCTTGCCCGATCGGAAGATGAGTGCAGCCGCCTTCGGCTCCTGGGTCCGGTAGACGAGCCCGGGGAAGTTGTCCGGGTTGAAGTCCGCGCCGGGAAGGTCCTCCGCCAGCGCCTCCAGGTCGAGTTCCTGCCCGATCCCCGTCGATGCAACCACGTTCTGAATCTCGATCGACTCTGCGGGATTCGTCATTGTTCGCCTTTATATGTGTGCTCCCCCCTTATAAACGCCGGTGTTATAAATGATGATTCCGAAAATTCGGTTTTCACTCCTTCTACCGGCTTTCTATCGGGCTTTGACGAGCGTTGTCCTCATATGAACGGTCGGGACGGTCGTCGTCGTCGATGCGTCGCCCAGATCGTCGCCCGGATCGCCGCCGCCGGTGGTCGGATGTCGTCGCCGTGGTCGGCGGGATGACGGCCCATGGAACCGGGTGACGTGGCGCCGATCGAACGACGACGTTAAGTAATCACCACTCCTCGACAGAAATGCAACGGACGCCCCATCCGCGGGGCGCTCCGACCGGTCGACCGCTCCGCGGTCGG
>NZ_JARANU010000025.1:0-24557 GCF_029889855.1 Halopenitus sp. POP-27 | reverse complement strand
GCTGGGGGTCTCGGCTCATGCCGAACCCCCACGGAGGCAACTTTCTCCTACGCCGACCGTAGGATACTCTGGTCTGTGCACGCTTCTTTGGGACTTTCGTGAGAGTGTGGTCATTCCGCGTCGTCGGCTCGGTATTCCGTCTCATCCACCGCGTCCTCGCGCCGATCGGCCAGAAGCAGAATCGCGCCGAGAGCGCCGAGGAGGAGGGTTCCGACCGGGAGCGGGATCCCCGGCACGCCGAGGGTGACGAGGAGATACGTTGCGGCGAGAAGGACGATCCCCGCGGCCAGCAGGAGCCCGCCGATGAGTCTGACGGGGTCAACCGGCCCGTTCTCGACGCGCTCCTCGGCGAGGTAGTAGGCGATCGCGGTGAGCACGGCGACGGCGATCAGCGTCGACCCCGCCGCCCACGCGAGATACGCGTCGGCGACGACCTGCCCCGCCTGGTTGCGGAGCGCGGCGGGGATCGAATGCAGGAAAAAGGACCGATCGTCGATCGTCCAGCCGACGAGGTACTGCACCTCGAGGAACGGGTAGCGGAGGTACAGTATCGTCCCGTATCCCGGGATAGAGGCGTACGTCAGGTTCCAGGGAATGAGTGCGGCGAGCCACGCCGAGACGACGGCCAGTTCCCCGGCATACTCCGATCGGACCCAGACCATACGTGTAGGCACCCTCGCGATCACTTAAAAACGTCCGTCGATGGCGAGACGGCCGCCGGCTCCGAATCGATCGGCGCCGACCGGATGATCCGGGGGCGTTACGTTCATACGGGCTGACCGATAAGGGTTAGACAGTTGATGCGGCGGGAGTATTTCGAACTGACGGTTGAGAACGTCGAGCCGGACGCCGAGGGCGACGACCACAAGCCGCTGGTCCGGATCGCGTTTCACGGCCCCGACGGCTTGCTGACCGAACGACTGACCGGGCCCGACGGCGAACTACTGGCGGCCGACGAGACGGACGTCGCCTTCCGACTCCGTGACTCGCTCGAGGACGGCCCCGACGCCGAGGGCGTGGTGGCGGTCACGAACCGCGTGACCGGCGACTTCGTCCTCGAGTTGAACGAGGAGGCCGACGACGTCCGTCGGTTCATCCGCGCCGCTCGCGAGTACGGCCGCTCGTCGGCCGACGACGAGGAGGGACGCTACCGGGTCGAGATCACCGTCGACGACGAGGATCTGGTCACCTACGAGAAGCGGACCTTCCTCGTGTACGACCCCGACGGCAACCTGCTTCGCGGTGAGAGCCTGATCCCGTCCGGCGTCGAGCTGTAGCCGGCGCGACCCGATCGCCAGCCCGGACGTGGCGGCCGGCAGCCGGTTGCCGATCGCCGCCCCGGGTGGTTTTAGTACCGTCCGCGGACAAGGACTCGACAGCGAATGGGACTCACCAAACGCATCATCCCGTGTATCGACGTCGACCTCGATGAGGACGGCAACGCGGCCGTCTACACCGGGGTCAACTTCGAGAATCTGGAGTACACCGGCGACCCCGTGGAGCTGGCGCGCAAGTACAACGAGTCGGGCGCCGACGAGTTCGTCTTCCTTGACATCACGGCCTCGGCCGACGGCCGCGAGACGATGCTCGACGTCGTCCGCGGCGTCGCCGATGAGTGCTTCATCCCACTGACGGTCGGCGGCGGGATCCGCACGACCGACGACATCAAGGAGACGCTGCGAGCTGGAGCCGACAAGGTATCGATCACGACCGGCGCGCTCGACCGTCCCGCCCTGATCGACGAGGGTGCGGCCGCGTTCGGCTCGCAGTGTATCGTCATCTCGATCGACGCTCGACGGCGGTACGACGAGGCCGGCGAACACTACGTCGAGGCCGACGGCGAGTCGGTCTGGTTCGAGTGCACCAAGAAGGGCGGCCGCGAGGGGACCGGCATCGACGCCGTCGAGTGGGCGATGGAGGCCGAACGGCGCGGCGCCGGCGAGCTGTTCATCAACTCCATCGACCGCGATGGCACCAAGGACGGCTACGACGTCCCGCTGATGAGCGCCGTCTGTGAGGCCGTCTCGACGCCCGTGATCGCCTCCTCGGGTTGTGGCGGGCCGGAGGACGCCTACGAGGTCTTCACCGAGGCCGACGCGGACGCGGCGCTGGCGGCGTCGATCTTCCACTTCGGCGAGTACACGATCACCGAACTCAAGGAGTACCTGGACGACCGCGGCGTGCCGGTTCGGCTGTAGCGACGGGAGCCAGCACGTCGAGACGTCCCCACCGCACGATCACGCCGCACCAGGTCTCAGACCGCGCCACGCTCACGTCGCGTCTCCTTTCCGGCCGCGCGAACCGCCTCAGGCCGCGCGAACCACGTCGGAGAGGGCCGCCGTCTTGTCCGTGATCGCGGCGGCGGCGTCCTCGACCGCGTCCAGGGGATCGCCGGATTCGGTCTTGACGGTCAAGACGGGGTCCGTCTGGCCGCCCGACTGTTCGGGGTTGACGTCGTAGGTCGCGGCGGCGACGTCCTCGTGCTCCAACAGCGCGCCCTTCAGGACGTTCATAAAGGTATGGTCCTCGCCCGCGATCTCGATGCGGAGTTCCGCCTCGCTCTTGTCGATGACCCGCAGTTCCATAGCCAGCGGTTCGTGCGAGCCGCGTTTCAACGTTTCGTCTCGGGGGGATGGGTCGGATGCCATCCGCCGCGGACGGCTCGAAAAAGCGTCGGTCGTTCGAACGGCGCGCCGGCCTACTCGTCGACGGTGACGTCCTCGGTGTCGACGTCCACGGAGGCTTCCTCCTCGGCCGCGACCTCCTCGGGTCGGGCCTCGAGGGTGAGCTTCTGGACCTCGACACGGCGGAGCGGGTAGATCGTCTTCGCGTCGCCGTAGATCGCCGAGGAGAGTCGGCCCTCGACGACCGAGTCGACGAGTTCCTCGAAGGTCCGGTCGGCGGCAGCCTCGTGGACCTGGTCGATCATCACGCGACGGATGGCCTGCTCCTGGGAGCGGTCGGCCTTCTTCGTCGTGAGCGACACGGGCTGGAGCCGGACGCGGTAGTCGTCGGTCGTCAGGACCGTGATCGACGCCTCGACCTTCGAGGAGCCGCGCCGCACGAGCGAGCGCAGGTAATCCCGCGTCAGCTCGTACTTCACGAACTCGGAGTAGGCCGTGTCGCTGCCGACGTCGGTGATCTTGAACGTCAGCTTGGTGTTGTTGCCGCTGCTGTCCTGGTTCAGATCGCCGAGCGTCGTCGTGATCGTCCGGCCGACGACCTGCTCGGGTTCCTCCGCGAGGGTCTCGCCGATCTCGTCCCGGTCGAACTGCTCGGGGGCGAGCACCGAGTACCATCGCTTCTCTTGCGTCTGTTTTGATACGGATCGTTCGCTCATGTCTGGTGTGTCGTGTCTGTGTCGGTCGTCTGTCTGTTCGTCGGGTCCGCGTCTCGATCCCGATCCCGAGATCGACTCCGCTCCTCATCCCGCGTTTCCCCGGCCATATGCCGGTGTTCCGCGCCGCGATCGACGAGGCGATCGGCCACCTGCAGGTTGACGAGATAGTCGTCGACCGTCGACTGCAGGCCGCCGGTCGTTTCCCGCTCGATCGAACAGACGACCGCGTCGTCGTCGACGCGGGCGTCCATCGAGTCGGTGTTGTCGGGCGCCAGGGCGTCCCGAACGAGTTCGGGATCGTCGTGGCGCGTCCGGACGGTCGCCGTCCGAGCGGGGCGACCCCCGGCGCCGTCGCCAGGGTGGGCATCGGTGTCACCGGCGTGGTCGCCGCCGGCACCGTCGTCGAGCCCGTTCATAACGCCTCCCTCGTGGCCGCGATCACGGCCGAACCGTCGTCGTCCATCGGTACTCGTGCGCCGCCACGGGTCGGTCCGCCCCAGCCGGTGCCGTCACGCTCGGCCGCAACGCGCCGAAGCGCGGTCCCGATACCGGTCGGGTCCGTTGCCGCCGCAGCGACACGCCCCGCATCCGGATCGAGAACGAGGGTGACGGGTTCCGGCGATCGATACTCCCGAAGCAGCCGAGCGACGGTGGGCAGCGTGGCCGCCGGTGCGGACACGCGAGCGACGGACACGCCGTCGTATCGCGCCATCGTCGTCTCGGCGATCGCCGCGTGGACGGCGGTCCCGTGGGTCTGCCACGTCTCGATCGCGGCCGATCGCAGGTCATCGTTCACGCCGGTGCCGGCGAGCGCAAGCGCGATCCCGGTTCCGGGCGACTCGCGCGCAAGCACGTCGAGAACGTCGGCATAGCCGCCGACGGTTCCGACGGGACCGGTCGTCGCGTACGGTCGCAGCGCGCGTTCGACGGCCGACGACGCACGTTGCGTCGCCGCCGCGGGCGCGACCACGTCGACGGCGACCGTCGACGCGACCCGGCGGCGGTCGGCGTCCGCGAGGACGTCCGCCCCGATCGTGGCCCGAACGTCGTCGGGAGCGCCCGAGTAGGGCGCGTGGAACAGCGTCGAGGCGGCGATCCCGGTCGCGAGCCCGTCATCCGTCTCCGGGGACGGGACCGCGAGGCCTGGCTGCCGTTCGACGAGTCCACGCTGGGTCGCAACGTCGAGTGCGGTTCCGGATCCGTCCGTTCCCGGAACGGATCCGGCGGCGACCACGCCGGCAAGCGCGAGCACCGGATCGGGGTCGCCCCCGAGCTCGGTTCCGACCGCGAAGGCCGCGGTGCTTGCCGGACGACCGTCGCTCCGGAGGACGTATGACTCGGTTGCCGTCGACCTGTCGTCTGCCGATCCGTCGTCCGCCGATCCGTCGCCTGCCGATCTGTCGTTCGCGGACGTGGTCGTCGTTTCGATCCCCTCGACGCCGACGAGCACGTGAACCTCGTCATCGGTTCCTGCGGACGGGCCCGGCCCGGAGTCGCCGGTCGCATCGTCGATCGTCCCGGCGGGATCCGGATGGATCCGGATCTGGAACGGCGTGTCGACGCCGCGTGCGGCCCCCGCAAGCAGCGACGCCGCTGCGAGGGAATCGCCGTCGTCGCGAGCGACGAGCCGAACGAACGGCGCGTCACGGACGACGCCGGCGATCGTGTCGGGCGTCGCGTCAGGTGCGATCACGGAATCGGTCATCGGGACGTGTGTGGGATCGGGGTGTGTTTGATCGATGGACGTCGGGTATTGGGGTGTGTCGGGTCGATGGGCGTCGGTTATCGGGGTCCGTCGGATCGGGATCGTGAGTCGATCACTCCTCGAGGAGCTCGACGCCGTTCTCGTAGGTGTACGTGAAGTCCTCGTCGAGCTGGTCGCCGCGGTAGTAGTCGGCGAGCCGGCGGATCTTCGACTCCGTGTTCTGAAGCGCCCGCTTGTTCTGGTGGTCCTGCGGGTTCTCCGCCATGTGTTCGCGCAGCCGGACCGCGCGTTCGACGAGGTTCCGGAAGTCCTCGGGGACCGACGCGGCGGCGTCGTGCTCCTCGAGGATCTCGGTGATCTTCTTCCCGGTCGCCAGCTTGACGTCCGGGATCGGCGTGCCGGTCACGCCCTCATCGCGCAGTTTCATTCCGATCTGGCTGGGGTCGTAGTCCTGTTCTGCCAGTTCGACGACGCGGGCCTCGATGTCCTCGGCGTCGACGTCGCTCCACTCCGGCGGATCGTCTGCCACGGGCTTGTCCGAACCGGACAAGCCACGGCGGCGTGTATGCATTCGTGCCATTGTCTGTCGTTGGAACGGCACAACCGCAAAAGCGTGACCGCGAGCCCCCCATCGGGGACTCACGGTGCACTGCCGCAATCCCGAGCCGTGGGCGATCGCCCCGGCGAGTCAGACTTACGGCTGTGCTGTTCCCACAAGTGAGTTCCCGCCGAGCCTCTTAAGGGTGTTCTCTTGACCCGCGGGATCGGCGATCGCAGCGGTGGTTGCGACGGTGTCCGGGACACAACCCATTTATCGTTCCTCCGAGAACGCCGGCGTATGAGACACGAGGAGGCCGCTCCGTGCACGTAGTCATCATCGGGGCGGGCCAGGTCGGCGAGAGCATCGCCGCCGATCTCCAACACGACCACGACGTCGTGGTCGTCGAGAATCGCGCCGACCGAGCAGACGAACTGACCTACGCGCTGGACGTCCTGACGATAACCGGCGACGGAACGGATCTGAACACGCTTCAGGAGGCCGGCATCGAGGAGGCGGACATGGTTTTGGCCACCACCGACGACGACGAGACGAACATCGTCGCCTGCTCGACCGCGAAGGCGATCACCCCCACGGCGTTCACCATCGCGCGCATCAAGAACACGAAATACCTCCGGACGTGGGAACACGACGAGGGCGCGTTTGGCATCGACCTGATGGTCTGTACCAACCTCCTCACCGCCGAGTCGATCGTGCGCGTCGTCGGGTTGCCGGCGGCCCGCGACGCCGACGTCTTCGCCGGCGGCCGGGTGCAGATGGCCGAGTTCGAGATCGGCGAGGGGTCGCCGATCGTCGACCAGACCGTCGAGGAGGCCGACCGGTTCGACTCGCTCACCTTCGCCGCGATCCTCCGGGACGGCGACGTCGAGGTGCCACGCGGAGACTCCTGTCTGTTGGCGGGCGACCGCGTGGTCGTCATCGGGTCGCCACACAGCGTCCAGACGTTCGCCCGCACGATCGCCCCCAAGGAGTCTCCGGAAGAATCAGCCGAGGTCGTGGTCATCGGCGGCTCCGAGATCGGCTATCACGTCTGCCGCCTGCTCGAGGAACGCGGCCTCTCTCCGCGTCTCGTCGAGCAGGACCACGAGCGCGCGAGAACCCTCGCCGAGAACCTCCCCGAGACGCTCGTGATGGAGTCTGACGCGACGGATATGGGCTTTCTCGAGCGGGAGCACGTCGGCGACGCGGACATCCTCGTTTCGACGCTCGATTCCGACGAGAAGAACCTCCTCGAATGTCTGCTCGCTCGGCGGCTCGGCGTCGAGCGAACGGTCGCAGTCATCGACCGGACCTCCTACGTCGACCTCTTCGAGACGGTCGGCGTCGACGTCGGCGTCTCGCCTCGGGAAGTCGTCGCCGAGGAAATCACGCGGTTCACCCAGTCAGGTGCCGCTGAGAACGTCGCGTTCATCGAGTCAGATAAGGCCGAGGTACTGGAGGTGGAGATCGGCGCCGACAGCGCGCTCGCTGGCAAAACGATTCGGGACGCGATGGCGGATCTCCCCGAGTGCGTCGTCATCGGCGCAATCACCCGCGACCGGGAGTTCATCGTCCCGCGCGGCGACACTGAGCTCCGCGCCGGCGACCACGTCGTCGTCTTCGTCGAGACGCCCGTCGTTGACGAGGTTACGGCGCTGCTGTAACCCTCGACCCAGCAATGCTCTCGCTCCCGGACCCCACGGGGATCGCCGACCGGATCGGCCGGTGGCGACGCCGTCCCGTCCGGGTTCGCTGGCGGGCCAGCCTCGGGTTGGTCGGCAGCATTCTCGTCTGGCTCGCCGTCCCGTTGTCGTTCCCGCTCGTGCTCGCCGGGTACTACGACGAACCGCTCCTCCCGTTCCTCGTCACGATCACGGTCACGCTGGGCGTCGGGCGATGGCTCGAGCGACTGTCCGGCGACGCCGACCTCGGCGGTCGAGAGGCGTTCCTGATGGTCGCACTCGCGTGGCTGTTCGTCGGCGTGATCGGCGCGATCCCGTTCCTCGTCGCCGGCGAGGGGGCCGTTTCCCAGCCGATCGACGCGCTCTTCGAGTCGATGTCGGGGATCACGACGACGGGCGCGACCGTGCTCGTCGACTTCTCCGTTCACGGACGGTCGATACTGATGTGGCGACAGGTGATCCAGTGGCTCGGCGGGCTCGGAGTGCTCGTGTTGGCGATCTCGGTGCTCTCCCGGCTGTCGATCGGCGGGACACAGCTGATGGAGACGGAAACACAGACCCAGGACGTCCACAAGCTCTCGCCACACATCGAGGAGACCGCCCGGATGCTCTGGTCGCTGTACGCGGCGATCACGCTGGCCTGTGCGGGCACCCTGTACGTCCTACACCTCGCCGGGGTCGCCCCGGCGATGACGCCGTACAACGCGCTCGCCCACGCACTCACGGCGGTCGCGACCGCGGGTTTCTCGCCGGACCCCGGCAGCGTCGGGGCGTTCTCGCGGGCGGCGCAGTGGACGATCGTGCCCTTTATGTTCATCGGGGCGACCAACTTCATCCTCATTTACTACTTCGTGCGCGGCGATTGGCTCCGGCCGGTTCGAAACGAGGAGTTCCGCTACTACGTCGGCGTCGCGATCGGGACGGTCGTCCTGGTCGCGCTGTTGTTGCTCACCGATCCCGGCGTTTCGTTCCCCCTCGAGGCGAAGCTCCGGCACGCCACCTTCCAGGTCGTGTCGATCCTCACGACGACCGGCTTCGCGACCGTCGACTTCAACGGCTGGTCCCCGGCCGCGAAACACGTGCTGTTCCTGTTGATGTTCCTCGGCGGAATGGCGGGATCGACCACCTGTTCGATCAAGCTCCTGCGGTGGCTGATCGTGCTGAAGGGGTTCCGTCGGGATCTGTTCACGGCTGTGCATCCCGATGCAGTCCGCCCGATCCGCCTTTCCGGGTCCGTGGTCGAGGAGGAGACGGTCCGTGACGTCTACGCGTATACCCTCGTCTCGGTCGTGATCTTCTTCGTGCTCACCGCGTTCATCGCGGTCGACGCGGCCCGCGCCGGACTCGTGCTCTCGGAGTTCGAGGCGATGAGCGCCGCCGCGGCGACCTTCTTCAACATCGGTCCAGCCTTCGGCGTCGCGGGACCGTTCGGCAGCTATCACCCGTTCTCGAACGCGACGAAGGCCGCGATGATCGTGTTGATGTGGGTCGGCCGGATCGAGATCATCCCCGTGTTCGTGCTGTTGACGCCGGCGTACTGGCGGTCGTGAGAACGCGGATCCGATCGGCCAGTGCACCGAGAACGGTCGGCCAGCGCACCGTGACTCGACGGGTCCGTGCGTCGTGAACCCGGTGGATTCTTGCCGGACCCCCGTCTCGGCTGGGATATGTCTCGAATGCGGACCGGGACGGTCACGCGTCGTCGGGGACGCCGATCGGGAGGTGACGCCGCGTGTCCACGTCGGTGAGAGTCGACTGGCGGACGAGCGTCGCCGTCACCGGCACGGTCGTCAAGTACACCGCCGTCGCGATGGCGATCCCGCTCGTCGTCGCGCTCGTGTACGGCGAGGACCTGCTCGTCTTCGGCGCGTCGATCTTCTGCGTACTCGGGGCCGGCATCCTGCTCGAGCGGGCCGACCCCGACCCGGATCTGGGGCCGCGGGAGGCCCTCCTCCTCGTCGCGCTCGCCTGGTTGGCCGTCGGCGTCGTCGGGACGATCCCGTATCTGTTAGCGGGCTACGGAACCGCCTCGACGCTCGCCCACCCAGTCAACGCCTTTTTCGAGTCGATGTCGGGGTTCACCACCACCGGCGCGACCGTGATGGGCGAGATATCGACGGACCAACACTCCCACGCGCTGTTGCTGTGGCGCCAGCTCACCCAGTGGCTCGGCGGAATGGGGATCATCGTCCTGATGGTGGCCATTCTCCCCGAACTGGCCGTCAACGGCGCAGACCTCATCCAGGCGGAGGCCCCCGGCCCGCAGCTCCAGAAGCTCACCCCCCACATCCAGGAGACCGCCAGGGTTCTCTGGAAGGTCTACTTCGCGTTCACGTTGCTGCTCGCGATCGTCCTCTATAGCCTCCATCTCGTCGGCGTCGCGCCGAATATGGATCTGTTCAACGCGATCGCACACGCCTTCTCGACGATGCCGACCGGCGGGTTCTCCACGAAGGCCGACAGCATTGCGGCGTTCTCGGCCGCCGTCCAGTGGGCGATCATCCCGTTTATGGTCGTCGCCGGGGTCAACTTCGCGCTGTTCTGGCACGTCCTCGCGGGCGACACTCGCGACCTGTTCGACGACACGGAGCTGCGGACCTACGCTGGCGCAGTCGCCGCCTTCGTCGCGCTCGTCTTCGGCCTGCTGTATTCCGGCGTCGCGCCGCCGCTCGAGATCGGCGGCACCACCGAGGGAACCGCCGAACCCGCGCTCCGGCACGCCGCCTTCCAGATCGGCTCGCTGTTGAACTCGACCGGGTTCGCCACGAGCGACTTCGCGCAGTGGGGCACCTACGGACAGCTCACGCTGCTGTTCGCGATGTTCGTCGGCGGGTCGGCCGGATCGACCGGCGGCGGGATCAAGGTGGTTCGCTGGCTGATCGTCTGTAAGGTCCTCCACCGCGAGCTGTTCCGGACCGCCCACCCCGATGCGGTCCAGCCGATCCGACTCGCGGGGACCGTCGTCGACGAGAACGCCATCCGCGGGGTCGTCGTGTTCACGCTGTTGTACCTCGGGCTGTTCGGTGCTGGCGTGCTCGTGATCGCACTCGACGCCGCCCGCGTCGGGATCGAGTTGACCGCGCTCGAGGCGATCGGCGCGAGCCTCGCGGCGATCGGCAACATCGGCCCGGCGTTCGGTCGGCTCGGTCCCTTCGGGTCCTACCTCGATCTCCCCGCCACCTCGAAGCTCGTGATGGTCCTGTTGATGTGGTTCGGCCGGCTCGAGATCCTGCCCGTCCTCGTCGTGTTCACGGGGAGCTTCTGGCGTCGGTGAGCGCGGCCGGTCCGGGGCGTCGAACGGTCACCACTGGGACCAAACGGTCACTTCTTGAAGACGATCGTCACCGCTGACCCGTCGCCCCGACCGTGTCACTGGCCCTCGGTTTCAGCCTCGACCCGGCCGTAAAACCGCGTCTCGGGGAACAGCGATCTGACGTCGGGGTCCGCGTCGACGAGGGCGTACTCCGTCCCGTCGCGCTCGACGATGCCGGCGTCCGCGAGGTGCTCGAGGTGCGCGTGCGCCTCGCCGGGGCCGTGAAGGATGTGGACCGCCGAGAGGTCGCCAAAGAGGTGTGCGGAGACGCTCCAGGTGTCGAGCGGTCCGTGTTCGCGGAGGACGTCGATGACGCGCTCGGTGCGCTCGCGGTGGTGTTCGAGGATCACCCCGGCCCGCCGGCTCGGGTCCGCGATCGTGTCCCGATGGCCGGGATACGCGACCGACCAGTCCCGATCGATGACGCGAACGAGGCTGTGAACGTACTGATCGAGCGCACCGGTCATCCGCAGGTCCGCGCCGCCCACGTTCGGCGTGTATCGCGGGAGGATCGCGTCGCCGACGAAGGCGGCGGTGTCACCGCGATCGCCACGTCCGCTGCCCGTTTCGTGGTCATCGAGCGCCGCGGTGTCGGCGGCCGTCTGGTCGAACGCGAAGGCCGCGAGCCCCGCCGCGTGGCCGGGGAGATGCACCGCCTCGAACTCGATCCCGTTCACGGCGAACCGGTCGCCGTCGGCAAACGGCGTGACGTCGGCGTCGACCTCGCGGTAGGACTCGTTGGCGTCGAGCACCTCCTCGAGCTCCTCGCGCGCCGCATCGGGCATTCCCCAGCGGTCGAAGACCGCTCGCCGTCCCGCCGAGTCGCTCGACGGGGGCAGTTCGGCGCCCGAAATGAGCGGCGCGTCGGCCTCGTGGGCGCGGACGATGCAGTCGCTTTCCCGCTGGATCACGCCGGCGAGCCCGGCGTGGTCCTGGTGCCAGTGGGTGAGAAGGACCTCGTCGACGTCGGCGAACTCGAGCCCGAATTCCGCGAGCCCGTCCGCCAGTTCCGATTCGACCGCCGGCGTTGAGATCCCCGTGTCCACGAGGGCCGTCGTCTCGCCGTCGAGGACGTAGACGTTGTTGAGTCCCTCGAAGACCGCGTTCCCGAGCCTGATTCGCTTCACGTTGGATCCCTGTGTGACGGGTCGATTTCAACGTTCCTCCTGCGGCCGCGGCTGCCGGCTCGTGTACCGGCATCGATTCGCGTCCCGGCGATCGGTTCGTGTTCCGGATGCCGGCGGCCGACCCGATCGTCGACATCGTCACCCTCAAGCGACGCCCCGCCCGAGCGTCATCGTATATGCACTACCACGAGGCGGCGAACTTCCTGTTCGACCTCCGCCGCTTCTCGGTTCGCCCCGGTACCGACGCCGTCGAGGCGCTGCTCGATCACCTCGGGAACCCCGAGACGGAGCTCGAGTTCGTCCAGATCGCCGGATCGAACGGGAAGGGCAGCACCGCCCGGATCGCCGAGTCGATCCTTCGGCAGACCGACCGAACGGTGGGGTTGTACACCTCGCCACACCTCGATGACCTCTCCGAGCGCATCCGGGTCGACGGACACCCGATGACCGACGACGCCATCGCGACCTTCATCGAGCGGGCACGCCCCTGGCTCGTCGACCGTGCCGCCGCGGGCGAGCCGCTCACCTTCTTCGAGGTCGTCACCGCGATGGGGATCTGGGAGTTCGCCCGCCGCGACGTCGACGTCGCGGTGCTCGAGGTCGGCATGGGCGGCGAATACGACGCGACGAGCGCGGTCGACCCCGTGACGGCCGCGATCACGAACGTCTCACTCGAACACACCGCGGTACTGGGCGAGTCGGTCGAGGAGATCGCTCGAACGAAGGCGCGGATCGCCGACGAGGGGACGCCCGTCATCACGGCCTGCGGAGGGAGCGCGCTGTCAGTCATCCGGAAAGTCGTCACGGACGCAGGCGGGGACGTCCGGACGGTCGACGGACCGACCGTGTCCGACCCGGATCCGAACCCGGACGTGACGGCCACGTACCACGGCCGCATCGAAACACGTTCGGGGCGACGCAGTCCGACGGACTCGCGGATCGAGGTCGCCGGCTCGGGATGGAGCTACGACGCGCGACTCCCGCTCGTGGGCGAGTATCAGGCGACCAACGCGGCGATCGCGGTCGCGATCGCACACGAAACCGTCGTCCGGATCGACGGAGAGGAGGCATCATCGGCGAGCGCGCCGATCCCTGCCGAGGCGATTCGCGACGGGCTTGCAACCGCGAGTTGGCCCGGGCGTTTCGAGGTCCTGGGAACCGAGCCCCTGGTCGTCCTCGACGGGGCACACAATCCCGCAGCCTGTCGAACGCTGGCGGGAACGCTGTCGGAGTACGAGTACGACGACCTCCATCTCGCGTTCGCCGCGATGCACGACAAGGACCACGAGGGAACGATCGATGCGTTGCCGACGCCCGAGTCGGTCCACACCTGCGAACCCGACCACCCACGGGCGGCGGACCCCGACGTGTTGGCGGCCGCGTTTCGGAACGCGGGGATCGAGGAGACGACGGTCGTCCCCGCGGTCGCCGACGCGCTCGAGGCGGCGATCGACCGGGCGGACGCCGACGATTGTGTGCTCCTGACCGGGTCGCTGTTCGCGGTCGCGGAGGGACGCGCAAGATACACACGACACGTCGTTCCCACACAGGTCGACACGCCGGCGGACGCCGAGACCCTGCTCACGGACGCCGACGTCGGCGACCCCGAACGCGACCGCGTTCGCGACGGACTGGTCCATCGCGTCCTTCGCACGCGACTCGATCCGAGCCGGGCCGAGGCGCTGCGGCGGGCGGCACTCCACTGTGGGCTCGAGTGTGCGGTCTCGGACGTCGGGTCGGGCGGCGAATCGATCGCGGTCGTGATCGGCGGGACCGTCGACCGGATCCACGATCTGGCCGACGTGATCGACGACCCGGGTGTCCACAGCGACGACCCGGGTTCCCGTACCGACGGCCCCGGTGCCCACAGCGACGACCGACTGACCCATCGCGGAAACGGGCTCCCCGGGCTGGCCGAGACCATCCGTGATCGTGCGGGGAGCGGTGACGTCGTCGATTCGTCGACCACACCTGGTTCGTCGACCACACCTGGTTCGTCGACCGCATCCGATCAGTCCACGACAGCCGACGGGTCGGCCGTCGACTCGACGACCTGGCCGTGGACCGACGGCCCGACGGTGATGGGGATCCTCAACGTCACGCCGGACTCCTTCCACGACGGGGGGCGGCACGGAACGTTCGCGGACGCGATCGAGGGCGCACGGCGAATGATCGACGCCGGCGTCGGGATCATCGACATCGGCGGCGAGTCGACGCGACCGGGCGCCGACCCGGTTCCGGTCGACGACGAGATCGACCGCGTGGTACCGGTTGTGGAGGCGCTCCAGGACCTCCCGGCGATCGCCGACGGCGACGTCGTGCTCTCGATCGACACGCGCAAACCCGACGTCGCGGACGCCGCGCTCGCGGCGGGCGCGGACGTCATCAACGACGTGACCGGGCTCGAGGACCCACGGATGCGCGAGGTCGTCGCCGAGGCCGGCTGCCCGGTGGTCGTGATGCACAGCGTCGAGGCGCCGGTCGATCCCGACACGGAGATCGAGTACGAGGACGTCGTCGAGGACGTTCTCGACGCCCTCCAGGAACGGATCCTGCGTGCGGAGGCCGCGGGGATCGACCGCCGGAACGTGATCGTCGACCCGGGACTCGGGTTCACAAAGTCACCGTCCGAGGAGTTCGCGGTGTTGTCCCGCACCGAGGAGTTCGCCGCGCTCGGCTGTCCGGTCCTCGTCGGCCACTCCCACAAGTCGATGTTCGGCGCACTCGGGTACGATGCCGACGACCGCGGTGCCGCGACCGTCGCCGGGACGGCGGTCGCCGTCGACCGCGGGGCGGACATCATCCGTGTGCACGATGTGGCGACGAACCGGGCCGCCGTCGACGTCGTCACGGCGGTTCACGATCCCGATAGCGTCGGGGAGTGAGCAGGACGTGTTTATCGCGGGAGCGGCCCGCGATCCCGGTGGTGCAGTCGGTTCAGCACGAACATACTCCACACACGCGGTGGTCCACCAAGCGCAATCTCCAAAACCCCGGCCGGCGAATCCCGGCGTATGTATGAGGCGGTCCAGGCGTATCCGGCCGGCGACAGCACCGTCGCCAGGCTCGCCAGCACGGCAGCCCGGCTCGGCTATTCGGGACTGGTGATCCGGACCCGGTCCGCCTCGCGCGCGGTGGAGCCGACGGCGATCGGCGACGAATACGGGATCGACGTCGTCACCGGCGTCGAGATCGACGCGGACGACCCGTCAGCCGCGAGCGGGTCGGTCGGGAACTTCCGCCCCGACTTCACGGTGCTCACGCTCCGGGGCGGATCGAACGCGCTCAACCGGTTCGCCGTCGAGTCCGACCGCGTCGACGTGCTCTCGAAGCCGATGGCCGGTCGTGGGGACGTCAACCACGTGCTCGTGAAGGCCGCGGCTGACCACGGCGTCGCCCTCGAGTTCGATCTCGGACCGGTCCTCCGGGCGACCGGCGGCCGCCGGGTGCAGGCACTGTCGGACCTTCGAAAGCTCCGGGAGATCGTCGACCACTACGACGCACCCTACGTGGTGAGCGCGACCGCGGCGTCACACCTCGAGCTTCGCGCGCCGCGGGAGCTGCGGGCCGTCGGCGAGGCGATCGGGTTCGACGCGGACGCGATCGATGACGGGCTCCGTGCGTGGAAGCGGATCGCCGAGCGGAACCGGCACCGACTCTCGGAGTCGTTCGTCGAACCGGGCGTCCGACGCGGACGGTACGGCGACGACGCCGGAGGCGAGGACGACGGGCCCGGCAGGAGGACCGCCGATCCCGGACGCGAGGATGACACCGGATCGGGGGGGGACCGGTGAAGCACCTCCCGAAACACCTCCGGCCGCGGTGGCGGTACCTCGGCGTGGGGCTCGAGGCGTGGCCGGCCACGTCCATCGGTCGGCGCGACTTCCAGCGGGCGCTGTGGTACGCCGCGGGGAACCTCCTCGGCGATCCGGGCAGCGCGGACGCGAAGCTGTCGGTGCTGTCGTTCACCTTCGACGACGCCGTCGGCGAGGGGGAGGCGGTGGTTCAGGTGCGACGAGCCCACGTCGAGCCGGCGCGTGCCGCGATCGCCTGCGTCTCCGCGATCGATGACGACCCGGTCGGCATACGGGTTCGCGGCGTTTCGGGGACGGTCCGGGCGTGTGAAGAAAGATATATGGGTCGCGCGGGCGGACCGTCACGGCAGAGAGACGTCACGCTCGACGGGGCGGACCGACCGGCCGTCATCCGCGGTGACGCGGTCGACGTGTCGGCGGAGTCCGGCCACGTCGGCGCGACGCGACTCGATCTCGAGTGATACCATATGCAGGGACAAGCCCAACAGCAGGCGTACGACCGCGGCATCACGATCTTCTCGCCGGACGGTCGGCTCTACCAGGTCGAATACGCTCGTGAAGCCGTCAAACGCGGCACGGCGAGCATCGGCGTCCGCGCCGAGGACGGCGTCGTCCTCGTGGCAGACAAGCGCGCCCGATCGCCGTTGATGGAGCCGGAAAGCGTCGAGAAGATACACAAGGCCGACGACCACGTCGGCGTCGCGTCGGCCGGCCACGTCGCCGACGCACGCAAACTCATCGACTTCGCCCGCCGCCAGGCGCAGGTGAACCGGCTGCGGTACGGCGAGGCGATCGGCATCGAGACGCTGACCAAGAACATCACCGACCACATCCAACAGTATACCCAGGTCGGCGGCGCGCGCCCGTTCGGCGTGGCACTGGTGGTCGGCGGAATCGAGAACGGCGAGCCGCGCCTGTTCGAGACGGACCCCTCGGGGACGCCCTACGAGTGGCAGGCGCTGTCGATCGGGTCGAACCGCACCGACATCCGGGAATACCTCGAGGAGCGTTACGAGGAGGACCTCTCGATCGATGCGGCGGTCGGCCTCGCGCTCGAGGCGCTCGCCGAGGCGAACGAGGACGACGGACTGACGCCCGACGGCGTCGGCGTCGCCACCGTGACCGTCGACGATCCGACGTTCCACGAGCGTTCCGCCGCCGAGAAGGAAGCGATCCTCGAGGAACACGACCTCCTCGCGGTGGACGAAGACGAGGACGAGGACGAGGAGGGTGATGCCGAGTCGGCTGCTGCTGATGACGCCGCGGACGACACCGGCGCCGCCGACGAGACTGACGACGACGATACCGACGACGATACCGACGACGACGATACCGACGACGACGATACCGACGACGCCGAGGAGTAACGAGGAGAACCGGTCCCGTGCGTTCGGCACGAGACCGACGTTCGACGCGGATCCGGGACTATTTGGCGCAACTCCTCCAGCGAGTCGTATGGGCACGACGACGGACCCCACGAACACGGACGCGTCGGCGGTCGACACCTATGAGGTACTGATCGTCGGCGGCGGCGTCGCCGGGCTGTCGGCGGCGACCTTCACGGCGCGGGCGAGTCTCGACACCGCCGTGATAACCGCCGGCGAGTCGATACTCAAACGGAACGCACACGTCGAGAACTATCCCGGCTTCCCGGCGGGCGTCAATCCACGGCTCCTGCTCGATATGCAGCGATCACAGGCGACCCGCAACGGGGCCGATATGGTGCACGGCCGCGTCACGCGATTGAAACACGTCGGGACCGCCGACGGTGATCTCGACGTGAGCGATGACGCTCGCTTCCTCGCGACGATCGCCGGGGACGCGGACCCCGACGGCGACGCGGCCGGGGACGATGTGTCGGGGGCCACCGCCGCGACCGATCGGACGATCGCCGCCGAACGCGTGATCGCGGCCTCCTGGGCGGACGCGAGCTATCTGGACCCGCTCGACGTCGACCGCCGGGAGGCGGGTTCAAAGACGTACCTCGAGGACGACGGCGACGGGCGAACGACCGTCGAGGGGCTGTACGCCGCGGGTCGACTCGCCGAGCGCTACCACCAAGCGGTGGTCGCGGCCGGCGACGGCGCCAGAACGGCGATCACGCTGATCCACGACGCGGAGATCCCCTTCTACCACGACTGGGTCGCCCCGGAGGGCTACTTCACCGACCGCGGCCGCGAGGTCCCGCCGGGGTGTGAGGAGGTCTCGGAGACCGAGCGGCGGGCCCGTGAACGCGAGTCGATCGCCGCGATGCAAGAGTACTTCGCGGCGCCACACGAGGACCGTCAGCGAACACATCCCAGCCTCGTCGACGACGACCTCGGACGCGTTCCAGAGACGGACCGGTAGCCCAACTTCTCGTGTAGTACGAGCGTACTACGAGAGATGGCACAGTCGGATACCGCAGTCAACGGGAGCGACGAGACGGTCAACCTCCGGCTCCCGAAGGGATTCCTTGCGGACCTCGATGAACAGTGGCAGGAACGGGGATACAACTCGCGATCGGCATTCATACGCGAAACCTTGTGAGACGCGGTGTACGGGACACAGCTCTCGAAGCGGGCACTCGAAGACCTACTGGAGAGCGAACGACGGTTCGAGGAGGGTGAGACGGTAAGTGCGGAGGAAGCTCGCGAACGATTCGGTACGGACGAGTGGGATCCGGACGTGGGAGCTATCCGACCGGGCGGCCGACGGACTCGGTTCCCTCGACGACGAAACCCAACAGCGGAATTCTCGACAAACTCGACGACGTGGTGTCGGACGAATTCCGCGAGTCGCCGGACTTCGCCAAGCCGTTAACCGGTGCGAAGCCGTGGCAGTCGCTACGAGTCGGTGACTATCGGGATATCGTCCGGTTCAACCGTGAGACTCGGAAAATACAGGTGGGCGCAGTCGGGCATCGATCGTCCATCTACGACGAGTTTCCGTGACGTGGAACGTATCGAAACACGGGAAACGCACCGCGACTCCCTTTGCTCCACCTTGTTCAGGTAGCTGAAGTTCAACATATGACACGGTGAATCAAAATCACCCAGTTGATGGTCGTTCCCGCTTCTCAGCGACCTTCTCCGAGCCGAAAGTGACTTAGGTTGGAATATGATTTGAATATGTATGAGTCAACGGGAGGAGCGCAAGGTCGGGGAGCGTGGGCAGGTTACCCTCCCGAAAGAGCTGCGAGAGAAACTGGGTATCCAAGGCGGTGACGAGGTGCTCGTTCACGAAGAGGACGGAAAAATCACCATCGAAAAATCCGTCACTCGCGAGGAACTCGCAGAGGGGTACCGGCGACGCAAAGCGGAGTCAGATGCCCTCACCGCGGAGCTGGACGGTGTGTCTCGCGAGGCTAACGAGTACCTCGGCGATCGCCCTGAGTGGTAATCGATGAACGTTCGCCGCGGAGACGTTGTTATCGTCGAACTCGACCCGACGGAAGGTTCGGAGCAGCGAGGAACCCGACCGTGTCTGGTCGTCCAGAACGACATTGGGAACGAGAACGCCCCAACGACCATCGTCGTTCCCTTCACGACATCGCAAGGGGATGACCTGTATCCGTTTGAGGTACTCGTCACGGCCGCGGAGTCTCCGCTTCGAGAGGATTCGGTCGCGCTCTGTAGTCAGATTCGGACGGTTTCAATCGAACATCGCGTTACGAACGATATTGGCTATATTCCGAATGCTCGTATGAAAGAGGTTGACACAGCGCTCGAATACAGTCTCGGTCTAACGGAATTCTAGCGAGATTCCCGCTGTTCGACCTTGTTCAGGTAGCTGAAATCCTTGACATCCTCCCGCGCGTGAACACGCGGGAATCCCACGGCACCGCACCGCTGGATTGGGATATTACGGTTTGCAGTCTACCACTTGTGCCTGCGGTTGGAATCCGCTGGACAAGTCATACAGGTAGACGTCGGGCTGTGCCAACCAGCCGGTACTCCTATCCTCGTCCAAACTGGCCGAAGACTCGGAGTTACTTTCGTTGCTGTCGAGCCGGATGTTCTCCGCCCCGTTCACGTCCGCGTTGAACGCCGCATCACACGTCTCACACACATACAACCCGCGTTCAACACGCTGAGTCTCGTCTTCTCTGCCACAGACACAACACGTCTTGCTCGTGTCGCGCTCGGACACTTCGACGACCTCGATGCCCGACACCTTCGCTTTGTACGTAAGGATCGACGTGAAGCGGTCGAATGCCCATCCGTGTAAGTCGAGATTCCCGTGGCGACCCCAGTTCTTCGACTCGCCGGTCTCGTCCTCGCGGACTCCAGCGAGGTTGCCGACGGTAATGCGACCAACCCCCTTCTCGACACATCGCTTGACGATATGTGTCGCTAACGAGTGGAAAAAGTGGGTGCGGCGCTCCGACCACTTCCTATGCAAACGCGTCGCTTCTTCCCCACCAGAGTCGTCGCATGTGGCGATCTCCTTGGGGAAGTGGTAGCCGTCCTGTTTCAGACGGTTGCCGGGGTACAAATCAGCCTCCTCGGTGCTGTATGCAACCGCCGCAAAGTTGCAGATTCCGAGGTCGATACCCGCGGTTTCGGTGCCGGGTGCGGTGGGCGTCTCGACCTCGTGTTTGCAGACGAGGTGGAGTTCCCAGCGATCAGTCGCGTTGTCGTAGACGGCTCGAACCTGTTGGAGATTCTCGACCGTGACGCCGGGACGGGTTTCGTATTCGACGAGGATGTACTCCCACGCTTTCGGGTGTTCCTTGTGATTTGCGCCCTTCGAGAGGCGAACACGGTCGTTGGTGGTGTCGTGTTTGATGCCGTTCTGTTTCCACGTCACCGTGCTGCGCGGGTGTTCTTCGTGGACGCGACGGCCCTGCTGATCGTAGTAGTTTTTCTTGCGGTAGCCGGGCGGATTCGCGCGATCGTCGGATTTTCTCTTGCCGTACCACGAGTTGAAGGCTTCAGCGAGTTCCTCCAGAACGCGCTGACTGGATTGCGAGTGCAATCCCTTGTATGTTGGATGCGTCTTCAACTCGTCTTTGAGATCGCCGTGGTCGGGAATCTCGCCCGTCTCCTCCCAGACTTGTCGGGAGTGATAGGTGGCAACGTTCCAGAGCTTGCTGGCTGACCACCCGTGTCGGTCGAGCGAGTCCGCTACCTGTGCGTGGTTGCGGATTTTCGCTCGGTGTGTGCGGTGGACTTCCAGCATTCTGAACGTCTGTATAACCGCTTATATCTAATTATTTGTAAAGGCTCGGATTGAGAATGATGGAATATCCGGCCCGATCATCGACGGTGGAATGTGGGGACGTTGTCGGATTCATCCTGACTCAAGGGCCAGGTATTCTCCTTGCTCTGTATAATACATACCGCAATCTCCGCCGGACGCTGTGGGTAATAGTGGGCAACACATATCAGCGGTGGGTCCGTACCGTATGTCCATGAAAGTGGACGCAACAGACCTCAAAACGAACGAGACGGACGACCGAGGTCGAGTCTATCTCGGTACCGAGTACGCGAACAAGCGTGTAACCGTCGCTGTCGTCGAGGTGGAGTCCGACCGCCCGGACGACGACGAACTGGCTACCGCCTACCGGGAAGCGTCTGAAAGCGCAGAGAAAATCGCCGAGGAGTGGGACGAAACATCCGACGAAGCGTGGGAAACTCTCGATGGGTGACGATAGGGACGTGCGACGGGGCGATGTGGTTATCGTTCGACTCGACCCTGCCGAAGGACACGAGATGAAAAAGACACGACCGGCCGTGGTCGTTCAAAACGACATCGGAAACCGAAACTCCAGCACGACCATCGTCGCGCCCGTCACGGGAACATACCGGGAGTATCCGTTCGAGGTGTTCGTCGAGGCGGACGGGTCACCGCTCGAAAAGGATTCCTCGGTCCGGTTAGACCAGATTCGAACCGTCTCGGTTCCGGAACGGATTCACTCGGTCGTCGGGTCACTCGATGGACCCACGATGGCCGAAGTAGACGAGGCGTTAAAACTGAGTCTCGCCCTCGACTGAGCTACCGACTCTCCCGCTGTTCGACCTTGTTCAACTCGATCAGGAGCCGGAAGATCGCCTTCACCAGGTTCGCGTCGACATCGAACTGTTCGGCGTTCTCGCCGGCGCGCTCCATAACGCGGGTCTCCTGTGACTCGTCGGTCGTGGGCAGATCCCGATCGTCCTTGACGGCCGCGACGGTGTCGGCGACGTACGTCCGCCGGGCGATCAGCTCGACGATCTCGCGGTCGATGTCCTCGATCTCCGCGCGCAGTTCCGCAAGGTCCATCTCTTCGGGATTCACGTCGTCAGTGCTCATTGTGTGGTGGATCGGGTTCGGGGAGTTTGAAGTGATTGATTCGACGGCGGACGATCCGATACGTTGGTGGGGTGGGTAGGAATGGCGTGGCGTGGATCACCGTTCGTCACGGGCCACGTATCGTCGCGCCGTCGGAGCGCGTCGTCGTGGTTCGAACGGTCCCGTCACGGGCGGCCCACAGATCGCGGACGCGATCGAGGTCGGTCTCGGGGTCCGCCGGGTCGGCAACCGCCACGACGCTGGGGCCGGTGCCGGACAGGGAGACGCCGGTGACGTGGGGCATCGCCTCGACGGCCGGGTCCGGTGAAAACCCGAGCGCGGCCGAGAACGCGAGCCCGTTGACCGACATCGCCTCGGCGTAGCGGCCATCGAGCGCGAGTTCCGCGACGAGGTCCGCCATCGGCGCGACGGCGCCGCATCGCTCCACGTCGGCGTCGGCGCTGTAGGCGCGCTCGGGCGGGGTCCAGACGAGGACGTCCCACTCGAGGCGCTCGCGCGTGAGGAGCTCGTCGGCCGTGTTGTCGGTGACGGTCACGCCGCCGAGCATCGACGCCGAGGCGTCGTCGAACGCGCCGGTAGCGGTGACGCCGGCGTCTCGGGCGGCGGTGACGCCGAGCCGACACGCCTCCAGACGGGTGACGTCCGCCGTGGAGTCCTCGGCGTCGCCGACCGAGAGTCCGAGCGCCGCGCAGGTGGCCAACACGGTCGCGTTGGCGGCGGCGCTGGAGCTTTTCAGTCCGGCCGCAAGCGGGACGTCGCTGTCGGTCCGCACCGTGCCGCCCTCGCCGGCGCCCCAGCGTTCGGTCGCGAGTTCGACGCAGCGTTCGATGAGTCGCGTGTCCGCGTCCGGCGCCTCGGCGATGGTGCCCGTCACGTCGTCGGCGTCCGGATCAAGCGTGACGGTCGCGCGCGTCTCGACGTCGATGCCGAACGCGGACCCGGTGCCGGTCGCCAGCGCGTTGAGAACCGTTCCGGCGCCCAGCGCGGCTGCCCGTCCCTCCATACCGAGGGACTCCCGAGCGGGGCCATAGGTGTGGCGGTCTCGGTCGGCAGTCTCGGGCGGTGGTTTCGATCGGTGGTTTCGATCGGCGGTCCAGGTCGGCGGCCTCGATCGGCGGTCCCGGTTGGCGATCCGGCTGGGAGTCACGGCCGGAACGCGTCCCTTTTTGCCGCCGCGACCACACCTATCGGTATGTCCTCGTCAGCGCGGTCCGACATCCCGCCCACCACCCTCGGCATCGAGCTTCGGGAGGAGGGCGTCGTCGTGGAGTACCTCGACGGCCGAACCACGCTCTATCGCGGCGTTCCCACGACCGTCGAGGGGACGCTGACGGCCGGTCCCGGCAAGGAGACGCACGTGCTTGTCACCGACCCGACCGAGACCGAGGGCGTGATGACCTACGTGAACGACCTGAAGACGCACGACGAGATCCTTGAGGACACCGGCGTCGGGCGCGTGATCTTCGAACCCGGCGAGGGCGAGGAGCTGTTCCCGGGCGTGGCGGCCAGACGCGCCGGCGAACGCACGCAGATCGAGGCCGACCCCGAGACCGCCGGCGGCCGCGTTTTCGTGTTCGTCGAGGACGACTGGAGCGAGCGGAGCTTCGAGATCGTTGCGCCGCCCGTGGCCGGGATCGGCAGCTTCGAGTCGGACGACTGACGCCGATCGGCGGCCGACGGTCGATCCACCTTTCGCACGTTCGTCACCCTTTTGCTGCCACGAGCGCGAGACGAAGGTATGCTTGGAGGCGGCGGTATGAACCCACGGAAGATGAAACAGATGATGAAACAGATGGGGATCGACGTCACCGAACTCGACGTCGAGGAGGTCGTCATCCGAACCGACGACGAGGACCTCGTCTTCGACGGTCCCCAGGTCACGCGAATGGACGCCCAGGGCCAGGAGACCTACCAGGTCGTCGGCGAGCCCGAGTCCGTCGATCCGGGAACCGGCGGCAGCGATGCGGGACCGGCGGCCGAGCTGGACGCCGGCGACGCCGAGGACGATGTCGGGACGGCCGGTCCGGCGATCCCCGAGGACGACGTGATGATCGTCGCCGAGCGTGCCGGCGTCAGCGAGGAGGACGCCATCGAGGCGCTCGAGGCCGAGGAGGGTGACCTCGCGGCCGCCATCGCCCGCCTGGAGTGACCGACCCCGCCTACCTCCTGATCGGGGACGGTCGAGAGTACCTGCTCGAACCCGGCACGGAGTTCGGCACCGACCTCGGCGTTCTTGAAGTCCCCGCGGACGCCGAACACGGCGACGTGATCGAGACGCATCTCGGCGAGGCGTTCGAGGTTCGCGAGTTGCGCCTGCCGGACCTCTTCGACCACCTCGACCGAACCGGCGCCCCGATGATGCCCCGAGACGTCGGACTGATTATGGGTCACGTCGGCGTCGCCGCGGGTGATCGCGTCCTCGATGCCGGGACCGGAACGGGCATTCTCGCGGCAGCGCTCGGACGCACGGGTGCACGTGTGCGAACCTACGAGCGGGACCCGGAGTTCGCCGACGTGGCGCGGGAGAACATGCGGATCGCGGGCGTGACCGACCAGGTCGACGTCCGGACCGGCGATCTCGCCACGATCCTGTCGGAGGAGCCGACCGGGGAGGAAGGGACGGTCGACGAGGACGGTATGCACGACGAGAACGACGTGGAAGCCCCCGACGCTGACCCCGACGCCGACCCCGACGCATACCCCGCCGTTGAACCCATCGACGCCCAGTTCGACGTGCACCCCCACGCTGCCGGCGGTGCGC
>NZ_JARANU010000024.1:0-26877 GCF_029889855.1 Halopenitus sp. POP-27 | reverse complement strand
TGAGCTTCATTAACAGCCTCGGTGTTGCTTCTCGCTCCACAAACTCTAAGTTGATCTCGTCTAAACAGCCGCTGAGGCGGTCGTTTTCTGGCATAGAACACTTTGAAAACGTACCGCCTCACTTTCAAACCTTATCTGAACACCGTCGCAGCGGGGGAAACAACACTTATGTATCTCGTACGGTGAAGTCCCACGCAGAAACCCGCCGATGGTTCGCAAGAAGAAGCTCAGTCCGAGTGGGACCAAAGACGAGGATGGGGAATACCACAACGTCCACGTGAACCTTCACGAGGACGAACTCGCAGTTGCCGGAATGGAGATCGGCGATGAAGTGTTCGTTCGCGTCCGCGACGGGAAGATAATCATCCAGAAGGCCGATTCGGACCCCGAAGACCTCGAGCACGATTTCTGAGACGGCGGGAGGGTATTCGACGGGGAAGGGCGAGACCCGCGACGTTACTGACTATTCCAACAGCTCGACGAGGAGCGCTTTCTGTGCGTGAAGCCGGTTTTCGGCCTGGTCCCACGCGAGCGCGCGCTCGGACTCGAGCACCGCGTTCGTGATCTCCTCGCCACGGTGGGCCGGCAGACAATGCATCACCGTGGCGTCGCTATCGGCGAGCAGCTCCTCGTTCACCTGGAAGCCGTCGAACGCCGCGAGCTTCCGATCCCGTTCGTCCTCCTGTCCCATCGAGATCCACACGTCGGTGTAGACGACGTCCGCGTCGGCGACCGCGGCTGCCGGGTCAGTCATCACCGTCGGGTCGGCCCCGAAGTCGGCGGCACGGTCGAAGACCGCCTCGTCCATCGCGTATTCGGCCGGGGTGGCGACCGTCACGTCGATTCCGGCCATCGCGGCACCGACGACGAACGACTGGCCGACGTTGTTCCCGTCGCCGATCCACGCGACCCGGACGTCCTCGCCGGCGTGTTCGCGGATCGTCAACAGGTCCGCGAGCGTCTGGCAGGGGTGAGCCTCGTCGGTGAGCCCGTTTATCACCGGACAGTCAGCGTACTCGGCGAGGATCTCGACGTCCTCGTGATCGAACAGCCGGGCCATCACGCCGTCGGTATACCGGCCGAGCACTCGGGCGGTGTCCCGGAGCGGCTCGCCGTGGCCGAGCTGGATGTCGTCGGGACCGAGAAACATCGCGTGGCCCCCGAGGTCGGTCAGACCGGTCTCGAAGGAGACGCGCGTTCGCGTCGATGGTTTTTCGAAGATCATCGCAAGCGTCTGGTTCGGCAGCTGTGCGTCGTCCTCGCCGGCCTTCATCGCGGACGCGCGCTCGAGTACGCGGTCGAGTTCCGCCGGCGTGAGATCGTCGATGTCGAGGAAGTCTGTGGTTTCGAGTGCCATCGGTGGAGTGGTGTCTGTGGTGGATCGAACGCGGAGAATCTCGTTATCGTCGGTCGCGACAGACCGTGGTGAGAACGTCGACGGAACGGTCGAGTTCCGCGAGTGGGACGTGTTCGTTGGGCGCGTGGTCGAGTTCCGAGTTCCCGGGACCGTAGGTAACCATCGGGCAGTCCCAGGCGGCCGCGAACAGGTTCATATCGCTGGTTCCGGTCTTCCGAAGCAGCCGAACGTCACCGCCAGTCCCGCGGATCGCGACGCGGAACGCGCGTGCAAGCGGGGTTCTGGGGCTCTCCATCACTGACGGAATCGGCTCTTTCCAGTGGACGGTTCCGGTCGTCAACTGCCCTTCGGCGATCTCGTGAACCTCGTCGACGGTGCGCGAGGGTGGAACGCGGAGTTGGACCTCGGCAGTCGCCTCGACGGCCAGGCCATCCTCGGTGAGGCCGCCGTCGAAGGAGACGGGTTTCGTCGTCACCTGCTCGAAGACCGGCGTGTCGGGGTCCTCGGGGGCGAAGGCGTCCTCGACGCCGGCCCACCAGCCGATCGCGTGTTGGATCGCGTTCGGCTCGGGGCGCGAGGAGTGGCCGGATTCGCTCGTGTTGACGTAGGTTCCGGCGAGGAATCCCCGATACCCCAAGGTGACCCCGTTCCAGCCCGAGGGCTCGCCGTTGACGACCGCCTCCGGCGTGTCGGAGCGGTCCTCGACGAGGTGGCGCGCACCCCGTGAGTCGGTCTCCTCGCCGACGACGCCGACGAAGGAGACGCCGATTCGAACCGCGGCGACCGCCATCGAGACGAGCGGACCGGTCGCGTCAACGGACCCACGACCCCACAGCGCATCGTCGGAGACCGCGTCGTCGTCGGCCTCGGTCAGGGCATCGAGGTCGTACGCGTCCTCGTCCGCCGACCTCACCTCGACCGGGATGTCGCCCGGGACGGTGTCGATGTGGGAGGTCAAGAGCACGGAATCGTCCGCAGGCGCACGGACGTTGCCGACGTCGTCGATCCATACCTCCCGGTCGTTAGCAGCGAAGAACGCGCGCAGCCGCTCGGCGGCGGCGGCCTCCTCGCCCGACGGGGAGGGGATCGAGACCATGTCGTACAGCAGCTTACGGGCCGGCGTGTCGCAGGCGTCGGGATACGGTCCCTCACCGCCGGCGACGACCTCACGATCGGGATTTCCGTCCCGATCCGAACCGCCGGACCCGGCCGCCTCGGAGCCGGCCATCACTCCGAGAGCACCTCCACGAACGCATCGACGAACCGCTCGGCCTCGGGCGTGTCGACGACCAGCGGCGGGAGCAACCGGACCACCGAACGACCGGCAGGGAGCGCGAGGACGTCCTGCTCGATCGCCAGATCCCGAAGGATCCGGTTGGCCCCGCGTTTCACCTCGATGCCGACCATCAGTCCCGATCCGCGAACGTCGCGGACCGGGAGGTCGTGGTCATCGACCGCGGTCTCGAGCCGCCGGCGGAGGTCGTTCCCGACCGTTTCGGCGTGGGCCGGCAGGTCCTCCTCGACGACCGTCTCGAGGGTGGCGTTCGCGGCGGCACAGACCACCGGACCGCCCGAGAACGTCGAGCCGTGGTCGCCGTAGTCCTCGGCGATCCAGTCGGCACACAGGGTCGCACCCATCGGGAGCCCGTTGGCGACCCCTTTCGCCGTCGTGAGGACGTCGGGTACGACGTCGGCCTGCTCGCAGGCCCACAGCGTCCCGGTCCGGCCGACGCCGGTCTGGATCTCGTCGAAGACCAGCGCGGCGCCGGCGTCCTCGGTCACCTCGCGGGCGTGCTGGAGGTACTCCACCGCGGCCGGGTGGATCCCGCCCTCACCCTGAACGGGTTCGAGGAACACCGCGGCGGTGTCCTCGTCGACCGTCTCCGCGAGCGCCTCGGCGTCGCCGTACTCGACGAACTCGATCCCCCCCGCAAGGGGCTCGTAGGGCGCCTTGTACTTCCCCTTCCAGGTCATCGCGAGCGCGCCAAGCGTGCGCCCGTGGAAGGCGCGTTTGGTGGCGACGATCTTCTCGTCGCCGGTGGCCGCGCGTGCGAACTTCATCGCGGCCTCGTTGGCCTCGGTTCCGGAGTTACACAGCCAGACGTTGTCCAGATCGCCCGGGGCAAGCGCCGCGAGCTTCTCGTAGGTCTCCGTGCGTGTCTCGACGGGGTAGGACGCCTGCACGTAGGTGAGTTCGGCGGCCTGCTCCTGGATCGCCTCGGTGACTGCGGGATGGGAGTGACCGAGCGGCGTACAGGCGTAGCTCGCGCCGAAGTCGAGGTACTCCGTCCCGTCCTCGGCGGTCAGTGTTGCACCCTCGCCCGATTCGATCGGGATCGGTTTTTCCGAGAAGACGAACCCGGACATCAGGCACCCTCCGTGGTGGCGTCGGCGTTCGCATCCTCCTCAGCGGCGTCCGCATCCTCCTCAGTCATCTCCGCGAGTGCGCTCGCGTGCACGTGCGTGCCGCCGCCGGCGAGAGCGTCGACGATCGGGTCGGCGGCGTTGGCGTCGGCGACGACGACGCGCGGGGAGCCCGTCGAGAGGGCTTCCTCCGCGGCCATCACCTTCTTGCCCATAAACCCTTCCGCGGCGGATTCGAGCGCCTCGAGATCGACGGGGGTCGAGACGGAGTCGATCAACGTCGTGGGGTCGTCGGGGTCCGCGTAGACCCCGGAGACGTCGGTCAACAGGACGAGATCCGCGCCCAGCGCGCCGGCGATGGCGGCCGCGGCGCGGTCGGCGTCCGTGTTGACGGGCGTGACGCCCCCGTCACGCTCCTGACCCGCCATCGGGGGGGAAACGACGGGGACGTAGCCGTCGGCGGTGAGTCCCTCGAGCAGCGCCGCGTTCACCGACTCGGGCTTGCCCGAGTGGTCGCCGCGCCGGATCTTCTTCTTGCCGTCCTCGATCACGCGAACCGCGGACTTACGGGGTCCAGAGAGGAGGCCGCCGTCGACGCCCGAGAGGCCGACCGCGTCGACGTCCGCCTCCTGGAGCGACGCGACCAGTTCGGTGTTGAGCTTGCCGGCCATCACCATCTCGAAGACCTCCATCGTCTCCGCGTCGGTGAACCGGCCGGTGATGCCGGAGGCCGACTCGACGTACTCGGGGTCGATCCCCAGCCGGTCGAGCGTCTCGTCGACCGCGGTCGAGCCGCCGTGAACGACGACGACCTCGCGACTTTCGGCGACCAGTCGTGCGACGTCGCCGATCGCGCCCGCGGGGTCGACGGCCTTCGCACCGCCAACCTTGACCACGACGGGCGGGTCGGTTGATTCGGCTGCGCTCACGGCGATCCCACCGGATGGAGACCCTGGAACTCGAGCCCGGCGGTCTCCTCGAGGCCGAGCGCGATGTTCGCGGCGTGGACCGCCTGTCCCGCCGATCCCTTCATCATATTGTCGATCGCCGAGAAGACGACCACGCGCTTGTTGCTCGCGTCGAGTTCGAATCCGACCTCGCCGGCGTTCGTCCCGGCGACGGCCTTCGGTTCGGGGTATCGGTAGACGCCGCCGCCGCCGGAGACGAGTCGCATGAACGGTTCGTCCTCGTAGGCACCGCGGTAGGCGCCCCACAGGTCGCCCTTCGAGACCGGTCCGTCGGGGAAGACGTGACACGTCGCCGAGGCGCCGCGAACCATATCGACCGCGTGGACGGTAAAGGAGACGTCGAGGCCGAGGTAGGCGCCGATCTCCGCCTCGTGGCGGTGGCTGATCGGCGCGTACGGACGGACGACCCCCGACCGTTCGGGGTGTGAGGAGGCCGCGCCGCCGCCGGCACCGCCCTCCGAGGAACCGACCTTGACGTCGACGACGACCTCGCCGGTCTCGGGGCCGAGGATCCCCTCGTCGACGAGGGGTTTCAGCCCGAGTATCGTCGCGGTGGCGTTACAGCCGCCGCCGGCGATGAGGTCCGCCCCAGCGAGGTTCTCGCGGTTGAGCTCGGGCAGAGCGTATTCAGCACGTTCGAGGTACTCGGGCGCGTCGTGGCCCTCGTACCACTCGTCGTACAGCTCCGCGTTCGGCAGTCGGAAGTCCGCCGAGAGGTCGACGACGGTGTCCGCCGCCTCGAAGTACGCGTCGATCTGCTCCATCGAGACGCCGTGTGGCGTCGCAGCGAACAACACGTCGACCGACTCGAGGTCGGACGGCTCGGTAAACCGGAGGTCGAGCGATCGGAGATTCGGATGTATCGACCCGACGGTCTTGTTCGCGGCCGACCGGGAGGTCGCCTGGACGACCGAGAACTCGGGATGCCCGGCGAGCAGGCGGAGCAGCTCCCCGCCCGCAAAGCCGGTTCCGCCGATGACGCCGGCGGTATAGGTGGCGTCGTTCGAGCTGGCGTCGTCGTCACTCATACCGTCGCCGTCACTCCCGTCCGCTGCTCATTTCCCTCGTCGGCCTCCGCGTCCGCGACGCGCGTCTCGAGCCAGTCGACGACCGCCGCGGGAACGTCGACGTCGACGGCGTCGTTGAGCGCCTTGAACTCGACGGTGTGGTTCACCTCGTGGACGGTGTATTCGCCGGAATCGGTGCCGCCGACCTCCATCAGATCGATGCCGAGAAGGCCGCCGCCGACCGCCTCGGAGGCGCGCTCGACGAGGTCCAGCGCCGTGTCGTCGATGTCGAACGACTCGGCGTGACCGCCCTTGGCGGCGTTCGTGAGCCAGTGGTCCGACGTCCGCGTCATCGCGGCGATGGGCTCGCCGTCGACGGCCACGACGCGGATGTCGCAGCCGGGTTTGTCGACGAACTCCTGGACGTAGAACACCTTGTGCTCGTAATGGCCCAGCGTCGCCTTGTGCTCCAGAATCGCCTCCGCGGCGTTCCGGGAGTCGATCTTCGCCATCAGCCGGCCCCACGAGCCGACGACGGGTTTGAGGACGCAGGGATAGCCGAACTCCTCGATCGACTCGAGAGCCGCGTCCGTGGTGAACGCGACCTCGGTCTCGGGCGTGGGGATGTCCGCATCCGCAAGCGCAAGCGAGTTCTTCGCCTTGTCGGCACAGACGTCAGCGGTCTCCGGCGCGTTGATCACGGGAACGCCGTAGCTCGCGAAGAACTGCGTTGCGTACAGCGATCGGCTCGTCGCGAGGCACCGATCCACGACGATGTCGAGGTTCTCGATGTCGGCCGTCGTGGAGTCGAGTCCGAACCGCTCCTTGCGAACGTCGATCTTCGTGACCTCGTGGTCGCGCTCACGCAGCTCCGAAAGGAGGAGCTTCTCGTCTTTTCGGATACGGGAGTAGAGGATGCCGACCTGCATCTCACTCCCCCCAGTCCTCTTCGAGCTCCGGGGCTCGATCGAGGACCGGCGGGGAAACGTCGATGACCTCCAGCTCGGCGCCACAGGTGCCACAGTCGATTATCTCTCCCACTTCCAGGTCGTCGTACAGGTCCACGTCGGCCCCGCACTCGACACATTCTGCTTGCGTCATTGTCGTACCCGTACGTCATCGTCGACCATACATAAATCCATCGGACCTATCAGATAAAAAACAACATATGGAGCCACGGCTATTGGAAGAAGAACGTGTCAAGACGGCTGTTCGAAATCGTGTGTCAGATTTCGTAATAATATTGTCCCCTCACGGGGACCGCGGCGATCGCGGCGGCCGCGGCGGAGACGGCTGCCGCGTTCGCCGCACGACGGATGCGGGAACCGAACGTCGATCAGACATACGTAGCCACCTCCGTCTCGAGCCGGTCGGCAGCACGGTCAAGCGCGGCGTGGCGGTCCGCAACGCGATCGCGGTCCGTCGCGATCCGTGCGTCGACGTCCGCGATCGCGTTGCGGACCGCTTCCGGTGCGGGACCGCCGGCGGAGTCACGGCTCGCGACGCTGACGTCGGGATCGAGCGCGCGCTCCACGTCGTCGCGGCTCACATACGTGAACAGCGACTCCTCGAGCACGTCCTCGGCGGCCGCGTCAAGTTTTGCGGCCGCGGCTGCCGCGTCGGTCGCGCCATCGATCGACGACGCGGCGTGCGCAACGATCTCGTGGGCCGACCGGAACGGGAGCCCCGCCATAGCCAGCAGGTCCGCGATCCCGGTCGCCGTCGAGAAGCCATCGCCGGCGGCGGCCGCGAGGGCGGACTCGTTCCACGTTGCGGTGGCGACGGCGCCGCCGGCGACATCGGTCGCGTCGCGAACCACGCCGGCGATCTCGAAGACGCCGGGGTGAACGCGCTGGAGATCACGGTTATACGCTCTGGGAATCCCCTTTAGCGCGGTAGCCACCCCGGTCAGCTCGCCGACCGCGTCACCGACAGTGCCCCGCGTCAACTCGAGCGTGTCGGGGTTCTTCTTCTGGGGCATGATCGACGAGGTCGAGGCGTAGTCGTCGTCGAGTTCGAGGAAGCCCTTGTTGGCGAAGACGATCAGGTCCTCGGCCAGCCCCGACAGCGCCACCGACAGGGAGGCGAACGACGCCGCGGCCTCGAGCAGGAAGTCCCGCGCGGAGACCGCGTCCATCGCGTTCCGGACGACTCCGTCGAACCCCAACAGCTCGGCCGTCCGATCGCGGTCGATGTCGAAGGGCGTGCCCGCGAAGGCCGCGGCGCCAAGCGGCGACCGGTTCGTCCGGTCGTAGGCGTCGAGCAGCCGGTCCGTCTCGCGAGCCACCGCCGCCTCGTACGACAGGAGATGGTGGGCAACGGTCGTGGGCTGGGCCGGTTGGAGATGCGTATAGCCGGACATCGTCGTCTCGACGTGATCGGCCGCGGACTCCGCGAGAGCCTCCCGGAACGCGACCGTCGCCTCGGCAACCGCCAGCAGGTCCTCCCGGAGCCGGTACCGGATGCAGGTCGCGACCTCGTCGTTGCGCGAACGTGCGGTGTGCATCCGGCCGCCGTCGGGGCCGATCCGGTCGATGACTGCCGTCTCGATCGCCTCGTGAACGTCCTCACCCTCCGCGAGGGCGTCGTGATCCGCATCCTCGACGTCGTCGAGCGCCGAGAGGATCTCCCCGGCCGTCTCGGGCTCGATGATCCCCTGCTCGGCGAGCATTACCACGTGCGCGCGATCGACGGCGAGGTCGGCCGCGAAGATCGCCTCGTCGGCCGCGAGGCTCGAGAGGAACCCACGGGCGGGGCCGCCGCTGAAGCGGTCGCGGCGAACGGCCGTTTCGGCGGGGGTTCCGTCGGACATCGGTCTACTCGTCGGTGTCGGTGGTGACGCCGTCGGTTCCTTCCGCGTCGTCCGCCCCGGCACCGTCAGCGGCGAGTTCGCGGTCGGAGACGTCCTCGGAGACCGCGTTCGCGAGGCGCTCCTGGAGGCCGTGGTACTTGGCGACGCCGGTGGCGTCCTCCTGGGCGATTCCGGCGACGTCGGCGGTGTTGAACGAGGCCATCTCCTCGGAGTAGACCGCGTACTCGCTGTCGCGGGCGACGACGCGGCAGTTGCCACCGGACACCTTCACCGTGGCGCTGCCGGTGACGACGTCCTGCGTCTCGGCGATGAACGCGTCGAGGGCGTCCATCAGTGGCGCGAAGACGAGCCCCTGGTAGGCCTTCTCGGACCATTCCTGTTCGATACCCGTCTTGAACGAGCGCTCGCCCTTCGTCAACACGAGGTCCTCGAGCGCCGAGTGGGCGGTGAGGAGCACGGTCGCGGCGGGGTGCTCGTAGTTCTCGCGCACCTTCAGGCCGAGCATCCGGTCCTCCATCACGTCGGTGCGGCCGACGCCGTAGCCGCCCGCGTACTCGTTGAGGTGTTGAATGAGCTCGACGGGGCCCATCTCCTCGCCGTCGACGGCGACGGGAACGCCCTCCTCGAAGGTCACCTCGATGGTCGTCTCGCCCTCGGGCTCGGCGGTCCACTCGTAGATGTCCTCCGGCGGGACGTAATCGGGGTTCTCGAGCTCGCCGCCCTCGACCGCGCGCGACCAGATGTTCGTGTCGATCGACCAGACGCCGCCGTCGCCGGCCTCGACGGGCAGGTCCTTCTCGGCGGCGTAGTCGATCTCCCACTCGCGGGTGAGTCCCAGCTCACGCACGGGCGCGATCACTTCCAGATCCGAGCCGCGCCAGACGGCCTCGAACCGCAGCTGGTCGTTGCCCTTGCCGGTACATCCGTGCGCGACGGCGTCACAGTCCTCCTCGAGGGCGACCTCGAGGATCGCCTCGGCGATGACGGGGCGCGCGAGCGCGGTCCCCAGAGGGTAGCCCTGGTAGGTCGCGTTGGCGCGGACCGCGTCGAAACAGAGGTCCGCGAACTCCGCTTTGGCGTCGACGACGTGGAGATCGAGCCCGAGCGCCTCGGCGGTCTCCTCGGCCTCCTCGAACTCCGATTCGGGTTGACCGACGTCGACGGTGACGCCGATGACCTCGTCGTATCCGTATTCCTCCTCGAGCAGCGGTACACAGACCGTGGTGTCGAGTCCCCCGCTAAACGCGAGTGCCACACGTGTCATTACCGTGTGCTGGGCCCCTTAGACCCTTAAATTCAGCGGTTTTAGATTAGAAATAAAATCTGATGGCGAACGCTAACCGACCGAAAACTGGACGTTGTGGACGAAAGGACCGTGCGTGACGACGATGGGTGGTAGGTAATATCGGCCTCAAAGGGCCGGCCGTCGTCGCGGTCGCGGGGCTCGCCGCTCTCGGAAGAGTCGAGCGTCACGGCGGGCATCCGCGCTCATTGAGCGTAGGTACGAGGGGTATCCTACAAAAACCTTTCTGGATTCGTATCACGCTGCGAGGCGAATCACGAGTCGGTTTCGGGTCACTCTCCCGAGAGCACGACCGGCGCGTGGCGATCGTACTGGCGCTGCCGAACGCCGTCGACGTCGACGGATTCGACCTCGAGAGTCGGCCAGCGGCCGGTCTTCGTGATGATCTCGGTGCGGTCGCCGGCGACGAGGTGGGTGTCCTCGCTGCGCGCGCCCGCGACGGTCGGGTTCCAGGCGTATCCCATCGGCGCGGTCACCGGATCGGTGGCTTCGGGACGCGCGATCCACTCGCGGACGTCGAATCCCGCCGCACCGCCCTGGTGGTGCGCGCGCCACTCGTCAGGGTGACCGACCGCGTCGTAGGCGTCCCGGATCGCCGTGAACACGTCGCCGGCGTCCGTGATCCGGTTCGAGTCGCCGGCCGTGACAGCCGATCCGTCGACCGCAGCCTCCGAATCGTCGACTGCAGCCTCCGATCTCCCGACCGCGACCTCCGTAGCGGCGATCGCCGTCGCCTCGATCCGGGCGGCCGCACGGTGGCGGTCCCGGAGCCACGCCGGAGGGTCGAAGACGACCGTCCGCGTGAGCGACGCGTGGAGACCCCCACGTTCGGCGGTGACGGAGACGATCGCGTACTCGCCCAGTTCCGCGTCACCCGGTGTGGGACTTCGGAAGCGCGAGGCACGGTCGTCCCCGCCGACGAGCAGGACCGGCGTGGAGACGTCGCGCGCGGCCAGGGCGATCTCGATGGCGGCGGCGACCTCGTACTCGGGGTCGGTCGGTTCGAGCTGTCGGCAGACCGTCTCGACCGCGGCGGCGGCCTCGCGACCGAGCTCCCGGTATCGGTCGACGTCGTCGTCGGTGAGAGGCTGCCGGAGCCGTGAGGCGTCGACGTCCTCGAACCCCGTAGCGTCGACGTCGAGCGCGGCAGGCATCGGCGACCGGTCCGCGATGGCAGCCGGGAGCGAGCCCTCGTGCCAGGGGACCGACTCGACCGGGACGTCGTCGGGGACCTCCTCCTCGCGGATCCGATCCGCCGCGTCGGCGGACGCGATCACACGGAATTCGCCGTCGTACCCCGCCGCCGCGGCCCCGACGGGAGCCCCGCGATCGACGACGTTTGAGCCGCCGAGGAGCCAGGCGAAGCCGTTCGGCCGCACGAACCAGACGGCGTCGAGGTCGTGAGCGGCCAGGTAGTCGTCGAGACGGGCGGTGCGGGCGGAGCGATCGACCATACGTGGCGATACCCGTCGAACCACTTGAACCGGACGAGTATGAACGCACGCCGGATCGACGCCGATCCGGACGAACCGATCGACCACCGAGGCCGGTGCGTGGGGCGGTCCGCCACCGCCGCCGTCCCCGATTCGAAAGGTTCAATTACGTGCCCGGGGTATCGGAAAACGCGCCGGACGAGCCACGGACGGGTTGGTGGTCTAGTCTGGTTATGACACCTCCTTGACATGGAGGAGGCCGGCGATTCAAATTCGCCCCAACCCATCGCCTTTTAGCCGAAAACCGCAATACTGCGGGCGTTCTTTATTCGACGGAGTGGATCCCGTGGGTCGTGTGTCGCTCGTCATAGTGTGCCGGACGGCGACGGTGCCAAACGACGGCGGTGTCAAACGGTGACGACACCAGACCGCGCGTGACTGAACGCGACCCGGCGATTCGTCCGGACGGGGTTCCGGCGCTCGAGGCCAGCCGAGAGGACCGCTCCGGATCGCTCACAAACACTCAAATCCCCAACGCACCTAACCGACACGTGAAACAGTCGCTCCTCGTCTACGACGGTAGCAACGCGCTGTTCCGCGCGGCTGTGACGGCGGCGACCCATCGGTCGGCCGGGGTTGTGGCCGTCCGCTGGGACTCCGATCCGATACAGGCGTTCCTCGAAGCGCAGTTTGACGGCCGTCCCTTCGCGTTCATGCTGATCGAAGGCGACTCCGTCCACGTCGGGGAGGAGACCGTCGGGCGGGTGCTCAGCCGACTGGGTCTCGCTGACCCGCTCGTTGACGGGCTGAAACGGTCCTACGGGGCGTGGGGCGCCTCCGTCGGCCGGGTGATCCACGGACGGACGGTGGCGGACCTCAACGGGACGTTCCCGCTGTCGGCGGAGGCCGCAACCCACCTCACGGAGCTCCGCCAAGTCCGGGAAATATCCGTCGAGGAGGCTTCCGCCGAGGAGTCCTGATCAGCCCTCCGCAAGCGCCCGTCGGACGGCTATCTCGACCGGCGTTCGCTCGATGGGAACGACCGACTGCAGATCCCGCTGGGGGTCGACCGTCACGGGGTTCCGCATACTCTCCACCAGCGGCTGGGCGATGGCGTACTGCACATCCGTCGTCAGTCGGAGCCAGTGCGAAGAGAGTCCCGGAGACATCACCGGCACCGGCACGATCAGGAGACGCCTTCCCTTCTCCTCGGCAGTCAACGTCAGCAGGGACTCGTATGACCACACCGTCGGCCCGCCGATGTCATAGATCCTGCCCCGGGTCTCGTCGACGTCGAGGACGCCGACCAGGTAGGCGACGGCATCGTCGATGCCGATCGGCTGACACGGCGTCCGGACCCACTTCGGGACCGCCATCACGGGGAGCCGATCGGTGAGGTCGTCGATGATTCGGAAGCTCGCGCTGCCGGCCCCGATGATGATCGCCGCCCGAAGGACGGTCAGATCGAACCGTCCGGCTTCAAGCACCGACTCGACCTCCCGGCGAGAGGCAAGATGTGGCGAGAGGTTCCGCTCGTCGCCGCTGATGCCGCTCAGATATATCACCCTGTCAACGCCGGCTGCCGACGCCAGATTTCGGAATCGGCGGGCGTAGGTCCGGTCCAGTTCCGCGAAATTCTCGGCGGTCAGCGAGTGAATCAGATAGTAGGCTGCGTCGACGCCCTCACAGAGCCCCTCCAGTGATACCGGATCGCCGAGGTCGCCTTCGAACACCTCGACGTCATCCGGGAATTTCGACTTGCTCGCGCTTCGGGAGAAGGCGACGACGTCGTGGCCGGCCGAGCACAGTGATTCGATGAGTCGGCCGCCCACGAACCCGGTCGCTCCGACGACAAGGACACGCATTGATGCGTATACGAGCCACTGCACAATGGGTGTTCGGTTGACCAACCCGACCCGGGGGGCGGAGAACCGTGTCCTCGAAGCCCCCGATGAATGACAGGGATCGGCATCCTCTCCGCGGGACATATTTATACCTATTAATTACTATATTAATATGGGAGAGGTATGTATGCACACACCATACAAAGCAGGGACGGAGGAGTACGACCGGAGCACACCGAGCGTCGCGGACGCGCCGACACGCGGTGACTCGCTGTCGACGTACCTCTGTTGTCTGCTCGGCGGCGCCACGGCGGTGATCGCCATCCTCCTCGCGCTGCCGGTGCTGCTGGATCTGGCTCAACCGTTCGGTGGATTGTCGACGACGGTGGTCGCGTTCACGCTGGCGTTCGCCTGGCTCGTCGCCTGGGCGGCCATCGAGTTCACCTGGGAGCACCTCACGAAGACGGATACGCGATCGGCTGCGGAGTGACGGGTCCCCGATCGGGGCGCGGTCGCCCCGACGATCGCCGATATCCGACACCCTCACACGATCGTCAACGCGATCATCACGAGGTTCCACCCCACGACGATCACGCCGACCGCGGCCAGCCCGAGCGGCGCGCCGACGTCGTACGGCCGGGGCACGGCCACGTAGAGTCCGGCCCCGATCGCGAGAGCCGCGGCCTTCAACGGAAGCATCATCCAGAACCCGTGTGCGGAAAGCAGCGGTGCCGCCACCGGCCCCGCCTCGACGATCGACCCGTACCGCACCCCGACGCCGGTCGTGAGGAGGTCACCGACGACGAACAGGCTCACCGCCGCGATCCACACCGTGGACCGGCGGGCACCGAAATACGCCGTCAGCCGATCGAGGCCCGCGAGCAGCCGCCCGGATCGTGTGGTGTCGTCGGTCATTCGGTCACCGATCGGTGTTACCGTCGGGACGTGGCTGTATCAACCTTGCCTACAGCGAGAGCACAACGGAGACTCACCACGGATCGAAGCTCCGCGATCCCCCGTTCGTTTCGCTCACGGGAACGCGGTTACGGCCACCTGAAGGCTGTCGCTCGTCGGTGTAGAATGCGGGAAGTGGGCCGGCGCGAATTCGAATACAGACGAGACGTTCCGGGTCGCTCCCTCCGGTCGCTTCCCGGGCGTGCGACTCGTCGTCTCCCGCTCGCTTCGCTCGCGGGAACGCGGTTACGGCCACCCGAAAGCCGTCGCTCACCGAGACGAAATGCGGGAGAAGTGGGCCGGCGCGAATTCGAATCGCGGTTACGGCCACCCGAAGGCCGAAGGATACCAAGCTACCCCACCGGCCCGCATTCGGAGTAACGTCAGTCGTTCCTTTAACGCTTCCGAACCGCCACAGACCGTGGCGGAGTCCCGCATATTCGCCGAGGGACGGCGGACTTGCAACGTCGAGTCGTCGGGAGCTCGACGGGCTCAGATCTCGAAGTATCGATCGTGATGGGCGCGACAGCCGGGATTGAACGCGGCGCCACAGGACGGGCAGGCGTCGTCGGCCGCGAGATACGCGGTCGGCGACAGCGTCTCGCCGCAGGCGCCACACAGCACCGCCGGTTCGTCGAACCGGTCGCGGGGCCACGGGACCGCGTCGTGGTCAGTCGTCTCCTCGTGACACCGGACACACGGGAAGTACGTGTCACAGCACGCGAACCGGAATGCGACGACGTCGACCTGGCTCCGGTAGTGTGTACACCGCGTTTCGGGGTCGACGTCGACGCCGCGAACGGGAACGTCGAACTCACCGGTGCGGAGGTCGACGCGACCGTCGGGAACGTCGCCGGCGTCGACATCGGAATCGTCGACGTGGGAATCGTCGGCCTCAGGATCAGTATGAGGCATACCCGTCCGTGTCGAGCCAGTTGTGCGCGACCGTGATCGCGTGGTCGGCGTGCAGCGTCTCCGGGCCCAGCCGGACCCGACCGTCCGCGTGGTCGTCGAGCACCGTTCGCTCGGCGTCGGTGAAATCGCGGTGGTCCGACAGGACGAAGACGGGATCGTCCGGCGGTGATTCGTCGGCAAGCGGCGTACCGTCCTCGTGCAGCTGAACGATCGAGCCCTCGCGGGCGAGTCGATCGAGGGTCGCCTCGACCCCCATTCGGTAGATCTCCACGCCCGGCGAGACATCCGCGGGCTGGTGGCCGATGGCCGCCTCGCGGTCCCCGAGAGCGTCCCGGATCCGGGCGGCGACGTTGCGTTCGTCGGGATGGAGGTGTCGCAGCCGGTCCGCGTCGAACCGGACCGTGTAGGCGTCGTCGACGACGAGATGGACCCGAACTGATTCCCGGATCCCGTGAGAGAGGAACACCGCCGCGCCCACGCACCGACACAGCAGGTCGAGCCGGCCGGTTCCGGGAAGGTCGTCGAGCGAGACGTCCGCGGCCGGATCGAGCTCGTGAGCGACGACGACGAACTGGCGCATCGGGATCACCGATGTTGGTTCAGCCGACGCTTGAGGCGCTTGGCCGACTCGCCGGCCGCGCGGAAGTACGCCGCCTCCTCGTCGGGGCGGCCCGCACTGCCGGCGCCGACGCCTCCACCGGTACCGCCGGCGTCCTCCCCGGCGAAGATGATCCCGCGCGAGGAGTTGACGAGGCCGACGTCGACGTCGTGACCGGGCCTGGCGGCGAGTCCGTGTTCGACCGCCGCCTCGGCGTCGCCGCCCTGCGCGCCGACGCCGGGAACCAGGAACGGCAGGTCGGGGACCGACTCGCGGAGGGTCTCGAGCTCCGCCGGAGCGGTTGCACCGACGACGAGCCCCACGTTGCCGTGGTCGTTCCACAGGTCCGCCAGGGCGGCGATCCGCTCGTAGACGGGCTCGCCGGAGGCGAGTTCGAGGTCCTGGAGGTCGCTCCCGCCGGGGTTCGACGTCCGACAGAGCACGAAGACGCCCGCGTCCGCGTGGTCGAGGAACGGCTGCAGGGAGTCGCGGCCCATGTACGGATTGACCGTGATCGCGTCCACACCCAGCCCGTCCGTGTCATCGAGCGCGCTCGCGTACCGGCGCGTGGTGTTCCCGATGTCGGCACGCTTGGCGTCGAGCAGGACGGGGACGTCCTTCCCGTGCGCGTACGCAATGGTCTCGCGCAGCGCGCGCCAGCCATCCGGATCCTCGTAGAAGGCGGCGTTCGGCTTGTAACAGGCCGCGTGTTCGTGGGTCGCATCGATGATCCGCCGGTTGAACGCCCAGCGCGGAAGGTCGGCGTCGGTCAGGAACGCCGGAATCCGGTTCGGATCCGGGTCGAGACCGACGGAGACGACGCTGTCGACGGCGGCGATGCGATCGGCCAGCCGGTCGAAGAAGGCGGCCGAACCGGCGGTGGTCGTGTCCGCGTTCGAATCAGTGGTCATTGACTCCGGATCCGGGGCCCCGGCGAGTAAGCGTTTCCGTCCGGCGTCGAGAGGATGAATCGGAACCGAAACCGAACGACCACGCGACTGTGCGGCCGCGCGACTACTCCACGCCGCCGACGCCGCTGTCGGCGGCGGGCGTCTCGTTGCGGACGACCTCCATCCCGAGCGCCTCGATCGCGTCCTCCATGTGTTCGTCGTCGACGTACTCCGCCCCGGCCTCGACGCGGGCCTGTTGGGCGCGCGCGAGCACCTCGCCGCGACGGCCGTCGGGGATCTCGTACTTGTCGACCGCGAGCTCGATCGTGAGGCCGTTGTGGTCGCGGGTGTACAGCGAGTGGAACGCGCCGCGGTCGAACTCGTTGTAGCCGTAGCCGGCGTCGTCGAGCGCGGTCTTGATCTCCTCGAGGCGATCGGCCTCGATCGTGAACGCGAGGTGGTGGACCTGCCCCAGGCCGGTTCGCTGCGGATTCGGATTCGAGGGGCGGTCGTCGGTGACGAAGAAGGTGAGGATCCGGCCGTCGCCGGTGTCGAAGAAGAGGTGGGTCACCTCCGGCTGGTCGAGGTTGGGCTGGCGTAGGACGAGCGGCATCCCGAGCAGGTCGCGGTAATACTCGATCGTGTCCGCGACGTTGCTGCCGATGACGGTGATGTGGTCGGTGCCGACCGTGTGAAACGGGCTGTCGGGTCGCTCCGCGGTGACGTCGGGCTCCATATCCCGGGTAGGGTCCCGAGGCCCTTGCGTCTACCGGCGAGGGCCGTTGGGACCCTCGCATCGACGGGGGAACCGCTGGCCGCCGCTGTCGGCACCACTATGGGCCGGTCGCCCGAACGTCCCGGTATGAAGGTCGTCTTCGATCGCGACACCTGCATCGGGATGTATCAGTGCGTTGAGGAGTGGAACCGGTTCGAGGAGAACATGGACGACGGGAAGGCCGACCTGGTCGGGGGCGACGCCGTAGCCGACGACGACGAACGGGCGGGCGAGATGGGCGCGGCCCAAGAGGCGATCGAAAGCGGAGAGGTGCTCGAGGTGACGGTCCCCGAGGGGGAGGAGTTCGATGCGGAGATGTCGGCACGCGTCTGTCCGGTGGACGCGATCGCGGTGTACGACGACGACGGCGAGCGGATCGTCTGAAGCTCAGAGCCGCTCGGCGACGTCCTCGGCGAAGTAGGTGATGATCAGGTCGGCACCGGCGCGTTTGATCGACTGCAGCGACTCGAGCGCGACCGCCTCGAGGTCGAGCCACCCTTTCTCGGCGGCGGCGTGTAGCATCGCGTACTCGCCGGAGACGTTGTAGGCGGCGATCGGCCGGTCGAACTCGCGCCGGAGGTCGCCAACGACGTCGAGGTACGGGAGCGCCGGCTTGACCATCAGCACGTCGGCACCCTCCTCGGCGTCGAGGGTTGCCTCACGGAGCGCTTCCCGACGGTTCGCGGGATCCATCTGGTAGTGGCGACGGTCGCCGAAGGCGGGAGCGCCGTCGGCGGCGTCGCGGAAGGGGCCGTAGAAGGCCGACTCGTACTTCGCGGCGTAGCTCATGATCGGAACGTCCTCGAAGCCGGCGTCGTCGAGCGCCTCCCGGATCGCAGCGACCATCCCGTCGGTCATCGAGGAGGGAGCGACCATATCCGCCCCGGCCTCCGCCTGTGCGACCGCGGTTCGCGCGAGCAGGTCGAGCGTCTCGTCGTTGCGAACGGTGAGCGTCGGATCGTCGGCAGCGCCGGTCTCGAGCACGCCGCAGTGGCCGTGGTCGGTGTACTCACACAGACAGACGTCGCCGATGACGTAGGCGTCCGTCTCGGCCGTGATCTCCCGAATCGCCCGCTGGGTCACGCCGTCCTCGGCGTAGGCGCGGCTCCCGGTGGCGTCCTTCGACTCGGGAATGCCGAAGAGAATGACCGCCTCGACGCCGGTCTCGCAGATCTCCGACACGCGATCGGCCGCCTCGTCGACCGGCACGCGCTCGTGGCCGGGCATCGAGTCGATCGGCACGCGCTCCGTGGCGGTGGCGTCGACGAACACTGGGGCGATCAGATCGGCAGCGGACAGCGACGTCTCCCGAACGAGCGACCGGACGCCGTCGGTCCGGAGCCGGCGGGGACGATCCGTCAGTTCCATACGTCGGATTGGCCGTCGGAGGCCTTGTAGGGTTCGTTCGACGCCGACGGCAGGAGGACGAGCGCAGCGTGACACTAACGGAAAGCGAAACCGCGGCGGGTGGCGAAACGAACTACTCCGGCCCTTCGACGTCGACGCGCTCCTTGAGCGCCTCGAGCTCGTCGGAGTCGGCCAGTTCCTGCACGCGCTCGCGGAAGTGGTCCTCACAGAGGCCGACGGTGACACCGTCGGACTCCGCCTCGAAGGCCGCCTCGCGGTCGCAGTAGTGGCAGTACATACCCGATGGTTCGGGACGGACGGGGTTAAGCGTAGTCTTCCGTGCGGGCGTTTCCCACGGTCTGGGAGCGGTCGGGCGGGTAGCGGACGGTTCGATCTGGGCAGGCAGCGAACGGTTCGATCTGGACAGGTAGCGAACGGTTCGATCTGGACAGGTAGCGAACGGTTCGCTCCGGACGCGCAGCGGACGGTCACTCGGCAGCGGGGAGCGCCCGCCGGATCGGCTCGAAGGCCGCGGCGGTGAGCCCGGTCGTTCCGAGGGTCCGATCGTGGGCATCGCTCCCGCCGGTTCGGAGAAGGGTCGCGTCGTCAGCGAGACGGTCGATCCGGTCGTAATCGGGGTCGACGTCGGACCCGTAGGGGTACCATCGTTCGACGGCGTCGAGATCCCGAGCGATCTCGAGGGCCGCATCGGGATCGCGATAGCGGAACGGATGGGCGAGTCCGACGATCGCACAGGCGTCCCGAAGCAGCTCGATCCCGCGGTCGATCGGGGTGATATCGCGGGGCACGTAGCAGGGACACCCGGAACCGATCAACTCGGCGAAGGCGTCGTCGTAGTCGTGGGGCGCCGACGAGTCCGCGATCGCCCGTGCGATGTGGGGGCGGCCGATCCCGGGATGCGGTTCGATGTCCAGCGTGGTGCCGGTTCGGTTCTCGACGCGCTCGATGATGCGTCGTCCCCGATCCATCCGGTCAGCCTGTAGGCGGTCCGCCTCGGCGACGAGCGCGTCGGTGCGTTCGACCGCGTAACCCAGGAGGTCGTACCGCCCTGCAGGCGCCTCGACCCGCAGCTCGATCCCGCGAACGATCCGAACGCCGTCGCGCTCGGTGACCGGCGCCGAGAGCTCGGGATGAATCCGATCGTGGTCCGTGATCGCCACCCACTCGAGGCCGGTATCGTCGGCGACGTCGGGGATCGCCGCCGGCGTGAGGCTCCCGTCGGAGGCCGTCGTATGCACGTGGAGGTCGGCGACGAGTCGCTCGTCGGTGTCGCCGGATCGGGAGCCGTCACCCGACCGGTCACCGCGTGGTGGAACCATACCGATCCGTGCACGCGCCGGCGGGATGAATCACGGGGGATCGTCGGTGAGTGGGTGAGTGGGTGAGTGGGAGAGGATCGTCGGCGCCGTCGTGTGGTTAATTGACATTAAACAGATCCCGATCGATTTATGATCCGAATGGACAATCATTAAGAACCTGCGACTGGTACGGGGTAGTGATGCGATTGAACGGCATCGACGAACGTCTCGAACGGCACCAGTATCCGGCGACCACACAGGACATCATCACGGCGCACGGGAACGCGCACGTGGAGCTTGCGGACGGGTCCGAGCGCCTCGAGGACGTCCTCTCGCGGCTCGGCGAGGAGACCTTCGAGCGTCCCGAGGACGTCTACAACGCGATCCGAACCGGAGTGTGCCACCGAGGCGTCGGTCGACGCTTCTACTCCGACCGTGACCCCGACGCGCTCGGGGAGAACGGCCCGGAGCAGATCTCCTTTTAAACGACGAAACGACGCGGACGACGTTTTCACGCACTGGGCGGCGACGGCAACTGCCCAGTGACGGCAACCGTCGATGACGGCAACCGCCGATGACGGCAACTACCCAGTGACGGCAACCGCCGATGACGGCAACTACCCAGTGACGTCGACCCCACGAGAACGAGCTCTCAGGACGAGAGATCGATGACGTCACCGACGTCGACGGGAACCGATCCGAGCCGGTACCCCTCGATCCCGCGGCCGGGGCGGGCGCGATAGACGACCGCTGGACGGTGATCGACCGCGGGACGCTCCGCGAGCACCGATCGCCAGTCGTCGTCGGGGAACGACGAGCAGTCGACGAACAGCGTCGCGCCGCCGCCGTGGGCTTCGAGCTGACCGGCCGTCTTCGTCTCCACGGTGTCGCGGACGGCGGCGATCGGGGTCCCCGCGACCCGGCCGGCGACCGGCTGGGGGCGAGTGACCTCCACGAGAAACGCCTCGCCGGTGTCGGGGTCCGCGGCGCGGTAATCGAGCGAGTGGCCGGTGGTCACCTCGATCTCGGGTGTGATCTCGTAACCGGCGCGGACCAGGACGTCGGCGGCGACGTACTCGGCGATCGCCGCCCGCATTCGGACGAGATCGACGTGCGGGGAGGTTCCGAGCTTGCCGGCCATCACCGACCGATACGGATCGAGGGTGCCGCGCCGGAGGATCTCCTCGAGGAACGACAGCGCCGTCTCGCGATCGGTGTCGGGAAATCCGGCGGCGTGATCACGGAAGAACGCTCGGGTCGAGTCGGCGCCGTCCTTCGAACAGAGGACCGGCAGGAAGAACCACGCGATGTGCGGGTACGCATCCAACCACGGCTCCTCGTCCGTGAGCCCCGCGAGCAGCTCCCGCTCGGTCCACCTCCGGACCGGATAGGGAACCTCGTCGAAGCCGTACTTGTCGGTCTTCCAGAGCGCGCTCGGCGTCTCGGTGTTGCCGATCCAGTAGCCGGTCGGTCCCGAGGATGCGCCCTCGGGCGGATCGGCGTCGTCGTCGGTCCAGCAGAACAGGGCGATCGACCCGTCGTCCATCTCGAAGCGCCGCGCCTCGTAGCCGGCCGGCGGGGCGAACCAAGGGGTACGAGCGGTCGCACCGAGGTTCTCGTCCAGCGGGCGTTTGATCTCGCCTCGAACGGCCCCCTCGCTCCAGGACCGGGGGGCGCGACGAAAGCGAAGCGGTCGTGCCACGGTCGGGGTAGGTCGCAGTGACGCTAATGGGTTCCGATATGACGGACGCCGCCGAGGCGTCGAGGATGCCGTCGAGACGGGGGAGGCGCCGCCGGGATGCGAATCCGAGGGTGTCGACGGGGTGAATGACCGTTACATATATGTATAGATGATTCCAAGGAGATGTGTAGCATGTCAATGGGTGCCTATGACGAGGACGAGCACGAACGTCGCGAGCAGAAGACTGGCGTCGTCGACGCCGGCTTCGACGACGAGCGGAACGACTACCGGGGGTCGATCACCTACGAGTCCGGCGAGTCCACCGAGGACCTCCTCAACCAGTTCAAGGAACTCAACGACGAGTGACGATCTGGGGCATCACGCGGCCCAGTGCTCTTCTGCGGAGACCACACCACACCACAACCAGACGGAGCGACGAGCAGCAGCTGTTCGGCGTGACGAGCGGTGACTGGGGCGGACGATGAACGTGGGAGGCGATGAATGGGGGAGACAGTGAGTGTGACGGACAGCGATCGTGGCCGGCGGCGAGTGACCGACGTCGCCGGCCACAGGTGACCGGACCCGTTGGGTCAGGTGTCGTCGTCGCCCGGCGCCGAGTCGGCGGATGAACCGGCAGCGTCGTCCGTCGTCTCCGTTCCGGGATCGACGTCGCCCGGATCGAGGGCGTCCGCCTCCGGCAGCCGAAGCACGTTCTCCCGGCCGAGCCTGAAGCTCTCGAGGGATCCCTCCTCGCGAAGCCCCGAGACGACTTGGCTCGTCCGGGCGTCGGACCACCCGAGCGCGCTCACGAGGTCCTGTTGTTTCATCCGGCCGCCGTTCTCACGAAGCCGTTTGAGAACGCGTTCCTCGTTGCTCAACAGTTCCTCGGACGGATCGTCGGCGGTAGCGCCGTCCGCGTCGTCGACGTCGTCTGCGTCGTCGATGTCGGTCGAGCCGGACGCGCCCTCGGCTGCGGACGTGGTACCACTTTCAGTCGCGGCCACGTCGGCGGCATCATCGTCGGTCGTGTCATCGTGAGTTTCGCTGGCGACGTCGTCGTGAGTATCGTCGGCGGTGTCGTCACCGGAACGTCCGGCCGGGAGGAGTCCGGCGAGGCGATCACGACGGCGGTAAACGATGCCCGCGAGAAGGACGAGGAGGAGCACGAGGGCGGCGCCGACGGCAAGACCGCCGATCCCCACGGACGACGAGGGAACCATCACGACTCGAGGCTCGTCGGCGGCGAACTCGATGGGACCGATCCACGTGGCCGAGGTGGCATCCGCCTGGTCGGGCGTCGGTCGGGTGACGTCGGCCTCGTAGCCGTCGGGCCACGCGATCGTGAGACGGTGGCCGGAATCCAGGAACAGACCCGCGATCGCGTCCCCGACGACGATCCGGTCCTCGGAGACGGATGCGAATCCGTTCCACTCGAAGGAGTACCGGAGGACGCCGTAGGATTCCGGCAGCTCACGGCGGTCCGTCTCGACCGTGACGTCGCCGATCGACATCGACCGGCCGGTCGCGTTCTCGGCCGCAGCGGCCGTCGCCGCCATCCGCGTTTCGAACCGGTCGGTGTAGGCGGACTCGTTCGCCGCGATGTCCGCACTGAGGTTCTCGAAAGCGGCCTCGCGATCGTCGGTGTCCAGCCGGACACGGTACTCAAGCTCCCAGCTCGCGGTTCCGGACTCGGCGACGTCGATCCGGATCGCCACCCGATCGGCGTCGACCGCCTGCGCGGCGACCGAACCGGATCCACCGCCGGAGGTGGCGGACGAGGCCGAGGAGGGCGACGTCGTCGCGTCCGAAACCGAACCGTTCGCGACGTCCGGGGCGTCGCCGAGATCGGCGAAACCCGGAGCACCGAGGAACGTGACACCGAGAACGCCGCCGATGATGGCAACCGCGATCGCGACCGAGACGAGCCGGGTCCACGCGGTCCGCGAGCGAGTCATACGGATCGATTGTGTCCCCCCGGCGTATATCGGTTTCTCACGTCGGCGAGACGTGTGTTTTCGCTAACCATTCATACGCCGTCGACGATCGGGACGGCGATCTTTTTGTCGATCGGCGTCCGAACGTCGGGTATGACGGAGGCACGCGAGGATCCGGCACGCTGCGACCGGGAACGAAGAGTACGTCGCGGTCGGGGGCGGGAAGCACCTCGACGGCGAGAGCGGGGGTCGATCGACGTCGAGGACCTCCTGAAGGTGATCCTCGGGCTGGTGATCGTCTGGCTCGCGCTCGAAATACTCGGGCAACTGGTGAACCTCACGTTCGCGGTGGTGCGGGCGCTTCCGACGATCATCGGGATCGTGATCGTCGTCGTGATCGTCCTGTGGCTGACCGACAACCTGTAACCGACACGGAACCACGTGTCCACTCGACGTCGAATGTTCAGCCTCAACGTTCCGCTTCCGCCCGCTGTCGACCGGCTTGCCAACGACCGCCATCCGGACCTGGTCGCGTTCGATCGGATCCGGGAGCGACACACGCTCGTCTGCAAGCGGTTGGGCAGCGACGACGTCCGGGGCGGAGGTGGCGGTCGTGGCGGTGGACGCGATCCCGGTCGGAGTCGGGACCGCGCCGTCACGCGGCTTCGTGAACGACTGCGGCCGGTGCTGACGGGAACCGACCCGCTAGATCTGTCGATCACGGGGATCGGGTACTTCGAGGAGCCCGTTCGAGGGCCCGGTCCCGTCGTGTATCTGCGCGTCGAGAGCGACGATCTCGATCGAGTACATCGACGACTGTGTGGTGCCTTCGATCCGGTCACCGGGATCGAGGGCGAAGAATACGTGCCACACGTTACGCTCGCGCGTGGGGGATCGATCGAACGGGCGCAGGCGATTGCTGATTCGGAGATGGATCCGATCGAGTGGCGTGCGCGGTCGCTGACGATCTACGACGCGGAGTTCCGAGAGCCGGCCGGGACGGTCTCGCTCGAGTGATGGCCGGCGACGTGTGCGATCACTCGTCGTCGGGGCCCCAATCGCCGGGCATCTCGATGACGTAACGGCCGTCCTCCTGGAGAGAGATGATGTACTCCTGGCGATCGTACAGCTCCATCAGGTTGAGTTCGTACTGGCCCGGGCTGACGATCCGGATGCTCTCGAACTGGTCGTTGAGTTCCTCACGAAGCGCATCCAGTCCCGAATCGGACTCCGCGGTGTCGACGTCACCGTCGGGGTCAGTGGCGTCGTCGGGTTCGGTGGCGTCGTCGGGGCGTGTCCCGGCCGCCTCCCGCGTTTCGTCGCCGTCTTGGGGCGAGGAAGTCCCGGATCCGGACGATTCTGAGACGGCGAGTTCATCGGGGCTCACGATCTCCGATCGCGCGCTCGCCTGCGCGTCGTCCTCGGCGGCATCGTCGGGGACCTCGTCGTCGGGGGTCATCGTGACCTCCGCATCACGATCCGGAGCAGTCCCGGCGGCAGCGGAATCGTCGGCGGATGGAGACGATGAACCGGCGTCGGCGGATGGAGACGATGAATCGGTGGAAGCCGACGCCGGTCCGTCGGTCCCGGAGTCAGGGTCGATGGTGACGTTCTCGTCGGTGGTCGGGGACCCCGATCGGTCGGTGCCCGATCCGCCGGCGTCGTCGACCGATCCCGGTTTGAATTGGAACTTGTTCCCGCCGCAGTCGGGACATCCGGAAAGCATCTCCTTGGATCCGTCGGGGAAGACGTGGCCACACGACGTACACTGATGGGGCATCTACTTGCGGGAGACGAGCGCGCTGATGAGCGTCTCGTCCTTGTGGAGGGTCTGCAGCTGGTTGGCTGGACCGATGACGGTTAGTTTATGTGCAGATTCACGGCCCATCAACCGGTCGAGAAGGGTTTGATCGCCCGCGTCCGATTTCGGGTACGTCTCGATCTCTATCCCGGTGAAGTCGTCGGGGCTGATCTCGGTCATCGTCACCTCGATGAGCTTCGATTCCTCGTCGGGGGCAAGCCCCTCCTCGAGGATGACGATGTTGCCGTCGCGGACGCCGTCGAGGATGAGCCGGATCTTCTCCATGCTCGTGAGTCCCTCCATCCGGGCGCCGCTTATCAGGTCGATCCGGACGCCGTCATCATCGCCGTTGTCGTCGTCGCTGCCGTCGATCCCGTCACCGCCGTCGACGTTTGGCGTTGCTTCGGGCATTATCCGAAGTACTCCGCGATCTTGTCGTAGACTTCATCCATGTTGTCGCCCTCGAGCGCCGAGAGGGGGATCGTCTCGTGTTGCGGGAAGGCGTTGGCGACGCGTTGGATGTTCGATTCGGGGAGGTCAGTCTTGTTCGCGAGGATGAGGACGGGCAGATCCTGGGACTCGATGATGCCGATGAGCATCGTATTCACCTGTGTGAACGGGTCGGTCGTCGAGTCGAGCACGTAAATGACGCCGTCGACGTCCTCACGGAGCCAGTGCATCGCCTCGGCAACCCCCTCGGTCGCCTCGCGGGAGCGACGGACGGCGTCGTCCTTCTCCATATCGTGGTCGAGGAACTCCTTGTAGTCGACCTTGGTCGTGACGCCCGGAGTGTCGACGATGTCGATCGTGACCGTCCGCCCGTTGCGCTCGATCTCGACGCCCTCCTTGCGGCGAGCCCGGCGCGTTTCGTGTGGAACGTGGCTTTCGGGACCGACGGCGTCGCCGGTCCAGTCGCGGGCGATACGGTTCGCAAGCGTTGTCTTTCCGGCGTTCGGCGGACCGTAGATGCCGATCCGCTTCGGCTCCTCGTCCGCGAACAGCCGGTCAGAGACTTTCGAGATGCTGTCTTTAAGGTTCGTGAGCAGTCCCATCCTGTCCTCCGTCCCTGCGGCGGCGCGGGGATATACAGCACGTTCCACGCCGCTTTCACTTAAGAACTGCGTCAGACACGGGTCCGGGTGGACACGGGTCCCTCAGCCGTCTTTCATATCCGTCACCAACCACCATATTATCTGTCACCAATAATCATACCATCTGTTGCCAACCACCATTTCATCTGTTACCAATCACCTCTTGTTTTGGTATCAATCACCATTCAACGTTCATAGTCTCCGATCGACGCAACCCCCCCACCCCTTCGTTTCGGGTGGAACTCGACATTGGTGGGGTGGGGGTGACCCCCCGTATATTATAACGGTGGTTTTATATATAAAAAGCTTAAACAGTACCCGTATTGCAGTAGAAGACATAATTCAGAGATATATTAATATAAAATAAAATTAGAGAAACCTATTTTATTAATCCAACCGATCGATCGGTTCCGGACAGCCCCCGTCACCCTAACTATCCCCTTAGCCATGATCTTCTAAACATCTCCGCCACCACGCGACAGGC
>NZ_JARANU010000023.1:0-27479 GCF_029889855.1 Halopenitus sp. POP-27 | reverse complement strand
CGACTCGAGCCGCTGATTGGGTTTGCGGACGGTGCTGTCCGAGGTGTCGGTCCGTGCCGCGATGTCTCCGGACGACAGGTTTCGGGCATCCTCCTGTAGCGCGTACAGGATCGCCCTGTCGACGGCGTCGATGTCCCCGTCAGTCATACCCACGTATCGACGACACAGCCACTTTACCTTTGTACGTTGCTCGGGGGGCGACCGCCACCACCGAGCGACCGCTACCACCGATCGGCCGCCACCGTCGATCACTCGTCCGGAAGCCGGAGCGTGAGGAGGACGACGATGGCCATGATCGCCGCCAACAGCAGGTACCCCTCGTTGAAGAAACCCCGATCGGCGATGGCGCCGAAGACGACCGGGCCGGCGGCACCGAGGGTGGCCGCCGACGTGCGAACGACGCCGAGGCCGGTCCCGCGGATCTCCTGGGGGATCGTGTCCGAGAGGAACGACTGGGTGATGGCGCCCGACCCGAGCATCGTGCTGACGAGCGCGGTGATCCCGGCCAGCGCCCAAAAGCCCTCGACGACGGGGAGCAGCGCCAACCCCGCGATCGGGCCCACGAGCACGGCGACAAGCGAACGGCGGATCCCGACCCGATCGTAGGCGGCGCCGGCGAGGGGTTTCACGAGGACGCCGACCGCGAAGAACCCGCTGAAGAGGATCCCTGCGGTCGCCGAGGAGAGCCCCTTCTCGTCGACGAGATAGGTCGGATAGAGCCCGGTGAACGACTGCCAGATCAGGATATATAAAAAGAGAATGAACGCCACGAAGGCCATGTTCGATCGTCGCAACTCGGCGAGAACGTGTCGGGCGTGATCGGCCGAGAGGGTCTCCCCGGTGGTACCGGTCGATCGTTGGGCCGGGAGGACGACCCACAGGGCGATCGCGGCGACGAACAGCAGCGGCACGAGGAACCCGAGGCCGGCCTGCCAGGCGATCGCCGCCGCGAGCGCGCCCGCGATGGGTGGCAGCACCGTCTGTCCGAGGTCGCCGGTTGCCATCGTCACCCCGAGCGCGCTACCGATACGGTCGGGATAGATCTTCGACAGGATCGTAATGCGCGCGATCGGGTACAGCGACTGACCGACGCCGACCAGTCCGGTCGCGAGGAACAACACGGCCGCGGTGGGTGCGGCGATCACGGCACACAGTGCGAGCGCGACGACGGCTGCGCCGACCGCCATCACGAGGCGCTCGCTGTAGCGGTCGGCGAGGACGCCGCCCGGCAGCTGGCCGAGCGCCGACCCCAACCACAGGACCGTCACCAGCAAGCCGGCGACCGTGAGGCTGAGGTCGAACGACGACCGGAGGTACGGCAACAACACTGGATAGATCATCCGTGCGCCGAGCAGCATTCCCCACCCACCGGCCACGGTGGCCAGGATCGGTCCCCGACCGTTCGCCCGGAGACTGCCGATCTCGCCGCGGAGGGATCCGACTGGGCCCATTGGGTGGGCTCCGATACGGAGGGGTCACACAAACTGGTTCCGTCTCGTCAATCTCCGTCGTCGTTTCCGAACTGACCGTCCGGCCGTCCCGTCCGGCTAGACCAGATCGCGGCCGAGCAGGAGGTACAACACGATCCCGAGGAGGGGCGCGAAGAAGATCACGATCGCCCACAGGAACGCGGGGTGGCTGCTGTTTCGTTGGGCGTCCGAATACGTCCAGACGATCAACGCGATCTGGACGGCAAGCATCAGCAGTCCGAACAGGAACACGATCGCCATCGCTCCCTCTTGGAGGAGGATGCTGGAGGGCATACACCGTCGATGTGTGGCGGGATGGAAAGTGCTTTTCGGCCGCTCACGGGCAGGGCGCCGGCGTCGGCGACGGCGGTCTCCCGCCCGTCGATCGGCGTTGCCCCGCCGCGCGCCGCGTTTCGGGAGAGTATTTAACCGGCACGCCCGAACGCCCGGCTAATGCTCTCGGGGGTCAACGTCGCGCTGGGCGTGACGGGTAGCATCGCGGCCGTGAAAACCGTCGAACTCGCCCACGAGCTTCGTCGCCGGGGCGCGGCCGTGCGCGCGGTGATGACGCCGGCAGCCTCGAACATCGTGCACCCGTGGGCGCTCGAGTTCGCGACCGAGGCGGACGTGGTGACGGAGATCACCGGGGAGGTCGAACACGTCGAGTTGTGCGGCGTCGAGGGCTGGGCCGACGTCCTGCTGATCGCGCCGGGAACCGCCAACACCGCCGGAAAGATGGCGGCGGCGATCGACGATACGCCCGTCACGACCTGTGCGACGACCGCGCTCGGCGCCGACGTGCCGGTCGTGTTCGCGCCCGCGATGCACGAGCCGATGTACGACCACCCGGGCGTGCTCGAGGCGCTCGACACGCTGGAGTCGTGGGGCGTGCGCTTCGCGGATCCCCGGATCGAGGAGGGGAAGGCGAAGATCGCCAGCGAGGAGACGATCCTCACGGAGCTCGCCCGTGCGACGACGCCCGACTCCCTGGCCGGCAGGCACATCGTCGTCACCGCGGGCGCGACCAAGGAGTACATCGACCCCATTCGGATCCTGACGAACCGGTCGTCGGGCAAGACCGGGCGTGCGGTCGCCCGCGCGTGCTACATCCGGGGCGCCGACGTCACCCTCGTCCAGGACGGTCCCGCGGTCGGCTATGCCGAGGTCGTCCCCGTCGAGACGGCCGACGAGATGCTTGCGGCCGTCACGGACGCCTGCGTGACCGCGGACGCACTCGTGTCGGCCGCGGCGATCTCCGATTTCACCGCGGACGCCGTCGACGAGAAGATCCGATCCGGATCGCCGCTGTCGGTCGATCTGGAGCCGACCCCGAAGCTGATCGACGCCGTTCGGGAGGCGTCCCCGGACCTGCCGATCGTCGGATTCAAAGCCGAGACGTCGGGCGACGACGCCGCGATGGTGCGGGAGGCGAACCGGATCTACGACCGCGTCGGGCTCGCGTTCGTCGTCGCCAACGACGCGAGCGTGATGGGTGCCGACGAGACGCGCGTGCTGCTCGTCGCCGGCGAGTCGGACCCCGACGACGTCGAGGAGGCTCGCGGGAGTAAGGACGTCGTCGCGGGACGCGTCGCCGAGCGGCTGGCCGACGTTCTCGGGGCGTAGTTGGGCGACTGGCGGACGGACGCAGGGAATCTCGAACGGTTGACTGCGGGTGCTGTGTCGAAGCCGAACGCCCATCGTGCCGTCGGAAAGATAAGAACTGTTTTGAGGTGTCCGTGCCACGTCACGAATGAGAATCCTGTATGTCGTTTCCACACGCCCTAACGACGGTTCCCGGAGGTGGCCCCGGTGGCTAACGGCCGCGTCGTGGTCCCGATCGAGGACACCGCGACCCTGCGGGCGACGGTCGCCCACGTCGCCGCGGCGGCCGCCGACGGGGACGTCTCGGCGATCCACTTCGTCTACCTCGCCTCCTGGCGCGACGACGATCCCCGGATCGACGACCGGCGGACGACGGCGCGGGACCTGCTCGCGGACGCCGCCGACTGGGCGCGATACGACCTCGAGGACGCCGATGTATCCGAAAACGGCATCGAGATCGAGACCGCGCTCATCGCGGAGGACGTCTACCTCTTCGGGCCGCGTCAGTACGCCGACCGGCTTCATACGTACGCCGACGAGCACGGGATCGGGACGGTCGTGCTCGATCCGGAGTACACGCCGGTCGGGAACACCACCCTCCTCCAGCCGATGGAGTTCGAGCTGGCGTCCACCCCGTTGTCGGTCCGTGAGGCACCCGTCGATCGGCCCTCCCGACGCGAGCGACTCGTCTCCGAGATCACCGGCCCGCGGTTCGCGACCGTCTTCGGCGGGTCGCTGGCGTTCTATCTCGTCCTCGGCGACCCGACCTATCCCTTCGACCTCGTGACCGGCGTCGCGACCGCCCTCGTGGTCGCGATCTCGCTGTCCCAGGTGAGCCTGGACCACGACCCGACGCTGCGGGAGTCGCCGCTCCGGCTGGTTCGCGGGCTGATCTACGTCCCCTCCTTGCTTCTCGAGATCCTCAAATCGAACGTCGTCGTCGCCCGGGTCATCCTCTCGCCGTCGCTGCCGATCGACCCGACGATGACGCGGATGCGCGTGCTCGTGGGATCCGGGCTGCCCGTGACGACGCTCGCCAACTCGATCACGCTGACGCCGGGGACGCTGACGGTGCGTGCTCGCGACGCGGATCTATACGTCCACACCCTGATCCCGTGGGCCCGTGAGGGCCTGTTCGACGGCGGGCTCGAGCGGTGGACCCGCTTCGTCTTCTACGGCCGGGAGGCCGCCCGGCTGCCGACGCCCCGCGAACGCGACGACTGCGCGGTGCTGCAGGGTCCCGACGCCGACGAGCCGATGCCGTTTGCGGCTACCGATGGCGGACCCGAGTCGGACGTCGACGAGGACGGTGATCGCCGATGAGCATCGCCGACCTCGCGATCGCCGGCGGCTACACGGTCGGCGACGTGCTGTTGGCCGGTGCGGCCGGCTTCGTCGTGCTGGCGCTCGGGATGCTCTACCGCGCCGTGGTCGGCCCGACGATGCAGGACCGCGTGCTCGCGGTCAACGTCCTCGGAACGAACACGGTCGTCATCCTGGCGCTGTTGGGCGCGGCGCTCGACGAGCCGACGTTCCTCGACATCGCGATCGTGTACGCGCTACTGAACTTCCTGATGGCGATCGCCGTCTCGAAGTTCACGGTCGAACGCGGGGGTGTTCTCTGATGGCGCTCGGGTCACTCGACCCGGTCACGACGGCGCGAGTCGTCCTGATCCTCGCGCTCCTTGCCGGGGCGCTGTTCTTCACGTTCGTCTCGATGGCGGGCGTGATCCGGCTGCCGGACGTCTACGCGCGCGCACACACCGCCTCGCAGGCGGACACGCTCGGGGCCGGCTTCGGCCTGGCCGCGGTCGCGCTCACGCTCGGGTGGCAGGGTGCCTCGGTGAAGACGGCCATCCTGCTGTTCTTCATCTTCGTGACCAACCCGACCGCGGCCCACGCGGTCGCTCGAGCGGCCTTCGAGGACGGAAACGTTCCGTGGACCGAGGGGGACGAGCGCCGATGAGCGCGACCGTAACCGCGATCGAGGCGGCGCTGTTCATCTTCGTGATCGCCACGGCGGTCGTGACCGCACTGGCCCGCGACGTGCTCTCGTCGATCATCGTCTTCGGGGCCTACAGCCTCGGGATGGCGGCGCTGTACACGTTCTACCGGGCGCCGGACGTGGCGCTGACCGAGGCGGCGATCTCCGCCGGCGTCACGACCGTCCTCCTGCTGCTCACGATCGCGAAGACCTCGCGGATGAACCACGAAGCCGTCTTCGAGCGCGTCGATCCCATCGCCGCGCTCGCCGTCGGCGGACTGTGCGCCGTGATGCTCGTGACGGTGACCCAGATGCCGGCCGTCGGGGACCCAAGCGCGCCGGTCTACGCGAATCCGGACGTCACCGGCTACTATCTCGAGAACACCTACGCCGACACCGGCGTCGGCAACACGGTGATGGCGGTGTTGGCCTCCTACCGTGGGTTCGACACCTTCGGCGAGGCCGTCGTCGTCTTCGGGGCCGGCATCGCGACGATGCTGGTGCTCCACCGGGAGGTGTTCTCGTGAGCGACGCGCCCGATGCCGGCGACGACGTCGACGGCGTCGATGCTGGCTCCGGAGACGCGTCGGACGCGTCGGACGCACCCGACGTCTCCGATCGCCCGCCGATCGAGCCCACGTACTCGGGCCGCGACGATCGGCCACACCTCTCGGAGGTCCAACGCCAGCAGACGCCCTACACGGAGAGTCAGGTGATTATGTCGACCGTGAAGGTGGTCGCGCCGTTCGCGCTGACCTTCGGGCTGTTCGTCACCTTCCACGGGGCGGATTCGCCCGGCGGCGGCTTCCAGGGCGGCGCGATCGCGGCCGCGGTCGTGTTGATGATCGCCTTCGCGTTCGGGATCGACGCCACGCGCGAGTGGTTCACGAACGTCGTCGTCGTCGGTCTCGCGGTCGGCGGCGTCCTCGTCTTCGGGGGGATCGGTCTCGTCGGGCTTGTCGACGGCGGGACGTTCCTCGAGTACGCCCGACTGCCGATCCCGCACCCGGTCAAATACGGGATGGAGGGCGTGGAGATCCTCGGCATCGCTCCGATCGTCGCCGGGGTGCTCGTCGGTCTCTTCTTCCTGTTAGCGGCCGGCTTCGACGACCGGGACGGCGCCGGAACCGAGACCGAGATCGCTGACGCGACCACCGACGGCACACCCACCGACGGCACACCTATCGACGATACACCCATCGACGACACCACGGCCGGCGATACCGGCGACACCCGGACGACCGACGGATCGACGGACGACGCGACCACGGAGGACGACCGATGACCGACCACCTACCGATCCAACTCGCCCTCGACGTCCTCGCAACGCGGCACGCCTACGCGGTGTTCACCGTGTTGTTGTGCATCGGCCTGTACATGATGATCGCGAATCCACATCTCGTGAAGAAGATCATCGGCCTCAACCTGTTCCAGACGGCGATCTTTCTGTTCTTCATCGCCTCCGCGTACGTTCGTGGCGGGTCGATCCCGATCGTCGAGGGGAGCGGGAGTGCGGAGGCGAGTCTCGTGAGCCCGCTCCCGCAGGTGATCGTCCTGACCGCCATCGTCGTCGGCGTGAGCCTCACCGCGGTCGGGCTCGCGCTCTGTATCCGGATCTACACGGAGTACGGAACCCTCCGAACCGACGCGCTCCGGAAGGCGATGGCCGAGGAGGACGACCTCCCGGCAGCCGGCGACGGCTCCACAGGGGGTGAGAACGCGTGAGCGACCTCCTGCTTCCGCTTGCGATCGTGGTTCCGATCCTCGCGGCGACGCTCCCGCTCCTGTTCGGAACCCAGTATGACCGGATCGGCTGGCCGATCGCCGCGATCACGACTGTCTCGCTCGTCGGGATCGCTTCCTGGATCGCCCGGATCGTCTTCGTGGAGGGCCCGCCGACCGAGTACGGGATCGTCCACGAGCTCGGCGGCTGGCAGCGGCCGTACGGCATCGAGCTCGTCGCCGACGAGCTGTCGGCGGCACTCGTGGTCCTGGTCGCGCTCGTGGCGGCCGGGACGCTCGTTCTCTCGCGGGTCACCGGCCCTCGCGGGAACGCGTTTTACTCAGGCTACCTGCTGTTGACCGGCGGCCTGATGGGGATCTCGCTCACCGGCGACCTGTTCAACCTGTTCGTCTTCCTTGAGATCGTCGGGTTGACGACCTATGCGCTCGTCGCGGCCGACCGGTCGGGCGCCAGCGCGTACGCGTCGATCAAGTACCTGCTGGTGGGCACCGTCGGCGCCTCGCTGTACCTGGTCGGCGTCGGCTACACCTTCCTGGCGACGGGGTCGCTGAACATGATCGACCTCCAGGCGACGATCGCGACCGTCGGCTACGGCGACCCCCTGATCCGGGCCGGCTACGCGCTCATCGTCGTCGGCCTCTCGTTGAAGATCGCCGTCTTCCCGCTGCACGTCTGGCAGCCGGACGCCTACCAGCGCGCGCCCGACGCGGTGACGACGTTCATCGCGGCGTTGGTCTCGACGTCGGCGGCCTACGCCCTGCTGCGCATCACCTACACCGTCTTCACGGTCGAGTTCCTCGCCGCGAACGACGGAATCACGAACGCGATGCTGCTGGCGGCCGGCGTCTCGATCCTCGTCGGATCGGTGCTGGCAGTGATGCAGTCCGATCTCAAGCGGCTGTTCGCCTACTCGTCGGTTGCACAATTCGGGATGATCGTCGCCGCGATCGCGCTGGCAAACGAGACGGCGCTGCTGGGCGGGATCATCCATCTGCTCGGCCACGGCCTGCTCAAGTTCGGGCTGTTCCTTGCCGTCGGCCTGCTCGCATACGGCTACGGCGTTCGACGGGTTGCAGACCTCGCGAGCCTCGCCCGCAGAGCACCGTACCTTTCGGGGGCGTTCGTCGTCCTCGGACTCGCGCTCGTCGGGATCCCGCCCTCCATCGGCCTGCTCGGCAAGTGGTACATCGCGCTCGGGGCGGTGGAGGCCGCCGGTGGCGGTGACCTCGCCGCACTGGGGATCGCGGCCGTGATACTCGTGAGTACCCTGTTCACGCTGGCGTACGTCGCCCGGATCATCGAGCAACTGTACTTTGCGGGCACCGATCCCGGCCCCGGTGACGCCGGATCGGCCGCTTCCGCCGCAGACGGTCCGACCGGACCGGGGACCCCGGCCCAACCGGACGGCGGTCGGACGGAGCAGCGGGACGTTCCGACCGGCGCGTTCGTCGTGCTCGTCGTCGTCGCGCTGATCGCGGTCGGGCTCGGGTTCGCCGGGTTCGCTGCCGCCGATCTCTTCGGACCGTTCCTCGGGAGGATGATCTAAATGACCGAAGTCGACTCACTGCGACCGTTGTTCGTCGTTCTCGTATCGTTCGTGGCCAGCGGGGCCATCGTCGCGTCCCACCGCCGGCCGAACCTGCGTGAGGGGTGGACGCTGCTTGCGGCGATCGCGAAGTTCGCCGCCGTGGTCTCGCTGCTGCCGGGCGTGCTCGCCGGGACCGTCTACGTCACGGAGGTCGTGACCTTCCTGCCATACGTCGAGTTCACTCTGCGGGCGGACCCGCTCGGGATGCTGTTCGCGGTCCTGGCCAGCGGGCTGTGGATCATCACGTCGCTGTACAGCATCGGGTATATGCGCGGGCTCGACGAGCCCAACCAAACGCGGTACTTCGCCGCCTTCGCGGTCTCGCTGTCGACGACGATGGGGATCGCCTTCGCCGGCAACCTGATCACCATCTTCATCTTCTACGAGCTGCTGTCGATCGCGACCTATCCGCTGGTCGCTCACGACGAGACGCCGGAGGCGCGCTCCGCTGGCCGAAAGTACCTCGCGTACACGATGTTCGGCGGCGGCGTGTTCGTGCTCGCCGGCACCGTGCTGGTCTACTGGCTCACCGGCCTCGTCGGAGAGCCGACCGTCGCCTTCTCGGCGGGCGGGATCGACGCGCTCGCGACCGCGGCCAGCAGCGACCCCCTGATGGCGAAGATCGCCTTCGTCCTGCTCGGGGTCGGGTTCGCCGTGAAGGCCGGCCTGATGCCGTTACACCAGTGGCTGCCGGAGGCGATGGTGGCGCCGACGCCGGTCTCGGGGCTGCTCCACGCGGTGGCGGTCGTCAAGTCCGGCGCGTTCGGCGTCTCGCGGATCGTCCTCGACGTCTTCGGGCCCGAGGTCGTCTTCGATCTCGGCGTCGGCGTCTGGCTGTCGGTGATGGCCGCGATCACGTTGACCGCCGCCAGCATCATCGCCCTGCGGAAGGACCACCTCAAACAGCGGCTCGCCTACTCGACGGTGAGCCAGCTCAGCTACATCCTGCTCGGGCTCGGGCTCTTCGGCTGGCACGGGCTCGTGGGTGCGCTGTTGCACATTCCCGCACACGCCTTCATGAAGCTCACCCTGTTCTTCTGTGCGGGCTGCATCCACGTCGAGACCCACACGGACTACATCTCGGAGATGGCCGGCATCGGAAAGCGGATGCCGGTGACGATGGCCGCCTTCACGGTGGCGGCCGCGGGGATGGCCGGCATCCCGCTCGTCGCCGGGTTCGTGAGCAAGTTCTATATGCTGATCGGCGGGGTCGCGATGGGTGCGACGCTGACGCCGATCGGCTACTACCTCGCCGGGGCGCTGTTGCTGTCGGGCGTGCTCAACATCGCGTACTTCTGGCCGGTCGTCTACACCGCCTTCTTCGAGGCGGAGGACGCCCACGACGCCAAGCCGCTCGTCGAGTTCCCGCTCGGCGGCCGGACGGCGGCGACGATCGACGCCCTCAGAACCGACGGCGGCGATCGCACGGGGTCTGACGACGACGGCACCGAGCGCGAAGACGGGACCGCAACCGGCACTGACGCCGAAACGCCGATCCCGGACGCCGAGGACGAGGCCGGATCCGAGGAGGACGATCCGACCGAGAGCGGCGACGACGGAACCGAGGCGAACGTCGACGACGGCGTCGTCCGGCCCGACTTCGCGCCGGGGGATCGCGACTTCTCGGAGCCCGCCGAACGCGTCGACACGGGGAACTACGCGGTCGATGCGAACCCCTCCGACACGGACGTTCCGTTCGCCCCCGAGGGCGGCTCCGACGACCGCGATGCTGGCCGCCCCGACGACCGTGACCAGCGTGACCACGCAGACCAAACGGACCACGCAGACCATACGGGCCACGCCGACCATATGGACCACGACGACCACGACCACCACGGCGGTCCGCCGCCGGGCGGCTGGCGACCGATCCGTGGGCTCTCGGCCCTGCTGGGCCGTGAGACGACGTGGTTCATGCTCGCGCCGATCCTGACGGCTATGGGGCTGGCCGTCCTGCTCGGCGTGATCCCGAGCGAGATGGCGTTCCTCGATCTGATCGAGCTCATCGTCGAGACGCGCCTCGAGGGCGCGGGGGTGAGTCTATGACCGCCGGAATCGCCGGAATCTCGGGCGGCGCGCTCGCCACCGGTACCGTCGGGGGCGACCTCCTGACGACGGTCCCGCCGTACCTGCTCGTGGCGATCGCCGCGCTGCTGGCGGTCGTCCTCCCGCGGCGACTCGGACACCTGCTCGGGGCGGCCGCGACCGCGTTCGTGTTCGTACAGGCGGTGAGCTTCGACCCGGCGATGTACGGACCACACCTGGCGTCGACGTTCCTCGGGTTCGACGTCGTCTTCTTCAACGTCGACGACTTCTCCCGGCTGATGGGCGTCGTCGTCGGGTTCCTCGCGACCGCGGCGGTGATCTACGCCTACGGCAGCGACGCGCCGCGGTGGATGACCGGGCTCGCGCTGATCTACGTCGCCTCGACGGTCGCGACGATCTACGCCGGCGACTGGCTCACGCTGATCGTCTTCTGGGAGCTGATGGCGGTCACCTCGACGCTGCTCGTCTGGCACCACGGCGGGGCGGCGGTGCGGGCCGGCTTCCGGTACGCGATCTTCCACGGCATCGGCGGGACGGTGCTGCTCGGCGCCGTCGTCGTCCACTTCGGGGCGGTCGAGAGCTTCCTGTTCACGGCCGAGACGGGGATCCACGACTCGGCCGCGCTGCTCGCGGCGCTCGGTATCGGGGTCAACTGCGGGTTCATCGGCCTGCACACCTGGCTGCCGGACACCTACCCGCGACCCCACATCGCGGCGTCGGTGTTCCTCTCGGTGTTCACGACCAAGACGGCCGTCTACGTCCTCTACCGGGCGTTCCCGGAGGGCGGGCTGTGGATGGCCTACCTCGGCGGCGCGATGGCCGTCTACGGTGCCTTCTTCGCGCTGTTGCAGTACGACCCGCGCCGGCTCCTCTCGTACCACATCCAGGCGCAGGTCGGGTATATGCTCGCGGGGATCGGCCTGGCGGGCTACGTCGGTGAGAAGGCGCTGGCCGGCGGCTTCGCCCACCTGCTCAACAACGTCCTCTACAAGAGCCTGCTGTTCATGGCGATCGGCGTGATCATCTACCGGACTGGGACGGAGGACATCCGCGAGCTGGGCGGCCTCTGGCGGAAGACCCCGATCGCGTTCGTGATCTATCTCGTCGGCGCCGCGTCGATCACGGCCGTCCCCGGCTTCAACGGTTTCGTCTCGAAGGGAATGGTGATCGACTCCGCCCACGAGATCCACCAGTTCACGATCGCCCTCGACGGCGGGCTGCTCTGGTGGCTGCTCATCCTCGGCGGGGTCGGGACGTTCATGTCCTTCATCAAGCTCGGCTACTACACGTTCTTCCACGGCAGCGCCTCGATCTCCCCGCGCGACGCGACGCCGTTCCAGACGGTCGGGATGGCGCTCGCCGCCGGCGCCTGCATCTATCTCGGCGTCTCCTACGAGACGCTGCTCGGACTGATGCCCCACACGGAGTACCTGCTCGCGGAGCTGCACCCCTACAGCACGGGCCACCTGACCGAATCCGCCGCGCTGTTGACCGCCGGATTCGTCGGCTTCTTCGCGCTCAAACGTCCCCTGGCGTGGATCGCCCACCGAATGCGCGACGTCGACGCGGTCACGTACCCGGCGTTCTTCCACGTCGGCCGCGGACTCGTCATCGGGGTGACCGAGTTATGGGCAGCCGTCGACCGGCTCACGATGCGGCTCGTCGCGGCGATCGAGTGGACCGCGATGAACCCCCGTCACGCCGCGCGTCGGGTCGGGATCGACGCGGAGATCCGGACCGGGATCGGCCGCGGCGTCCTGATCATCACGCTCGTGGCGGCCGGCACGGTGCTGATCGGGCTCGTCTGGTGACGCACCGAGACCATCGGGCTCCTCGAGCGATCAGCGGGAACGGCCTCGACACGGCGTCGTCGGATTTTTATCGGCCTCGACCGTGTTCACGACCGTGCCGGATCGCCGCCCACGGACCGACGAGCCCGACGCCGACGACCGCTGGGGTCGCCGGCTTCGGGTCGCAGTCCTCGTCTTTCTGGTCGGCGTGAGCGCGGACATCGTCACGACCTACGTCGCGATCACGTTCGGGCCGTTCGTGGAGGGGTCTCCGGTCGGCCGAGTCCTCATCGACCGCTACGGGCTGGTTCGCGGGATGATCGCCACCAAGGTGGCGGGGATGGTGCTCATCGCGATCCCGGTCGCGATCGCGAAGCGGAATCGGACCGTCGTGGTGGCGGTGATGTTCGGCGGCGTCGGCGCGATCTCGTTGCTCGCGGCCGTCCACAACCTCGTCCGGATCCTTGGCGTGGTGTGACCGATCCGGTCGGCCGATCACCTCACAGCTCGATCCGTTCGACGAGCCGGTCCTCGTCGTCGCTCTTCGTGTTGATGGCGACGATCCGAACCTGGTCCTCGAGCATCGAGTCACGGAGCTTCTCCTTCAGCAGTGAGTCGACCTGATAGACGCCGGCGGCGCTGTTCATCGTGATCTCCACCTCGACGGGGTCCTCCTCGCCGGTCGTCAGCCGGACGCGCTCGATCGCCCGCGAGGAGATGGTGTTGATCCCGCGACCGCCCTTCTCGTAGGGGATCCGGGACCGCCCACGCTCCATATCCAGCCCGTCGGCGATGCGGATGACGCCGGCCTCCCGGGTCAGCGGCGTCTCCTCGGTGTGGTGACAGAGGATCGCGTGGAGCACCTCGGCCTTGACCCGGACCGCGGTCGGAGTTTCGTACCACTCCGGAAGGAACCGGTCGAGGAGGTCCGCCGCAAGCGGGATCGAGTAGTAGGAGTGGTCATCACGGTGGACGACGTGGCCGATGTCGTGGAGCGTGGCCGCCAACGCGATCACGACCGGCTCGTCCGCCTCTTCGAGCCCCTGGTCGCTTGCGCCGTTGAAGGGTACGCCGGCCCGCTTGAGGAGGTCGTACAGCCGCAGCGCACGGTCCCTGACGATCTCGATGTGTTTGGCCCCGTGGTCGTTGTAGCCCTTCCTGGTGACGGCGTTGACGTTTTGCGCCTCGAGATACGCCTCGATCTCCGGATCCGATTCGATCGTCTCGAGCACCGCGTTCACCCGCTCGTCCGGAAACGCGTGGTCGGCCGTCGGGTCGTACGCCCGTCGCGACTCGTCGACGTCGGTCTCGACGTCCCCGGTCGTGGGATCGCCGTCGTCGATGTCCATCGTTCGATGCTGCGGAGGCGACCGGCTTAAAAGCCATCGACCGCCACGGCCTCTCCCGCGGGGACCGGCCATCGACCGACTGCGAACCGGCTGTTAGCGATTGTGTGTGCCTACGACCACCGTGTCGACAGTTGACTTTCACCGCGGTGATTATATCCAATCAAAGTATATGGACATATATGTAATATTTATAAATGATCATCGAAAATCATTAATAATATCTCGGACTCCGTTCACACGATGTCGGAGCCCGACTACGACGCGATCGCCTGGTCGTTCGACGAGGACACCGGCGTTGGACGCATCGAACTCGATCGCCCGGACGCGATGAACGCGATCAATGACCGAATGCAGCGGGAGCTCATCGAGGGCTTCCGACGGTTTCGGCGGCTTGAGGAGGATCGAACCGGCGTGGCCGTTCGTGCGATCGTCGTCTCGGGTGCCGGCGACCGGGCGTTCAGCACCGGGCTCGACGTCGGTGAGATGCAGTCGATCACCGACTACGGCGAGAAGAAGCGGATCCCGGACGGGTTCCACGAGATGGCGGAGACGATCGAACGGTGTGAGCCGCCCGTGATCGCGCGGATCGATGGACTCTGTCTGGGCGGCGGGTTGGAGATCGCGCTCGCGTCCGACTTCCGGCTGGCCAGCAAGCGGAGTTCGTTCGGCCAACCCGAGGTCAACTTCGGGGTCCTACCCGGCGGTGGCGGCGCCCAGCGGCTGTCGATGATCGTCGGCGTCAGCCGCGCGAAGGAGCTGTGTATGACCGGCGAGCAGATCGACGCCGAGCAGGCCGCATCGGAGGGGATCATCGATCACGTCCATCCGGCCGCGGACCTGACCGAGGAGGTGGAGTCGTTCGTCGAGTCGATCGTCGACAAGCCGCCCCTTGCGGTTCGAACGATCAAGGAGGCCGCCGACCGCACCCGCGAGGTCGGCTTCGAGGAGGCCCTGCAGTACGGCAACCGGGCGTGGCTGTCGCTGTCACAGACGCGCGATTACGACCGCGCCGTCGAGGCGTTCGGAACCGACGCCGACGTCGAGTGGGAGGGACGGTAGCGCCGATGCTCGAGGCCTTCGAGGACGCACTCGACTTCTCCGAGCAGGTCGTCTGTGTCACGGGCGCTGCACAGGGGATCGGCGAGACCGTGGCGGCGTCGTTCGCCGAGGCGGGCGCGTCGGTCGTCGTCGCCGACATCGACGCCGACGCCGCCGCGACGACGGCCGAGGCGATCGGAGCGGCACACGGCACCGAGACGCTCGCGGTCGGGGTCGACGTCTCGGACAGCGACGAGGCCCGCGCGATGGTTGAGACGGCGGTCGCGGAGCTCGGCGGTCTGGACGTCCTCGTCAACAACGCGGGCGTCGCGGGCGCACAGCGCTTCCGCGAGTCCGAGCCCGAGGACTGGGATCGAAAGATCGGCGTCTCCCTCTACGGGACGTTGAACTGTACCTCCGCCGCGTTGCCGGAGTTGGTCGATCGCTCGGGCGTCGTCATCAACTACGCGAGCTCGTCCTATCGCGGGAACGACCCCGGCCTCGCCGTCTACGGCGCCGCCAAGGCGGCCAACCGGTCGTTCACCAAGACCCTCGCCAAGGAGGTCGGCGGCGACGGCGTCCGCGTGAATTGTGTCTGTCCCGGCACCGTTCGCACCCCCGCGACCGAGGCGTTCGTCGAGCAGTACGCCGACGAGTTGCCGGAGTCGTACGCGCTCGACCGGATCGGCGAACCGGCGGACGTCGCGGCGGCCGTCGTCTTCCTGGCGAGCGACGCCGCCGCGTGGATAACCGGCGAGACGCTCCACGTCGACGGCGGCTACAGTCGCCGATAGCCGGATCGGGGATCGCCGACGGGGTCGAAAGGCAAAAGGCATATAATAATTACCGGGCAACTCCGAGGTGAGATGGTACCTTCGATCCCACTGTTCGGCCCGCTTCCCGTCGGTCCCGAACTCCTCATCATCCTGCTCGTTCTCGTGTTGCTGTTCGGCGCGAACAAGATCCCCAAACTCGCCCGCTCGACCGGCCAAGCGATGGGCGAGTTCAAGAAGGGACGCGAGGAGATCGAGGAAGAGCTCAACGAGATGCAGGACGATGAGGACGAGACGACGACTGACGGCTCGACCGACACGGACACGTCCGCCGACGAGACGTCCACCGAGACGTCCTCGAACGCGACCGACGAGGAGGATTCGACCGAGACCGAAACCGAATCGTCGTCGAAATAACCCTCAGCGACCGTCCGGCGAACTCCACCACCGACGCATCGCCGACGACCGGGCCGGCGATCGACGACCGTTTCTCGTGGACGCGTGGCCTAGTGGACAGGGCGAGAGGTTCCTAACCTCTCGATCGCGGGTTCGAATCCCGCCGCGTCCGCTCGTTCACTTCGTTCACTCGCGGACGCGGCTGAGTCCCCCTCGCTCACACGGTTCGCTCGCGGGACTCCCGCCGCGTCCGCTCGCCCACGGATACTGAACTCTCGTCGAGAACTTCCGTCACATCCACTTTCCCACGAAAACGCATCCGATCGTGGGAACTCGCCGAGGTCCGCACACCATCACTCCTCGAGCCGGCGGAACGATCGGCTCGCGAGGACGACCGCGGCGACGCCGATGACGACGGTCGCGACCGGAACCACGACGCCGGGGTCGTATCGAACCGGCGGGTGATAACCGACCCCGTAATCGACGACGTCGCCGAGAAGCGACAGTCCGAGCGCCAGCCCCAACGCGCCCCGAGTGGTTCGGCCGACCGCGGGGAGCAGGAGCGCCAGCGCGACGAACAGCAGATGCGTTATCAGGATCCCCCAGTAGGACACCAGCGCGTCGGGAGTTCCCAGATAGCGTTCGGGGTGGACGTTCAACGCGACGAGCGGCCAGAGTCCGTATTTGACGAGCCACACGAACGCGAGCGTCTGCAGGTACGCAAGCGGTCGGTTGGTCGGCGTCTCCCGTGCCGACCGGCCGGAGCCGACGGTCGGCAGCAGCGCGACGAGCGCGAGCATCGCGAGTGCGATCGCCGTCGGCGAGTCGGCATACAGCGGCCACAGCAGCGTCGGAACGTCAGGCATCGTCGCGACGTAGTAGCGGCCGCCGACCAGCACGCCGATCGCACAGATCCCGAGCGTCGTCAGCAGACTCCGCGTGTCCCCGAGGAACTCCTCGGCGGCCCGATCACGGATCCGCCGCCGGACCGCCGGATCGAACAGGGCAACGACGGAGACGCCGGGGACGCGGTCCGAGCGGGTCACGACCAGTCCTCCGAGGTGCCGGTGGAAAAACCTCGCGCCCGATTCGACGGTCGCTGATGCTTCGGCGGTCGCTGATGCTTCGGCGGTCGCTGTCGCCTCTCCGCCGAAACCGGACGAAACGCGTCACACCGTCGAACGCGGCCGTAACGAGTTGGTTCACTGACTCGTTTGGAGGAAGCCTTTTTGCCTCTGCCGGAACTGGTGCGGGTAATGGCTGAGCACGCCGACGGCGAGGGGGAGCCGTCCGATGCCGAGCGAGGCCGCGGGGGGACCGACACGGGGGACGGGGCGGAGATCCAACCGGCCGACCTCTCGGCCCGGATCACGGTTGCCGCTGCCGCCGGCAAGACGCTTCACGACCGCTGTGCCGATCGGTACGACCTCTCGACGGTCCCGGTCGCGAAGGGGTATTACACGTGGGCGGACTACGCGCGGGAATACGGACCCGACGGAGCCGGTGACGCGTCCGGCACTGCGGGTGTCGGGGACGCTGATGGGGACAGAGACGCTGACGTGGACAGAGACGCTGACGGGGACGAGAGCAGGGATGCCAAGGGAGTCGATCGGACCGCCGCGCTCGGGTTCGATCCCGATGCGCTCGACGGATTGCTCTCCGCCGGGGGCGCCCTCGCCGAGGGGCTCTCGGCGGCGGTGGAGACGCGAACGGTCTCGATCGCCGAGGACCTCGCCGAGGACGACTTCTTCAGCACCGACGAGGGCGCCACCACGCTCGTCAACCGGTACGACCTGGAGAAGGCGGTTCCTGCCGCCAAGAAATCGCACTTCCGCGAGGTCGAACGCTACTGGGTGAACAAGCCGTACGCGTTCGTCATCATCTTCCACTCGACGAAGGAGAACGAGAAGAAGTACTACGCGATCCAGCCGTATCGCACCGAGATCGAGGCGGAGATCAACGACTATCTGACCGGCAAACTGCGCACGTCGATCAAGTACGCCGACGAGTCGATCGCCGGCGGCGACGAGGCCGAACGGAAGACGGTGATCGCCGAGGAGACCTATCGGCTGCTCGACCGGTACGATCTGTACACCCGCGAGTCCGGTTCGAGCCCGATCGCCGAGGCGTTCGACCGGTTCGGGTTCGAGCCGACCGACGGGATCACGGGGCGGATCGCCCAGGCGCTCGGGTACGAACCGCGTGAGTCACGTGGTCAGGGGGATCTCGACGGGATCGCCGCGCGCCCCGAACCCGCCGTCCTCGAGGAGGACGCCGAGACGCTCACCGAGTACCAGGTCGAGAAGCTGTTGTACTACCTCAAGCGGGATTTCATCGGCTACGAACGGATCGACCCGATCAAATACGACATCAACGTCGAGGACATCTCCTGTGACGGCTACGACTCGCCGGTGTTCGTCTACCACTCCGGGTACGAACAGATCATCTCGAACGTTCACCACGGAACGACCGAGCTCGACGATTTCGTCGTCAAGCTCGCACAGCGGTCGGGGAAGGGGATCTCAAAGCGATCGCCGCAGGTCGACTGTACGCTGCCGGACGGGTCACGGGCGCAACTCACCCTCGGGAAGGAGGTCTCCGACCACGGGACGAACTACACCATCCGGCAGTTCAAGGACGTCCCCTTCACCCCGGTCGACCTCGTCAACTGGAACACCTTCTCGCTCGACGAGATGGCCTTCCTGTGGCTGTGTATCGAGAACCACAAGTCGCTCATCTTCGCCGGCGGGACTGCCTCCGGAAAGACGACGAGCCTGAACGCGGTCTCGCTTTTCATCCCCTCGAACTCGAAGATCGTCTCGATCGAGGACACTCGCGAGGTGGAGTTGCCCCAGCGCAACTGGATCGCCTCCGTCACACGCCCCTCCTTCAGCGACGACGACAAGGGTGACGTCGACGAGTTCGACCTCCTCGAGGCCGCGCTCCGTCAGCGTCCGGACTACATCGTGATGGGCGAGATCCGCGGCGAGGAGGGGCGGACGGCGTTTCAGGTGATGTCCACGGGCCACACGACGTATACCACCTTCCACGCCGACTCGGTCGGCGAGGTGCTCAAGCGGTTCACCACCGACCCGATCAACGTCTCGAAGACGATGTTCACGGCGCTGGATCTGGTCTCGGTGCAGTCGTCGACCCGCGTCAAGGGGCGGAAGGTTCGACGGAACAAATCCCTCACCGAGATCAACCACTATGACGCCGAGAACGACGAGATCAACGTCCAGGACATCTACCAGTGGCAGGCGGAGACCGACGAGTTCCTCCAGCTCGGCGAGTCGAACACGCTTCGGGAGATCACCTTCGATCGCGGATGGGATCGGGAGACGCTGGAGGCGGAGATGTTCAAACGCCGGGTGGTTCTGGCGTACCTGATCGACCGCGGGCTCAACACCTACGCGGAGGTGGCCGCCACCTTCCAGGCATTTATCAACGACCCCGAGACGATCCTCGCGTTGATGGCCAACGACGGCCTCCGTCGATCGCTTGAGGACCTCCGGGAGATGGAGTCGGTCCAGATCAACGTCGATCCCGCAACCGAGGCGATGGTGCCGCGTCCCGACCCCGACGAGAGCGGCCGCGAGGAGGCGGCCGGGATCCTCGAGGATGCCGAGGACCTGTTCGCGGAGTACCGCGGCACCGTTCCCGACTCGGTCGCCGACGCGATCGTCGACGTGCCGGCCGCATCGGACGTCGAGGCGGAGCCGGCGGCCGACCGGTCGACGCTTCGCACCATCGCGGCCGATGCCGGAACGGGGGACGACGAGATCGACGCCGCCGAAGCCACCGCCGGTGACGCCGATGCCGACACCAGTATCGACCCACCCGTCGAGGGTGATGTGGACGCGGACGTCGGTGATGAACGTGATCCACTGGATGTGGAGTCGTCCGAGACGGACCAACCGCGCGCGTCCGGTCGCTCCACCGAACCGGAGACGGAAGCGTCCTCAGGCCCTGAGACGGAAGCGCCCGCCGAACCGGAGACGGAAGCGTCCCCCGAACCGGAAGCGGAGACGGACGAGCAACTGTCACTCCGATCGCCGGCCCCACCGATGGATGATGGATCGCGGGATGCCCCTCCGGATGCTGCCGATACCGAAAGCCGCGAGCCGACCGATCGGCCTCCCGAGGCCGATCCGGGCGGGCGCGACGGTCTGACGGACGGTGACACGGCTGGAGAAAACGACCGAGACGAGGCAAAGCCGGCCGAGCAGGACGAACCGACGGCCGAGCAGGACGAATCGACGGTCGAGATCGACGAATGGGGGTTCGGCCCGATCGAGGACGACGGGTCAGGGGAGTGACCACCGTGTCGCGATCACGCACCGTCCCGCTCGATCGGTCACGGGGAGGCACGGACCGATGAGCGTCTCCGGACCGGAAGGCACGACCGGCGGAATGGACCTGCTGGGGGTCGCGTTCTACCCGGTCTTTCAACTGCTGTTCGACCCCGACGGCGACTTCCTCGCGGACATCGAGGCGAAGCTGACCGAGGCGCGGATGACCGACATGGTCGAGTTGTTCGTCTCGAAGGCGCTCGCGATCGGGCTGATCACCGGCCTCGTGCTCTGGGTGCTGGGGTCGTTCGGAAGCTACACCGCCTTCGCCGTCGGGCTCGTCGACCCGAACGCGCTTCGACTCGGAATCCCCGTTCCGGACCCGGAGCTTGCGGCGTTTTTGCGGTCGCTTGCCGTCCCGACCGCGGTGTTCATCGCCGGGCTCGTCTTCGGAACGATCGGGTTCGCGATCGGGTTTGGAAGCCTCCTCGTCGTTCCGTACTCGCGGTCGTCGGCACGGGAGCGGGAGATCGATATGCTGCTTGCCGACTCGGTGTCGTTCATGTACGCGCTCTCGGTCGGCGGGCTCAACCAGCTCGAGATCCTTCGCGCGATGGCGGCCGCCGAGGACACCTACGGCGAAGTCTCACGGGAGTTTCAAAGCATCGTCAACGAGACCGAGTATTTCGGCACCGACTACCGGAACGCGATCCGGAAACAGTCGATGGAGACGCCCTCCGAGGAGCTGTCGCAGTTCCTCACCGATATGCTCTCGATCGTCAACTCCGGCGGGGATATGGAACGGTTCCTGAGCGACAAAAAGGAGAAGCACCTCCGAACGGCCAAACAACAACAGGAGATGACCCTCGAGACGCTCGAGCTGTTCGGCGAGATGTACATGACGCTCTCGCTGTTCCCGCTGTTGCTCATCATCATCCTCGTCATCATGGGGATGATGGGCGACTCCGACGACCGATTGCTGTACGCGACGGTCTACCTGCTCATCCCGCTGACCGGCGTGGGGTTCCTCGTGCTCGTCTCGACGGTGAAACAGGACGAGCCCGGCGACGGCTATCTCCGGCCGACCGACAGCAGCGACCGCCTCGAGACCGAGAGCAAGGAGGGCCTGATCCATCTCGGACTCGTCGAGGGGTTCGTCGGTCGGTACACGGTGTTCGACCGTATCAAGGGACGCGAGGGGACCCACAAGACGCTGGAGCTGCTCAAACAGCCACACCTGTTCTTCAAGCGGAACCCGCTGTACACCCTGGTGTTGACGATCCCCGCATCGCTGGTGCTCGTCGCGAACGCCGTCGTGCTGGGCGCGGCGCCGACGACCGTCGGCGCCTGGGTCGCCCGGCCGATCTGGAGCACCGTCATCTGGGTGTACCTCCCGCTGTATCTCACCCTCGTTCCGTTGGCGTTCTTCCACGAGTGGCACGAGCGGTCACGGACGGCGATCGTCGGCAAGCTCTCGGAGAACCTCCGGAAACTCTCCTCGGCCAACGACACGGGCCAAACCCTCCTCGAGTCGATCCGGACGGTCTCGGAGACCTCCTCGGGCAAGCTCGCCGACGAGTTCGACGTGATGTACGCGAAGGTCAACTACGGAATGAGTCTCCGGGAGGCGCTCATCGAGTTCAACAACAAGTACCACATTCCCCGACTCGCCCGGACGGTCAAGCTGATCTCGGAGGCACAGGAGGCGTCCTCACAGATCACGGACGTCTTGACGACCGCCGCGCAGGCCTCCGAGAACCAGGACGACATCGATCGCGAGCGAAAGTCCCGGACCCGGATGCAGGTGGCGATCATCCTGATGACCTACGTGACGCTGTTGGGCGTGATGGCCATCCTCCAGACGCAGTTCATCGACGTGATGGCCGAGCTCGTCGACTCCGGCGGCGACGCCGGCGGGAGCCAGGCGGGCGACATGAACTTCGGCGGCGGGGTCGATCCCGCGCTCCTGTCGCTGCTGTTCTTCCACGCCGTGACGATCCAGGCGATTCTGTCGGGATTCATCAGCGGGTACATCCGGAACGCCGACATCATCTCCGGGGTCAAGTTCGTGATCGTGCTGTTGAGCATCGCTCTGGGAACGTGGATCTACGTGGGGTGATCGGGATGGGCCGCACCCACACACGGACGGAGGCGGATCCCGTGGAGATGGCTCCCGGAGACACGCCGTCGGATCCCCGATCGACGACGGGAACCGGGACGACGCGTGCCCAGACGACGCTCGATTTCGCGATCGGCGCAAGCGTGTTCCTCGTCGTCGTGTTGTTCGTCGTCGCGTTCGTCCCCGCGACGCTGACCCCGTTCGAATCGGTCGAACCGATGACCGCGGCCGACCGGTTCGGGGACACGCTCGCGGGCGATCAGCTGGGCCATCCCGCGTCGGAAAACCGACTGAATGCGACGTGTACTGCTGCGTTCTTCCGCCAGCTTCGAACCGATACGCCGACGGGCGCAGACTGTCGGTTCCCGGCCGGCGCCACGACGCCCGCCGACGTGGTGGCGACCGATCGGCGGGTCAACGTGACGATCCACCCGCGGAGCCCGTCCGAATCGCCCGTCGAGTGGACCGACGATGCGGGGACCGTCACCCTGGCGGCGGGACCGGCCCCCGACGGGACCGAAGCCGTCACCGTCGCCCAGCGTGTCGTCCTGCTCGAGGACCGAACCTACCGTCTGGTGGTGAGGGTGTGGTGATGACGGAACGTGACCCACCGCCGTCGGCTCCCGCCGCCGGCACCGACGGCACCCGAGCGCAAGCCCACACCCTCGAGGCGGTCGCCGCCTCGATCGTGTTGCTCTCGGCGATCGTCTTCGCGCTGCAGGTGACCGCCGTGACGCCGCTATCCGGGAGCACCTCCAATCAGCACATCGAGACCCAACAGGCCGAGATGGCGGAGGGACTCCTGTCGGGTGAGGCCGAGAACGGGTCGTTACGACGTGCGGTGCTGTACTACAACGCTTCAGGAAACCGGTTCCACGACGCCGCGGGAGCCAGGGGTGAGTACGAGGGGCGCGTCCCGACCGGGCCGGACCCGCCGCGGTTCGTCCTCGGCACGGCGCTCTCCGAAACGTTCCTCGAGCGCGGGATCGCGGTGAACGTGAACCTCTATCATCTCGATGGCGGCGATCGACGCCGACAACCCCTGATCGAGCTCGGCACCCCGAGCGACCACGCCGCGACGGCGACCCGGCAGGTGACGCTGTTCGACGACGACGAACTCCGGGACGACCACGGCGATCCGACCGGCGAAACGCTCGGATCGGTCGCGACCGACTCCGACCGGGAGTATTTCGCCGGGAACGAGTTCGATTCGCCCGTCTACAACGTGGTCGAGGTGGAGGTGGTCGTATGGCGGACGTGAGCGCCCGCGGTTCGCGGACCGTCCGGGGCTCCGAAACGGACGTCGACCGTGCCCAGCTGTTTCTCGTCGCCGCGATCGTGCTCGCCGTCCTGTTCGTCGCCCTCGCGGCGCTGTTGAACACCGTCATCTATACCGGCACGATCGCGGCCCGCGATACGGGGGCTGACACCGGAACGGCGATCGAGTACCACGGGACCGCGGAGACGACCGGCCACCGGCTCCTCACGACGGTAAACGACAACGACGGGACGGCCGACGTCGGGAATCTGACGGACGCCTACCGGGACGGGATCGACGCGTTCGCGAACGGAACCATCCATCGCGCGGCCAGACACGGGACGGTCCTCACGGTGACCAACCGGACGGTGACGGGCGGATCTCGCATCCGGAGCGACGACGGCCAATTCACCACGACGGACGGAACCGCGAACTGGACGCTCGCGGCGGACGTTCGGGTCCGAAACTACACGATCGAGGCGACCCCGACCACGACGATCGAGCCCGGCAACGTCGACCCCGTGAACGTCACGGACACCTTTTTCGTCACGGTCGATGGCGGGGCGACCCACGCTCTCCATCTGTACGCCGACGCCGACGCCGCGGATCGTGCGTGTGTGGTCGCTCGCGACGTGGACGCTGGGACTCTCGGCGATCCGGTCTGTGTCGACGACGGAACGGTCGTCCTCGACGTCACTAACGGGACGATCGCACCCGCTAGCGACCCGGCGGACACGAACGCGGTGGACGTGTCGTTCTTCGGGGACGTCGGTCCCGGGCACGCGATCGAATACACGAACGGCGACGGGATCGAGGGGTCCTATACGCTGTTCGTCGACGATCCGCCGGGATCGCTCAGCCACGATCCCTCGAACGCCTATGCGTCGCCCGAATCCGGCGACGACCCAACCGACGAGGCGGCGGTCTATGGCGCCGCATACGACGTTCGATACCGCTCCGAACGGCTCCGGTACGAGTCGTCGATTCGGGTCGCACCGAGGGAGGCCCCGTACGATGCGTCCTGACCGGATCCGGGGCGGAGCGAGACACGCACACGGACGAACGGACGCTCGACTCACCGCGGACGACCGCGGCGTCTCGACGGTAGTCGGCTACGTCCTCGGGCTCATCATCGCGTCGCTGCTCGTCTCGGGACTGTTCATCGCCGGCGGTGACTTGCTCACAAACCAGCAGGAGACGACCACCAGAACCGGCATCGAGGTCGCCGGCGACCGGATCGCAACCGGGTACGCCGACGCCGATCGGCTGGTCGAATCCGGATCGGTCGCGTCCGACTCACCGCCGACCGTCGCGGTCGCCGTGCCCGTCCGGTCGCGGATCGCGAACGACGGCTACGTGGTTACGGTCGACGGCGGAGGCGGCGGCGATCCGCCCTACACGACGACGATCACCCTCGAGAACACCGGCGGGTCAGTCACGCACACGGTGCGGGTACGAACGCACACGCCAGTCGTCGACGAATCGGTGACGAGCGGGCGGATGGTGATCCGGTACGTTGACGGCGTCGGGCTCCGGATCGAGTCCGGACGGCTCGGGTGAACGACGCCGAGTGATTCGCCCCGAGACCATCGTCACAGGGCCGTACGAGGTCGTCACGGCGTGCGCACTCTCGGTCACGCCGTGCGTACCCTTATGAACGAGCGGGATGTATCGATGGCTATGAGGCGCGATCGCGGGGGGATCGGCAGGGGGGTTTGCGGAGGGATCGGCGGGACCGATCGCGGAGCGACCGCGCCGATCGGCGTGATCCTCCTCATCGGAATCACGCTCCTCGGCACGCTCACCGTCGTCACGCTCGGCTCGGCCGCGATCACGGACACGCAGACGACCGCCGACATCCAGCGCGGCGAGCACGTGATGACGGAGTTCGCCTCGACGGCCTCGATGGCCGCGCTTGGTGAGACCGGGACCCAGTCGATGTCGACCGGGGGCGGCGAGGGGACGATGACCGTCGATGAGGACGCCGGCCGAATGCACGTCTGGCACCTCAACGCGAGCGGGGACGGCAACGCCGAGGAGCTCACCGACGGCACGAGTACGCTCGGGGCGGTGACCTACCGGAACGGGGAGCGAACCGTGGCGTTCCAGGGCGGCGGCGTCTGGCGGCTCGATGATGGATCGCCCGCCCGGATGGTCTCACCGCCGCAGTTTCACTACCGCGGCGCGACGTTGACCTTGCCGATCGTCTCGGTGAACGCCGGTGAGACCGTCGCAAGCGGCGGGCCCTCTCGAGTACGGCTGTCGGCGAGCGGGTCGACCCGCGTCTTCCCGGCCCCCGCCGATCCCGACTCACGCAACCCGGTGACGAACGGCTCCGTCGTCGCCGTCGTCGAGAGCGAGTACCACGAGGGATGGCGCGAGTACTTCGAGCGGCGGACGACGGGCAGCGTCGTCGAGCCGAGCGACGTTCCCGCCGAGATGACCGCGGACGTGGACACGGACACCGCCGTGATCCTCGAACTTGAGGCCGTCAGCGGCGGCGGCGTCTTCGAGTGGCCCGGCGACGGCGGGTCGATCCCGATCCGTGGGTTGGCCGGGGCTGACGCGCTCGCCGACTTCAGTACCGAAGTGGCCATCGAGAACCCGAACAACGCGTGGGTGAGCTTTCACGGGCGAAACGGTGACCGGACCGTCGAAGCGTTCCTCGATTTCGACAGCGGCCAGGGAAAATCGACGCCCGTCTGTGAGGCGACGTTCGACGCCCACGTCCTCTACGGCGACGGCGAGACCACTCATCACTGGGTCCGAACCGACGCCAACGGGACCCAATCCGGAAACGAGTTCACCGATTGTAGCGCTGACGACGACCTGATCGTCGATTTCACCAGCACGGAGCCGTTCACCTACACCACCGCGGCGGCACCGGACGACACCGTCTACGAGTGGGGATCGGTGAACGAATCGGCGACGATCGTCAACACGGACGGCGACAACGTAACCAAAAGCGACGGCGAGACGCTCGATGTCGAGGAGTTCATCGGCTATTACGTGGGGGAACTCGGGCCGACCTTCGAACTCGAGGTCGAGTACGCGACCGGCGGCAACGGCGAGGGGAACCAACTCGAGGGAGACTCCTCCTCGCTCACGTTCGCGTACGAGGCGGACGGCAGCGGACAGTACATCACCTATCTCCACATCACGGAGAACGAGGTTACGGTCGAGTTCTCCTAGTGACGTCACTCGAAGGCAACCGCGATGTCGTGGTGGACGGTGCGGACGGTCTCGACCGATTCGAAGGTACAGGACACGCGATCGCGCCCGGCACCGCCGGCGTCAGCGATCGTCTCACACTCCCCTCCACGCTCGTCGTAGTGGCGGTGCCACGGCCCGGGTCGAGTCGTTGAAACGTTGAGGGTCAGATCGGTCGGTCCCTCACGAACGATCGCGTCGGGCTGCCCGCGCCGTTCGAGACGAACCTGCACGGTGCGGTCACCGCCGACCGCCGCCGTCGACCCCGTTCGGTGCCGTGTCTGGTGGACCACGAACGCCTCAGAACTCGCGATCCCGGCCGGATCTCGGAGCAGCGCCGACCCGCCGGGGTCCTCACGGATGACCGCCCCGTTGACGAGGTGGATCGCTCGGCCGCCCACGGCGACGGAGATCGGGGTGGCGTTCCAGGTGTCCGTCGTCCCGCCGGTTTCGGTCGCGAAGGTGACCGGATCCCCGATCCGCAGGCTCGCACCCGCGAGCCGTATCTGGGTCGATCGCGAGGGGGCCCCCTCGATGACGTCCGCGTGGTTCTGTGCGAGGACGTCGACGGCGCGCTCGGCGTTGCTCACACGCTCGTCGTCGCGGAGGTCCTGGAGGCCGCCGAGACCGGCCGTGAACACGATTCCGACGGAGGCGACGATGAGCGAGAAGACGAGGATGAACCCGAGTACCTCGCTTGCACCCCGGCTGTCTCCCCGATCGTCCCCCCTGCGCATACCGAACCAACCGTGTGAACGGGTAAAAGGTTGTCTGGGGATCGGCCGGCCGGGGCGGAGGGCGGGTATGGGGGGAAACGCCGGTTC